>JADFGN010000208.1 GCA_022567695.1 Candidatus Poribacteria bacterium | reverse complement strand
AGATAATGAGCACTAACTTATCCGTTGGTCGGTAGTCGATGGTCTTCTGAGGAATCAGAACCTGCCCCGTCGGCGGTGACAAAATCGGGATAAAAGCCGGTGACGATTGAGGCGCGTAAGGTCTTCGCTGCCAATCTATACCTTTGCAACCGGCGAAAACCGTGATGAACATTGGGTATCAACGCGATGACAAGCTGCCTCATTTACCGGATTATTCGGGCGAAATCGAGGTATTATGGGTGTTATGCTGGCTTTTCTGACAAGCGTCAACGACAGCGAGGCGCAAACAATCCTTACGACCGCAGGAAATGTAGGAGGTGCACTGACAACGAATGACTTTGGCATCGTCACCAACTTCACCTCCGGCACCAATCCTGATGATAATAGACCAGCGATTAATTGGCTTGTCTATAGTTCATCGTTCGTTGTTTTGAATGGGGGCAACCTGTGGAACAACGACAACGCCGACGGAACTTCCGACGATTTTGTGGTAGCTATTCACATAGACACCGCCACGAATCCCCTTCCAGCGTTCTATTTCAGTGGGTTTCCTATGGCGCACTACCGCATTCAGGCTTACAACCCTCCCAATGACATCCACACAAGCTTGACAGGAGGCGGGGCCAATTTCAATCTCGCCAATGCCACCAATGCCGTTGGAGGCGCACAAGGGGAGATTGGGTTTCAGTATAGCACCGAGTCGCTTGAGCCCAACCAGGCCATACTCTATTGGCTCTATCCTAAGCCGATTAAGGTCAACAATTCCGCCACAAGTGCGCCACGTAAGCAATAGTGCGCTCTAACAAGCTCTAATGCAATGCAGGTTTGATTCCTGCTATGATAACCCATCATCATAAGTCTTATCTTAACTGCGTCACCCGAAAGGGTGGGGTGGGAAGCAAAGGGAAATGGCGCATATCTTGAGATGAGATGGACATCTTAGACTGATACGTCAGACTAGAATGGTATGGTTAATGGAGACAGTTGTAAGCCCCGTCACATTGAATCAGGTTAATCCACCGAAATGCCCGTAGCTAATAAAGCAATGCATCTGGGTTGTGGTTTCTCTTATAGCACAGCCAATAGGTCATATAGATCTTATCTTTCGGTACTGTAGATTAAGGTGGCTTGTTGCTCGGATGAGCGAATCTGCTCGATACATTGCTCATACAGCTTGGGCACATCACCGACTTTCGCTAAAGGAACGAGGTAGAAATCACCCCCGCGTGCAAGTTCAGCGCGTATCTTAAGGGCACTCATTTTACTGTCGCCGACGTACAGCAATCCCCGTTGATTAAATGTCTGACGCATACGACTTATCATCGGCAGATACAATGGGTCATCCGCTTGCTCTTAAAACACCACATCCGTGGCAAGAAGATGTCCCGATGTCCCACAGTCGATTGAAGCCGCCATCAACTTCACTTGGGCAAGGCTTTGTGGATTCGGGTTATACCCGTGCTGCATTAAACTATCATCAGTCGGTGTGTGATAGCCGCTTACTCGACTCGCATCCAGCCGGACCCGTTCCGGTATTAAACTGTACACACTAACGCTATTCTGCCACAGCTTGTTCTCGATTTTTCGCCAAGCGACTTCGTTGGCGAGGTGAGAAAGCACTTGACTGAGTCGGTCATCCCTTCGCTACGCTCGAGGGCAGGCTTTGAAATCGGTGCGGCGTAACAGCATGCCAAGCCGTTCGGATAGAATCTGTTGGTGCTCTACGGCCCAATCCTCAACAGCGACTTTTCGGTGGTCGCCTTCTGAGAGAATATAGGCGTTCCAACCGACAACGAGTTGGCCAATTGACAGCCCAAGGTGTGAACCATGACGGGGAATCACTTCATCAATGAGGTCACCAAGACCTATCTGTTGTTGGAGTGCAATCAATAATGGTATGTCGTCCAGTCTTTCGACTAATACTTCAGCTTCTGGTAAGTATTGAGTATTCATAACCATACTCAACGCTAAAATTCAACTTTTGCTCTCAATTTTGTCCGAAAGATAAGATAGATGTCGAGGTAAAGACTGAACTTAACCCATTCGTGAAGTGCATTAGAAGGAAGTTAGAGAAATCCCTAAGTCAGACTCCCTTAAGGAGAGTGATAAGGGCATAGAGATCTATTAAAAGTAGGTTCGCAGAGAACAAGAGAGAACGGGGTGTATCTCGTGGGACGGGTGAAGGACAAGAGAACAACATTATATCAAGAAATTGAGACTCTGTCCGAGCACGTGGTCCCCGTCAAGGACTATGACCCAGACCGTGGAGTTGTTTTAAATACCTACCCGGTTTTCGATTTACACCTCAGTCTCGATTGGGACATCCCGTTACACGGGTTTAAGGTGGTTTTTCCGATTCGAGTGGGACACAAATCTTCCTGTGTGCCACAACACACCCTGACCCGGACCCGGACTGGGTCAGACGGATTGTTCATCTGAAATGGGGAGTTGAAAACAATGGTATAAAAGATTTGAAAGATAATTGGCATCTGGAACATAACTATCATCACCATCCCGTGGCAACTTGGGCGATTGTCCTCACACTGTTAATTGCTTACAACACGACGACGCCTATATGTTAAGGGGCTTAAAGACGAGACGAATCTACGACCTGACCCAGGCTCAAGTGATTCGTGAACTTTGGTATAGCTATTTCAGCTTAGATTATCGACTGCCGTGGTCGAGGTGGGTTTCTGCCCCTTGATGCAAATCGCCTCAGTTGTTGCCAGTGTTCCAGATACCATCCTCAATCAATCGATATTTTCTGCAATTCTCACCCGCAGGGGAGGAGTTTGTCTTTGGATCTGGGAAAGGAACCGGTAGTTGGCTCGATTTGCGGCGTGGCTTGAGATCCAGTAACCTTTGGAAATTTCTACTCGCAAGCGGTAAAATCTAGCCATCAAAGACCAACAAGCATAGGAGGCAACCAAATAAAGCAAGCTAAACATTCAGATACTTATGTACTGGAAGGACACTCCCTAACAGTCCCAGTAAGACGCCACCTAGCAAAATGAAGATGAGTTGATTAAAGGGTAAAAACTCGAGCTCTCCAAGCCTTGGCGTGAACAGGCGAAATATAATGTAGAAGCAGACCACTCCTGATAAACTTCCCGTAAATCCTAAAAAGATGCCTTGGAGGATAAGCGGAATACGGATATACCATCGGGTCGCCCCGATCAAACGCACGACCTGAATCTCTTGGCGACGAAAGTAAGTCGTAAGCATAATCGAAAAAGAAACGATGATGACTGACGCCCCGCCCATCAATCCGCTGAATCCGAGAATCACTAATTCTGCTTTGCGAATAAAATCGGAACTGAATTGTTCATAGGTGACATCCTCAACTTCAGGAAAGGATTGGATTTGCGCGACCAGTTGCTTCAATACCTCGCGATTGAGGAAATCTGCCTCAAGATGAACCTCTAAGGATGCAGGAAGTGGGTTAATATCTTCAAACCCTTGCATGATGATTTCCCCCAATTCACCAAATGCTTTCTTGGTTCGGGTGAGTGCCTCAGCTTTGGATACGTAAGTCACCGACGCAATCCGTCGGTCTGCCTGAATCCGACTCTGGAGTTCTTTTCCGGCTGAGTCATCCAGCGAGTCTTTCAGAAATACAATAATTGCGGGTTCGTCTTTAAGGTCTTCAACTTCCTGCTTCAAATAATTACCGACAAGAACCAAAGCACTTGTAATGGCAATTGTAAAGGCAATAATCACAACACTCAAAAGACTGACGAATCCGCTATGCCTGATATTGGAGAGAGTTTCGTCAAGTAGGTGGTACCACATAAGCAGAAGGAGGGATGAAAGTAAGTGTTAGAGCCTGTCTGAACCTTGTCGATTTCGTATTTTTAAGACACGCTTTTAGACGCTTGGTGTGAGTTATTGAAAACGTAACCGTTCAGGTGGTCTGGGAGGGCGAGGCTCCCGCCGAGCTTTCAATTAGGTTCGGCAGGAGCCTCACACTCCCACATATTGGTTGTGTCTGGGTCTTTCTTTAGTTTTGATACCTGAACGAGGATCTACTTGCGCTGAGTTCTACCATTGTTCAACGATTCGGCCGTCTTCAATCCGAATCACACGCTTACCAAGTTGTTGTACAAGCGCAAGATCGTGGGTTGCTACCAATACTGTTGTTCCTTGAAAGTTAAAGTTCTCAAAGAGGTGCATGATTTCCAGCGACAGCTTGGGATCCAAGTTTCCCGTCGGTTCATCAGCAAGCAGGACTGATGGGTTATTCGCAATTGCCCTTGCGATAGCAACCCGTTGTTGTTCGCCTCCCGATATTTCTTCCGGCAAAGCGTCTCTACGGTGAACGAGGCTCATCTGATGCAAAAGTTGATTCACAGTCAGCCGAATTTCCGATCGCGGAGTCCCCGCCACTTTCATAGCGAGTGCAATATTTCCTTGAACCGTCTTATTTGGTAGCAGCTTGAAATCCTGAAAGACCATGCCTATTTTTCGACGCAAGTACGGAATTTGGGCACGTGAAAGCCTCGACAGATTTTGGCCAGCGATGATAATCTGTCCTGAAGTTGGGATTAATTCACGGCATAAGATGCGAAGCACTGTTGTCTTACCCGCGCCGCTTGGCCCAACGAGGAAAACGAACTCACCCTTTTCGACTTGGAAACTGATGTCGTGAAGAACATCAATGTGCCGCTTATAGCTCATGCCAACTTCGAAGACTTCGATCATTTTTTTCGAGTTCTTTTACGAGTCGAGTTGCGTTTGGGAGCCTTGCGTTTCTTCTCTAACATTTCAATTGCCATTTCAAGCGTTACGTCTCTCGCATCTACGGCTTTGGGGACTGATACGTTTGTTTTGCCATCTGTTATGTATGGCCCAAAACGTCCGTTTTTTACCAAGATAGTGCCTTTCGAGTTCGGATCTTTGCCCAACTCCGCGATCGGCTCAGCTTGTTTCTTCTTAATTTCATCAGCATTTTTGATTAGTTCTTGACATTCCTTGAGTGTGATTTCGTATGCATCCATCGTTTCGGGTAAGGAGACCGTTACTTTTCCCGCTTTGAGATACGGACCGAAACGCCCCGTATTGACGACAATATCTTCCCCGTCTCCATTTTGTCCCACAACTCGTGGTAAAATCAGAAGTTTAAGTGCTTCTTGAAGGGTAATGGTTTCAATGCTTTGGTCTTTCTTCAGTGAGGCACTTTTCGGTTTATTCTTCTTTGCTTTTTTATCCTCATCACTCCATTCCCCAAGCTGAACGAATGAACCAAATCGACCATAACGTGCGATTACTGTAAGACCTGTTTCAGCGTCCACACCAACCTCACGCTGTTTCATTATGTCTTCCCGTTTGACCGACTCATTCTTTTTTTCGAGATTTTCTTTAAAGGGTTCATAAAATACGCGAATTGATTTTTTCCACTCCATTTTTCCCGCCGCGATTTCGTCCAACTCCTCTTCCATGCGAGCGGTAAATGTGTAGTCAACAATATCTTTAAAGTGTTGAACCAATACGTCATTGACTAAAAATCCGATTTCGGTTGGCTCGAATCGTTTCGCATCATTTCTTTCCACATAATTTCGAGTTTGTATAGTTGAGATGATTGGCGCATAGGTTGATGGTCGTCCAATACCTTTTTCTTCTAATTCCTTTACGAGTGAACCGTCAGAATAACGGGGCGGAGGCTCCGTAAAGTGTTGAGCGGGCTTGAGTTCTTTTAAATTCAGAACGTCCCCTTCATTCAAATCAGGAAGGATCTTCTCTTCTCGTTTTACAGGATATACCTTTTGAAACCCGTCAAACTTTAACGTGGCACCGCTTACCCTAAAAACGTAACTCGTTTCTTCCGCGACAATGTCCATACTCGTTGCATCATAGATTGCAGGATTCATTTGAGAAGCGATCGTGCGTTGCCAGATGAGTTCGTAGACCTTTAATTGGTTAGCGTCTAGGTATTGACGAATCGAATTAGGGGTTTTTGACACGTCGGTTGGGCGAATGGCTTCATGAGCTTCCTGGGCATTTTTTGATTTGGTTTTATAGTACTGTGGCTTTCCAGGCAGGTATGGAGGGCCAAACTCTTCGTTTATATATTCGCGCGCATTTTCTAAGAATTGCTCGGACAAGTTTACCGAGTCTGTTCTCATGTAAGTAATGAGACCGGTTTGGCCAAGTTTCCCAAGATCGATCCCTTCATAAAGCTGTTGCGCGATAAGCATGATCTGTCTCGAAGAGTACCCCAATCGATTATGTACGGTGATTTGAAGGGTTGGCGTGGTAAATGGCGGAAGCGGGTTTCCCTTTCGTTCCTTTTTTTCAACTTTCGCAACTTTGTACGTCGCACCTTCCAAATCTTCGAGAATCTCATCTATTTCCGCTTTGCTTTTGATGCCTAGTTTTTTGTAGACCTTGCCAGCTTTGCTCCTAAGCAGTGCTTCAAATATATCTTTAGCGGAATCTTTGAACAGAAATGCAGCTAGGCTCCAGTATTCTTGTGGCTTGAATTTCTGAATTTCCCTTTCGCGTTCAACAATCATACGAAGCGCGACCGATTGCACACGCCCTGCCGAAAGGCCACGGGCGACTTTTTTCCACAGAAACGGAGAAAGTTCATAGCCAACCAACCGATCGAGAACGCGCCGAGCTTGCTGCGCATCAACCCTGTTGAGATCCAAATCTCGCGGTTCTTTGAGTGCCTGCAAAATAGCGGGTTTCGTAATTTCATGAAATGTAATCCGTTTTTTCTCCACGTTGTTGGCATCTTTTTCTAAGATGTGGCTGAGATGCCATGCGATGGCTTCACCTTCACGGTCTTCGTCAGTTGCGAAGTAAATTTTATCCGCTTTCTTGGCAAGTTTTTTCAAGTCCGTCGTGATCTTTCGCTTATCATTCGGTATACGGTATTGTGGGTCAAAGTCATTCTCGACATCAACTCCAAGTGTGCTTTTCGGCAAGTCACGAATATGTCCATAAGAAGATGTGACAGTGTATTCTTTTGGTAAGAATTTTGAGATAGTTTTCGCTTTGGTTGGCGATTCAACTATGACAAGATTCATTGTGCTATAACTCCTGTTTATAATGTTTTGGTATTGAGTTGTGGAATTGGTATGGTGAAACGGCTTCTCGCTTGCAAAAACTATGCTTAATTATGGAGAACAGAAGTCGAGAAGGTCAATGAGAAGCGATCGCATTTCGTTGCGCGGCACGATTCGATCAACCAACCCGTGGTCAAGGAGGAATTCCGCTTTCTGGTAGTTATCCGGCAACTTTTCTCGAAGGCTTGCAGTTGCTCGAGGTCCGGCGAATCCAACACGGGCACCGGGCTCAACGAGAATTACATGAGCAAGTGATGCAAAGCTAGCAGTTGTACCACCATACGTCGGATCTGTCATCACGGAGATATAAAAGAGTCCGGCTTGAGAATGCTTCACACAGGCAGCAGCTGTTTTCGCCATTTGCATCAGCGACAAGGTCCCTTCCTGCATTCTCATGCCACCACTCACAGAAACGGTAATCAATGGAAGTTTTTTGTCAGTTGCGCGTTCAATGCAGCGTGTCATCTTTTCGCCGATGACTGAGCCAAAGCTTCCACCTTTAATTCCAAGATCTCCAATTGCAATTGCTGTCGAATATCCGCCAACTTTGGCGATGCCGGCAAGTATTTCCGATCGAAGCCCTGTTTTCGCAATACTCCGTTGCAGACTTGGACCATATTCAGGAAAGCCGAGGGGATCAATTGAGAACAGCCCATCATCATACGATTCAAAGCTGCTTTCATCGACCAAGAGATTTAGCCGTTCATAGGCATTGATGTAATGATGATGATTGCATTTCGGACAAACTTTATATGCGTCCAGGAATTTTTGCTGGGGAATCTGTGCATTGCAATTTCTACAAGAAATTAATTCCTCTGAGCTGGCCATCCTTATTATCCTGAGTGGTTCTATGGATTATCGGAAAGATTATAATACCCTTGAGGGTAAGGATTGTCAAGCAAAAATAGGGATTGACAGTCTTTGGGACGTTAAGTACAATGGTACGTCAAACTAGAAATCATGCAAGGAGAAAATCACAGATGTCCATCAAAAGTACGGAAAAAAACATCAGCTTGATGACCGATGAAATGACACACTTTCGGACGCAAGGCTACCTTGGCCCGTATTCTTTATGCAGCACTGAAGAGATGGCTGACCTCCGGAGCGGCGTTGAGCAGGTTCTTGAGGCTGATGCCCCTAACCATAAAAACCGCGTGCATAATCGTCATTTGGACAACGAACTCATCTATAAATTGGCAACGCATCCGTCTATCGTTGAACGTATGGCTTGTTTGTACGGCCCCGATCTGTTACTTTGGCGGACCAACTTCTTTGTCAAAGAGCCCGGTGCTAAAGAAATCCCCTGGCACCAAGACTTCAACTACTGGCCCCTTGAGCCGCCCATCATCATTTCCGCTTGGATTGCGATTGACCCGGCAACTGTCGAGAACAGCTGCATTCAAATTGTTCCCGGCTCTCATCGACGGGTTGTGCCCCACATTAAAGCCACTGCGGATATGGCTTTCGGCGAAATGGGCGACCTCGATTACATTGATATCAGCAACGCGGTTAATCTTGAAATGCAGCCGGGCGAATTCATTCTTTTCAATGAACGAACGGTTCATCACTCTGAGCCAAACCGCTCGGATAAACGGCGAATCGGTTTGGCCGTGCGCGTCATTGTCCCGATTGTCAAGGTCCTCCAATGGGACTCGCCGAACCACACGCTGATGGTCATTCACGGCGAAGATCGGCTCGGATTCAATAAAGTCATTCCATCGTGAAAACAGCGATAATCGCCAAACTACGAATTCGCATGGTCTACCGAAAAGTGCGCCTCTTGTTGTGCCCTCAGCGACCAGAGGGTCGAATCTGATGGTTGGGAAATCATTTCGCAGGTGATAAGGGTTCCCGCGGGAACATCTTGCGAGAATTGATTACCCGCCAGCATGTAAAAAGGCACGGGGTTGCCATCTGTTACTGGCTTGGCGGGTGTAATTAATGCGTCGAGTTCGCTGTCGATAATCTCGCCCTTCTTGAAAGCGCGTTTCGATTTCGCAACGAGGTCAACAAGCGGTTGCACAGTGGTACTACCTGTGGGGACGTTGAGCAGCCCCGCGCAGAGTATTGATATTGGAGCCTCTACACCGCAAAGGTGGTAGGGACGGTAGATTAGTGCCGTTGAACCTCGACTGTTTGGAATCAGTCCCTTGGTTGTCAAGATGTCCCGCGAATAGTCGTTCTCGCAAGATACAACCACGAAAACACCGCCGCCTAGCCCTGAGTCATTGGCACTTCTAAGGCAGGTTACGGCATCGATTGCCCCGCGTACTTGAAGAATTCCACCTTCCTCTATCGGGCAGAGGACTTCGGGGAGCTCGCGGATACGAACCACGGGGACATGCAACGTGGGTGTGTCGGGCAGCAATCCCGTGGCATTCATAGCAATCGCCATTTCGCAGCGATCTGAGTTCGAGATTTGCGGTAGTTTTGCGGAAATCTCTCGCCGTGCTTTGATGTAACGGTCAGCCTGTCCACTAGAGATGGGATTTAGTGCCCACATCTCCTCTTCCGTTAAGGTAACCGAATGCCGACCGTGAGACACAATCCTCTTCGCTTCATCGTGTACAAATTCTGCATTACGAGCCTTGCCCCCACAGAGCACTTCCAACCCCAGACTCCGCGCCCAAGATATGAGACCAATGAGCACACCGTGTTGATCGCCGTCAACTGGAGTGTACACAACCCCCGCTCTGTCCGCCAAATGTTTGAGAATGGGTGCAATGACAACATCCATCTCTTTGCTAATCATGACGACATGTTTACCGTTTTCAATTGCGTGGTATGCGTGGCAAGCCGCCGCCTCCGGCACACCTGTTGATTCGACGATAACATCTACTGGTAACTCCATCGCAATCATGCTATCTTCAACGATGACAAATTTGCCAGATTCGATGGCACGAAGCGCACTTGCACGATTGTCACAAACCACGATCGCTTCGTCTATTATCCCTGCGCGTTGATAGGCGCGTCGGGCAGCCTCAATATTTCTATCGGCGATGACGGGAATTTCTAACAGGGGAATGCTCTGTGCCTGCGTGACGATTGCGGTGCCAAAGTGTCCGCTTCCGATGAGCGCAGCACGCACCACCTTCTTTTCCTTTACACGGTCAAACAGATGTTGATAGATCATTTCTACTCCTCAAAGTTTGGCTGGTAAAACATTCGTGTCAACAAGCCGTGTCTGTTCATCTGCATGATAAGAACTCCGAACAAGTGGACCGGATTCCACATGACGAAATCCCATCTCCATGCCGGCTTCCTTTAATTCCTTAAATTCCGTCGGTGTATAATAACGCTTAATCGGCAGATGGCGCGGGGTGGGTGAAAGATACTGCCCAATCGTCAAGATGTCGCAATGGGTATTGCGAATATCCTGCATGGTTTCCAACAGTTCGCTGACATCCTCTCCTAAACCGACCATCAACCCTGATTTCGTCAACATAGTGGCGTCTATCTCTTTGCTGCGACGCAAGAGTGCTAAAGTTTGCTGATAGTCCGCATAGGGACGAACTCGGCGATAGAGACGCGGAACGGTCTCCGTGTTATGATTCAGCACATCAGGTCTTGCTTTAGCGATCTCGGCGAGGGCGTCCCAATTGCCCTCAAGGTCGGGGATGAGCACTTCGACTGTGCAGCCGGGGCTATGCCGACGGGATTCTTCGATGCACGCGGTGAATACACTTGCACCGCCATCGGGGAGATCATCACGGTTAACGGAAGTAATCACGACATGCTTGAGTTTTAGCGCGCCAACCGCTTCTCCGAGCCTACGCGGTTCATCGTGGTCAATGATACCACCCGGTTTTCCTTTGGTGACTGCACAGAACATGCAACGGCGAGTACAGACATTACCCAAAATCATGAAGGTAGCAGTTCGGTGTTCCCAGCATTCGCCGATATTTGGGCAACGCGCCTCTTCGCAAACAGTGTGCAGTTTTAAGCTGCGCATCAGATTTTTGAGGTCTTTGTAGTTTGGGCCGGCGGGAATTCGTGCTTTGATCCAAGGTGGATGCCGTCGTTGAGGTGAATACTGAACGGATTTCTTATTTGAAACACATGAAGAATTATTATGCGGTGTCTTATACAACGGAAGTGTTTGTGTCATATTTTTTATTTTCTATTCTTTCCATCGTTAGGGGTAGTGCATTGAACTCGTATTGAGTAAACTTCCCAAACCTCAAAAAATAAAGGCGATTACGGTGTTAACGTCCTTAAACTGTAGGGTGGGCACGGCCCACCCTACGAAAATCTACTCGCTATGAGTTGATTGTTAAATAGGTGTTGATATGTAGCCGAATTTGCGAAAATTCGGTT
>JADFGN010000207.1 GCA_022567695.1 Candidatus Poribacteria bacterium | reverse complement strand
GGATTACCCGATTATTTTCTTAATCTTCATGATCGGATAGATTCATCTTTCGCCTTCACTCGGAATCAAAGAACAGGTGGCGATTTTCGGGTGGAATCTCCGCGCCGGGCATGCCGCCTGCTAATTTTCCCCCCGTGCGGGCCCACAATTCCAGCGGGTGACCATCCGGGTCTTCAAAGTCAAAGTGGACATCTCCGTTTTTCTTAATCCGCTTGGGGGCATGGACATTGTGAGTCTTGAAATGCGCTTCCCATTCGTCCACGCCTGCCATGTCGATTTCCATCGTAAAGTGCATTTTGCTAATCCCCTCGCCGATCAAAGCACCATGAGTATCCGGCAACCATAAACCGAGAAATCGGTGGGGAGGTTCACCCATCATCATGATGACGCATTGTTCGGGAATGCGAAATAACACCCGCATCCCAAGTACGTCGCAATAGAATTTTTCAGAGCGTACCAAGTTGCTCACGGCCATAGCAATTTCGTGGTATCCTTTAATTTGTGGTGGCATTTGTTTTTCTCCTGGTATAAAGTGTTGAGAATATGAGCTTTAGTTCGACGGGGGGAGGCGAACCCGGAGACGAGTTCACCCTCCCATCCGAATGGTTACAATAAAACAAAGAACATGACTCATGTGAGAGTTTGGAACCAAACCGTTCAATCGTGGTCGTAGTATCCGGCTTCTTCAAAAATCTGCTCATGCTTCCGCACGATCTCATCAAGTGCCTCTTTCGGTGATTTTAAGCCGACAATCGCGGCGTTCCAGTTTGTTTGGCAGACGTCTAATAGTTCTGCGTATTCAGGAATCGCCCAGAAATCGCGCAGGTAGGGAAAACTCGCGGCGAAGGCTTTATTGAATGGCGTTGCCTCTAAGAAGATGTCGGATTGCAACACCTCTTTATGCGGTGTGAATCCACCAAGTTTCGCCCATTTTTCCTGAACCGGTTTTTGCATAAACCACTTCATGTAATCTTTGGCAATGTCTTGATTCTTCGAGTAAGAGGAAATCGACATTCCCTGACCGCCGATACTGATATAGTGTCCTTTAGGTCCGGCAGGCGCAATAAAGAACCCCGTCTTATCATGATAATTGGGGTTTTGCTTTGAATCGATTGCCCCAGGCAAGAAGGCAAAATAGTTCATTGCCATTGCGACTTTGCCCGCGTTATACGCCTCCAGCGTTTCTTGCCAATAGTAATTTGGTGCGTCCGGTGGCGCAAATTTGATCAGGTCTTTGTAATATTCCAACGCTTTTACGGAATCTTCGCTGTTGAGATATCCATCAACCTTGTACGTTTTCGGATCGCCATAAGACCCACCAAAAGACCACATCACCTGCTGGAAGCCCATGGTGATACTGTCGTATTCTTTGCTGAAGTAGGTCGCGATTCCGTAGAGATTCGGGGGGCGCGTAAAGAACTCGGCAATATCGCGCAGTTCCTTGTAGGTCTTGGGAGGGCTTAGCTCGTAACCGTATTTGTCCTTGAATGCCTCTTTCTCTTTGGGGTCCTCAAAGAGATCTGTGCGATAGGCGTAGCCGTTGGCATCCACCTCCGCCGGGAGCGCCCAGTATTTTTTGCTCCCCTTCGGATACTCAGCAAATGCTGTCATGGCATGCCCATAAATCGAATCAACATCGATATTTTTACCGATCCAGTCTGTCAAGTCAACATAGTGGCCGCCGACGGAATTTCGTCCGAGCCATTGACTATCACCGATGACAATATCATAGCGCGTGCTTTTACCAACAAACGCTGTGAAGACCTGATCTTGGAAGTTTGGCCAGGGAATCTGAACGACATCGACCTTGACTCCTGTTTCTTTTGTAAAATCCTCCGATAATTCTTGCAGAAAACTCGCAGGCAGCCATTCCGCCCAAGCGATGGTTAAAGTCTTTTGGGCGTTTGCCACAGGTATAAGCGTGACTAGAATAAGAACCGTAAATGCGATAACGCCATGGTGAATTTTCTTCATGGTTTCTCCTTTCTAGGCTCTGTAAACTTTGCAGTGGTGACTTAGGTTGTTCTTTAAATAAAACCCATCAATTCAAACTTAATGGATTGGCTGTTCTCGACAAGCATCTAATTATAGCACAGATTAAAATTGCGATCAACCCCAAACTATGCTCTTTAATTCTTCGAAGGTCAAGGTTCATCCCTCAACAAAACTTAATAAATCCGGGTAAAGTGGCGTTGATGATAATTCATTCTCAACCGAACTCACGTAGCTTTTTTCCGATAAACCGTTACTTCCATTGCATCTCGTTTGACCCAGGGCAGATCAATCTCAAACCAATGGATTTGACTTTCATAGTGAGAACGCACGTGCTCAAGGTAGTCCGCCATCCCCTCGGCACCGATTCCTACATTATCGGCGACGATAGTTGCACCATTCGTGAGACGAGATTCAATCGCCTGAAAGCAGGGGAAATAGTTGTCATAATTGTTGTCGAGCAATAGGAAATCCACCGGTTCATCGATTGTCTTCAGTACCTCTTTGGCGTCTCCTATTCGTGAATCTACCAGATGGCTAACGCCAGCGCGTGCGAAATTTTCCTGCGCCTCGTGGGCACGCTGTGGATTAATCTCAACGGTGATTATCCGACCTTTGCCTGCGGCTTTCAACTTAGAAGCTGTCCACAGACCCGAATAGCCAATCGCTGTACCGCATTCTACGATTAGTGATGGCTGCGCGATTTCAACAAGCTCAGCGAGGAATTCTGCTTTCTTGCTGCCTAACATCGGGATGCCTTCTTCCCGACAACGTTTATCTACATCTTGCAATACATGATCGAATTGAGTCATTAAGTTCAACCTTTCTTTAATGCCTTAGTGAGTTCCATTGAAAACCCACCGCAGAATACTGAAATATGGGGCATAAATCTTGGTCCGCCGAAGATAAAAAAATCAACAAAAATTGCAACCTAATCCCGCCATGTGTGTGTATTTAACCAAGCACCCGCGGAGGAATAACAATGCCAGAACTGGATGATGAATTAATGAAGCGCTGCCAACAGGGGGATACAGACGCATTCAATATCATTGTGCGCCGACACCGTACCCCTTTGGTCAACTTTATCACCCAGTTCCTGGGAGATATAGACTCCGCTGAAGACTTAGCACAAGAGACATTCGTTCGTATGTTCAGAGCTACAAATCGATACAAAGCAGGTGCGGCAAAATTTAGCACCTGGATGTATCACATTGCCTCCAATCTCTGCAAAAATGAACTACGAAACCGGGGGCGTCGTGGTCGATTCTTCGTCGATAGCATAACCCCGACTAAATATGACGGTGAAAACTCGGGCGATGAGGATTTAATCGCGACAGCCCCCGCACATGTCTCTTTCCAACCTGAAGCTCAACTCGAACAAAAAGAAATACATAATGCTGTGCAAAGCGCAATTGCCGAATTGCCCGAGAGATATAGGCTACCACTGATCCTCCGCGATCTGCAAGGGTTAAGTTATGAAGAAATTAGCAACGTTTTAGACCTACCGCTCGGAACGACTAAATCACGTATCAACCGAGCACGACTGATGCTCAAGGATAGATTAAGATTCTTTTTGGAGTCATTATGAACTGTTTAAAAGCTGAGGAACACTTTTCTGAATATCTTGAAGATGCACTCGATTATCAAACGATAAAGGCATTTGAAATACATCTGGCAGACTGCGAAACTTGTCGTCATGAATTGACGTTATTCCAGAAGTCGGTTGACCTCCTACATCAACTCCCCCAAATCGAACCGTCATCAGACCTTGATGTAGCTTTGCAAACTCGCCTCGCCAATATTCAAGTGGAGACGATTTCATTACGTCGTCGCATTTTTGAGGCAATACGCGCGCAACCGATCTGGACGTTTGGTGGATTAGCAACAGTGATGCTCGTCGTTGCCGCAGGAATCTTCTTATATCAAAATGCGTTTGTCGGAAAAGTGCCTCAAGACGGTAGGGTCGCGGTAACTAGCCCACTTTCTCCGCGCTATTTCGCGCAACCAGCATCCCGCATTGAAAAAATGCCGGTTGCTGTCCCTCGTCTCAATATCGAGCGTGCTTTTGAGTATTCTTTTAACTTTCCTGCATTGGAAGAATTAGACGTTCGAGAAAAGTTGCAATCCAGACGAATGGAACAACATTACATTTTGCAAACCGTCAATTATACAGATGTCCCCACAAGTGGCGGTTTATAAGGAAGATGAAAGGCAACACAAAATGCGAAATGAAAGATTCAACACTTTAATATCCCTTCTCAGCACAGCCCTGTTTTGCACCACGATTTCCATGACCTTTGCCGCGGAAAGTGTCCTCCAACGCATGGAACAGGACTTTCAAGCGATTATCAAATTGGTACGGCCATCCGTTGTTGAAATCATTGCAACACAGACGGTGCATTTTCCAAATAGACAGAGCGTCCCCGAAGGGCTTCAGGTGGACAATCGCCAACCTGTTTATCACTATAAAAATATCGGTTCAGGAATTATCATCAATACCGCAGGATATATTGTGACGACAGGGGGCGTTATTGACAAGGCAAACACCATTGAAGTTAAATTCGCCGACGGAAAGCTCCATCAAGCGAAACTTCGTGGTTTTGATGCAATGACAGATATTGCGGTTCTTGAGGTAGAGCGACATCGCCCATTTCAGACAGCAATCGGAAACGCGGCTGAGATTGGCGCAGGATCTTGGGTGGTCACTATCGGCAGTTCTTATGGTCAATCTCCGACATTCTCCTTTGGTATCGTGAGCGGACTTGAAATTCTTCCAAGCCGACCGTTTTATGAAGCCATCAAAATCAACACCTCCGTGACGCCAGGGAACACTGGTGGTGCGGTTGTGAACACGTCTGGGGAAATTATCGGTCTCATTGCCGCAACCTTGGCGGAATCTTACCCTTCAAGCCACCCCGAACTGATACAGCAATCAATAGCCCGTCCCTCATTTCCAGAGAATGGAATTTTGATGGGGCGTGAGATTAGCTTCGCAATTCCAATTCAAACCGTTCAAACAATTGCCGAACAGCTTATTGAGCATGGCAAAGTGCCTCGTGGTCGGCTCGGCGTTTGGGTCGAGTCAGATATCGATGGTGCCAGAGTCACAGAAGTATTTGAAAATAGTCCGGCACAAAAGGCTGGCATCCTTCCGCAAGATGTTATCTTTGAATTTAATGGCATCCCCGTTCATACGTTCCTCGAATTGAAGAAACTGGTTGGAACTTTAGCACCAAAGACGGCTGTGACAATTAAGATTCGGAGGGATGGAAAGCATCTTCAGAGGAATGTCGTGCTTGCTGAAATGAAATAACTCACTGTAAGACGCTGATTCTCTCACCGCAAATCTCCTACGAAATACCCATTGAAATAACAATCGCTTTGCCGATTTTGCTACGAATTGAAATCTTTCCTTATAAATAAGCATTTCACTCATCCCACCGCTGAGTTGTTTGTTCCCTTTCTTACTGCCGAATTCATTCTACAAATCCTCTTCTTTAGAGTCAGATGATTCTATAACAGGCGTATAATTCTGTCAATAGCAAAAATTGATTGTCAGCGATGAGAACTTGCCAAGCTAAATCCCTTCGTGCTATAATACCCTTCGCGCTTAATCACAAACTAGACATCTGTGAATGCTATCATTCTTAAATGGGCATGTATGAGTGAACCGACCAACAGATTGAGAGAAAATCCTAATGACCTCCACTAGGAAGTCAATTCCTGTTGAACTCACCAGAGGTGAAATTGAAGACGGTCTGCGAAAGCTAGGTTTAGGGCCGGGGGATGCGACAGAGGTCCATAGTTCCTTGAGCCGATTCGGCAAGGTGCAGGGCGGACCATCCACGGTTGTCGATGCCTTGATGAATGTTGTCGGTGAACAAGGGACTTTGGTGATGTCAGCCTTTCAGGTCAGCCCACCCATTCCCCTGACTGAGACGGAAAAAAACAAAGGCATTCGATGGAAGGTTCGCTTGCTTAAAGAGGATTCAAAAGAAAAAACCGGGATGGGAGCCATTGTAGAGGAATTCCGAACGAGGTTTGGCGTTGTTTGTGGCACGGGCATCCACCGGGTCTGCGCTTGGGGCCATGATGCCCAGCAACACAGCCAGGGATATCAGTATCTACTTGATGTTGATGGCTGGGTTTTGCTGTTAGGTGTGGGGATTGATCGCTGTTCCAGCTTGCATCTTGGAGAGCGTGTCCCCATCCCAAAAGAGATTGAGGAATATTTCAGAGTGCCAGAGTATCTCCGGCGGGATTATCCGGCAGATACGTGGGAGATTGGGTATGGGGGCACGCCAGACGATGCATGGCAGAAAGTGCAACAGGAAGCGGACCGAAGATGCCTGATCAAAAGACATCGCATCGGTTGCGCCGAGTGCCTGTTATTCAAAGTCAAGGCGGTTGTTACCATCTACGAAGCACTTCGGCGGGCGGACCCGTTTGGGCTGTTCGGCGTGGAGCAGATCGAATCGTCGGAATGCTGAGAAAAACATGACACAAGGTTTGAGAAAATTATAGTTTCTCGAGAGGATGATATGTCCTACAGCGAATTCACCCTTGAAATGGTCGAACAGAAACTGGGCGTGACAACCCAGGAGGCAGATCTGTTTCCTGCCCCTCCAAGTGCTCCAGTCCCGGAATGGTTGCCTGGCTGGTTAGCACGAGGAACGCGGTTAGCACTGATTAGCGAGAAGTCCCGAAGCGAATTCATCGTGGTCCCCATCCTCGTCGCCGGGCGTGAACTCTGTGATGAGCAGTTCGCCATTTTTTCTGGGCAACGCCTGGATGTGGACCCAGACCGGGGGCTGGTCGGTGAGTGTGACTTCATCCTTGCCGTCGGTCCTGCCCTGCCGCCCTTGCGTGCGCCGCTCATGACCATTGTAGAGGCGAAGAAGAATGATGTCGAAGGTGGGACAGGGCAATGTATTGCGGAGATGGAGGCTGCACGGCAGTTCAACGAAGAGTCGGGACGAACAGCCGTTCCGGTCTTTGGTTGTGTGACAACCGGCGAAACCTGGCAATTCCTTCGTTTGGCGGATGGAGTCGCCCTGCTTGATCGTCGGCGATACTATCTTGATAATGTCAGTGGAATCTTAGGCATGATTCAGGCAATCTATCAAGCGAGCTTGAATGTTGCTTAACAGTTGCAGTTGACCCTTCGCTACGCTCGAGGGCAGGCTTCCGGTTTTCGGCAAGAAGGCCAATCGTCTCCGGACTCGGAGATCCCCACCGTGCTCGTCCGCACAGCGGACAACTGAACTCGATCGATATACGGTAGGTGATTGTAAGATGGCATTTACGGATTTTAAATCAATCCAACAAGTTCAAGAAGCATTCAACATAAAATATACTGAAGAAGATTACGTTGACTTTGATGATATAGAACCTTCTAAAGCCTTTTTAGAAGAATTTGAATTTAGCCGCCAAAATATTGATGTATTCTCATCAGAAGCATCGCGTTGCGAAAATGTAATATATCCGATAATTAGAGACGTTTATAAGCATTTTGTAGGGAAATACGCTCTATGGAGTCATAAATCCATTTCTCATAACCAAGTACTTAGCGGCACACCCGATTACATTATCTCAACTAAATCAGAATTAGGGAAAACTATTTTGGGTATTCCCATTATTATTGTGGTAGAAGCTAAACAAAATAACTTTACAGAAGGCTGGGGGCAATGCCTAGCAGAACTCGTTGCGGTTCAGAAAA
This sequence comes from Candidatus Poribacteria bacterium, assembly GCA_022567695.1. Classification (GTDB taxonomy): domain Bacteria; phylum Poribacteria; class WGA-4E; order WGA-4E; family PCPOR2b; genus JADFGN01. The sequence continues at coordinate 3,760 of JADFGN010000207.1, read as the reverse complement.
TCAACAAAAATGAAGAGATCCCCGTTCATGGAATTGTGACAGATGGGGAACTATGGCAGTTCGGAAAACTGGTTGGTAATCTTTTTACAAAGAACCAAACTGTTTTGGCTATAAGTGAAATGAAAAAAGTGTTTGGTGCCATAAGTTATCTGATTAGATCAAGCACAATGTACTTTGAATGCCGGATTGACTCAAGCTCGATATGACTTACTCATTGGACTAAGGAGTTCTTCAGTTTGCCAACTAAACCCTCGACAAAACTCTGGGGCGGCCGCTTTAACTCAGAGATTACGACTGAAACGGAAGATTTCACCCAATCGATTGAAGTCGATTCACGCATGGTTGCGCATGATATATGGGGCAGCCAGGCACACGCAATTATGCTAGCAAGAGTTGGAATTATTTCTGATGAAGACCTGCGGCAGATCTTGCGTTGGCTCGGCAAGGCAGAAGAAGACTTCCGCGATGGTAAGTTTTTCCTAAAGCCGGAAAAAGAAGATGTCCACATGAACGTAGAATCCTACCTGATTGAAGGGGCGGGGCGTGAGTATGGTGGGAAACTCCATACAGCCCGCTCGCGAAACGATCAGGTTCTTGTTGATGCCCACCTCGTAACGCGAGAACAGATTCTCAGGACGCAAGAGGGCACCTCTCGTTTGTGTCGCGTGTTTCTTGCAATTGCTCGGTGTCACGTTGAAACGGTAATGCCAGGCTATACCCATACGCAACATGCCCAACCGATTAGCCTCGGCTTCTGGGCAACCGCTTACGTCAGCATGTTCATCCGGGACCTCAAGCGATTGGATGCTGCCTATGCCCTTGCAAACATGAATCCGCTTGGTGCCTGTGCGCTTGCTGGCACCTCCTTCCCGATCGATCGCCACTTAACAACGAAACTTCTCGGCTTCGATGCGGTTCATGAACATGCCCTGGATGTCATTAGCAGCCGCGATTTTATCGCCGAAACGCTTTTTGCGCTGTCGATGCTGATGTCCAATCTCTCCAGGTTAGGAGAAGAGATTGTTTACTGGACAACCTATGAATTTGGTATGGCTGTGCTTGACGACACTTATGCATTTGGCAGTTCGATTATGCCGCAAAAAAAGAACCCCGACATCGCCGAATTGACTCGTGGGCGGTGCGGGCGCGTCTATAGTGCTTTATTAGATCTCCTGACCAACCTCAAAGGATTGCCATTGGGGTATAATCGCGATCTCCAGGAAGATAAACCGCCACTGTGGGACGCTTTTGATGTGGTTCAATCCTGCCTTGGGGTGTTGCCTGGGCTTCTTGAGACGATTGATTTCAAAACGGATCGGATGGCAGAACTGGCCAACGCAAACTTTGCAACGGCAACGGAGTTGGCGAATTACCTGGTTCGGGAGGGTGGGTTGGCATTTCGTGAATGTCATGAAATCGTTGGGGGCATCGTCGGCGACTTGGTAAAGATGGGAAAGACTTTTAAGGACTGGGAGGAAACACAGCAGTTGCTACAAAATAGAGGAATCAATCTTGCAATCCCCGAGCTTCAACGTATTCTCGATCCAAAACTTGCCCTTCACAGTCACCGAAGCCTTGGCGGAACATCGCCCACTGAAGTCAGGCGGATGGTGGATGGCTTTGAGGGAAAGCTGGATGAACTCGAAGCACAGATTAGAACTCGACAGGATGGAATTCAAGCCGCGCATCAACGCACACTTCAGATTATCGAACAAGTGCTAGCCGGAACTCCGATTATGGAGGCCAATCTTTAGGTTCGGGATTTGAACATTTATCTAATTTGACTTTGTCACATTAGATTCGTAGGTTGGGTTGAGCGGGGTTAGAGCCAACAAAATTGCCAAGACGGTCGGGGTTCGGCTGATGCAAAGCGAAAACGTTGTCTGTTGGCTGATGAAATCCAACAGAACCGTCCCCATTGCTTGCCTCAACCCGACCTACAGAGAAGGGAATCTGACTCAAACTAAATCAAGTCATCAAATACAGTGAATCATTTTAATCTCCATCAACGTAAGAATTATTAGATATGAAACACAGTGGTATTCTATACTATCGGGTAGATTTTTTACTTTCGATAATCGAAGTTGAGGGAGAGAATTTATGAGAATAATACACAGATTTTCAAAGTTTACAGTTTGTCTCATCGTTTGTGGATTGTTTTGTGGATACGCCTCCATGGCCAAAGGTGCACAATACCAGCAAACACAACGCGGGATGGCAAGATGGATTAGCAAACATTTTCAAGGCAGACCCACAGCGAGTGGCGAACCGCACGATTATAGAGACCTTGTTGCGGGACATCGAACCCTTCCTTTTGGCTCATACGTTCAGGTCGTCAATCGCGAGAACGGAAAAACTGCCGTCGTTCGAATCAACGATCGCATCCCACGCAGAAATTACAGCGTCCTTCTAGTTTCATGGCGTGCGGCGAAAACACTTGGAATGCTAGACACTGGAAAGGCAAAAGTGCAGATTCGGCGCATCAAAGCAGAAAGCGGTGTCGCGTCGTGGTATGGCAAAAAATTTCACGGGCGACTGACAGCGAACGGTGAGACCTACGATATGAATCAGATGACCGCCGCGCATAAAACCTTGCCGTTCAATACACGCGTGCGTGTCGTAGACCTGGAGAGTCACAAGTCCATCATCGTGCGAATTAACGATCGAGGGCCGTTTATTGAAGGGAGAATTATCGACCTCTCGCGCAAGGCAGCAAGTGAACTTGGATTGCTCTTTAAAGGGGTAGCGAAGGTGCGGCTTGAGATTTTACCGCCGCTTCCGCGAGGGAAGTCGAATTGACGCAGGGCGTTTTCTGCCTTGAGAAATCAACCATGTTCAAGGAATGGTTTACTGAACTGATTAAAGGACTCTTAACCAACGACGGAAGTCCGATGTTCCGAATCATCGCGAATATTGTCGGCTCATTCCTGATTTATGCTATTTACATCGTACTTGCTGGATTTACGCAACGGTTAAAAAAGAAATATCCTAACGCTTCAGAGGAATTAGAATCGAAGATTGTCGAAAAGATGTTACTGTGGAGCACAATCATTTTGATGGCCTTCTTGTTATTGACAGGTATTGTCGTTGCTTTCAAAGCCCTCTTCCAAGAAATATGGCTACAAGGGAATGAAGGAAATGCAAGCGAGATCAGCCTAAAACAGGCCATCGGAATGTCCCTTAATCACTTCAAACATGTAGCACTGTATGTATTCGGCTCAATGCTTTTGATGGCAATTTTTACAACAGCAGAGGCTATTTTCATTTTGTCCAATCACCGAGGCCCAAAAGGAAAAAATCTGAATTGGACGAAAAAGATTACTATCAGTATAGACTCCGGGGAAAATAGCAGAAATGCAATAATAGATTGTCCAGCATGTGACCGTCTAAATTCAACTAATGTCGTATTTTGTACGAATTGTGGTCATCAATTAAAGCCAGCCAAAGTTGACTATCCGAAATCAAAGCATGAGCCAAAGGACTGAACATGCCCAAAGACAAACTCATCGTTGCCTTAGATGTCGATAACTTGAAGGCTGCCGATCGAATCGTAGCGCAACTCTCTGACTACGTCGGATGGTTCAAAATCGGCAAACAGTTTTTTACCGCCACCGGCCCAGCTTCTGTTCAGTTATTGCGTGAAGCAAAGAAGGAAATCTTTCTAGACCTTAAATTCCACGACATCCCCAACACGGTTGCTGGTGCAGTGACATCAGCAACACAGATCGGCGCGAACATGATAAATATGCATGCTTCGGGT
>JADFGN010000206.1 GCA_022567695.1 Candidatus Poribacteria bacterium | reverse complement strand
CTGATTTTGAAAAGTGCTAGAATGCTCAGAGAGAAAGACACAGATCAATCAAGAATAACATGGCGCAGCATTCTCATCGCCATGCTGCTTATCCCCTTCAACTGCTACTGGTCTATCCAACGCGGTCTGATTTGGGGCGGGCCCCCGACGACGCTCTCGCTCTTTTACAATGTCATTTTCTGCCTGTTCGTCTTAACCCTTCTCAACGCCGGAGTCAAACGGCTTCTGCCTCGCATTGCGCTCTATCAATCCGAACTGCTCACCATCTACACACTCCTCTCGCTGGCAACGGCGATCGGCGGCTTCGACACGATTCAAGTCCTGATGCAGATTTTAGGACACCCGTTCTGGTTTGCAACGCCGGAGAACGAATGGCGAGAGCTCTTCTGGCGATACATCCCGCATTGGCTCACAGTCGATGATTTCGGCGTATTGAAAGGTTACTACGACGGTGACTCGACGCTCTACACGGAAGAACACATCTATCGGTGGCTTGAGCCGGTGCTGTGGTGGACAGCGTTCCTCGCCGTCATGAGTTTCGTGATGCTCTGCATGGCGGCGATTTTGAGAAAGCAGTGGACAGAACACGAAAAGCTGAGTTATCCGAACATCCAATTGCCGTTGGAGATGACAAAGGAACTTCGCGGCGGGATTTTCAGGGTTCATCTGCTGTGGATTGGGTTCGCTATTGCAGGCGGGCTAAATATGCTCAACAGTCTGCACTATCTGACGCCGACAGTTCCGGAGATACGGTTGTATACGGACATCAGCAACCTGCTCACTGAAAAGCCGTGGAGCGCGGTTGGTCGCATCCGACTCCGTTGTTTTCCGTACGCCATCGGCATCGCCTTCTTTATCCCGCTGGACCTGTCGTTTTCGTGTTGGTTCTTTTTTCTGTTTTGGAAACTTCAGCGAGTTTTCGGAAGCATCGCCGGATTTCACAGTCTGCCGGGATTTCCCTACGCGGAAGCACAATCCGCTGGGGCGTATCTCTGCATCGGACTCATTGCGCTCTGGTTCAGCCGAAGGCACTTTCAAGACATCTTTCGGTCGGTGGTCGGTAAGCGGCGAATCGACGATGCCAGCGAACCGATGCGTTATCGGACTGCCCTCGCAGGCTTTTTTGCCGGAACGCTCTTTCTCATTCTCTTTGCCAACCGTGCAGGAATGTCGCTTGGAATTGCTGGTGCGTTCTTCGGCATCTTCCTCCTACTGTCAATTGCAATCACACGGATGCGAGCGGAAATCGGACATCCGGCGCACGAACTGTACTGGCGCGGACCGGATGCGATTCTGCTAACCACGCTCGGTCCAAAAGGCATCGGTCCGTCGAGTCTCGCCGTGATTGCGCTCTTTTGGGGCTTCACACGGGCGCAACGTGGGCACGTCATGCCACATCAGTTGGAAGGCTTCAAACTGGTAGGAGGCAAACGTCGGTTCGTCTGGGCGATGATGGTCTCCATCGTCCTCGGCGCGTTCGTCTCGTTCTGGATACTGCTCGACCTCTCCTATCGACGTGGCGCACTCCGAGCGCGGTGGGGCGGCGAAGCGATTCGGCGTTTAGAGACGTGGATAAGCTATCCCACGCATACCGACATCCCGGCGACAATTTTCATGGGCGTTGGCTTTATTTTTACACTCCTGTTGATGATAAGCAAAGGGAGATGGATTTGGATTCCCTTCCATCCGGTTGGCTACCCACTCGGTCCGACGTTTTCGATGAGCTGGCTCTGGTTTTCCTTTCTGCTCAGTTGGCTGGCAAAATGGGTGATTCTCAAGCACAGTGGGCTAGGATTGTATCGCCGAGCGGTTCCATTTTTCCTCGGACTGATCCTCGGCGAGTTTGTGGTCGGCGGTGGCTGGAGTGTGGCAGGTGTCCTCTTTCAGATGCCAGTCTATGTATTCTGGCACTAATACTATTTCGCAAATGAAATGTCCTGTAGGTCGGGTTTCCAAACCCGACAGGATGCTGTCGAGATATGAATCTCGACCTACAGCCATTAGGATTTTTCAATTCTAAAACAGTATAACTACAGCCGCATCTCTGCGAGACGTGAAATCGCTTCTTGAATTACTTCATCAGGGTAAGTCAGGGAGATTCGGAAATAGCCTTCACCCCACTGTCCGTAAAGCAGACCGGGCGTCACAACGACACCTGATTTCTCTAGCAACTCAGTGGCAAATTCGGTGCTCTGGCCGTTATATCCATCCGGCACCGGTGCCCAGATGTAGATTGTCGCCTTTGGTTTTTCGAGCGACCACCCGTTTGAATTGAGGCCATCAACGACCATATCCCGACGACGCTTGTACACGGCATTGATGGGTGGGATGATTTCATCGACGACCGAAAGTGCCTTCGCGCCTGCAAATTGGAGGGCTCGTAGCGAACCGTTGTCAATGTTGTTTTTCACCTTATCAAGCGCGGTGATGGCTGAGACATTTCCGACGACGAATCCCAATCGCCAGCCAGTCATGTTGAACCCTTTACTCAGCGAGAAAAACTCAACCGCTACCTCGTCAGCACCATCTACCTCCAGAATGCTCGGCGCCTTGTAGCCGTCGTAGGTATTTTCGCTGTAGGCACTATCGTGGGCAATCAGAATGTTGTGCTGACGACCGAATTCGACCACACGTTTGAAGAAGTCGAGGTCGGCGGTTGCGGTGGTGGGATTGTTCGGATAGTTAAGCCACAAAATTTTCGCAAGGCGTTTGACGTGAGCTGGAATGGCGTCGAGATCGATATGGAAATTGTTTTCGCGGAGGAGCGGGGCATAATGAGTCGTCGCACTTGCGAAGACATGCCCGATGTTGTAGGTCGGATAGCCGGGCGTACTCGCAATTCCAATATCGCCGGGATTGAGGATTGCCATGGACATTTTGACAATCGCATCCTTGCTACCCATCGTTGTTATCACCTGATCATCTGAGAGAACGACTCCGTAACGCTGTTTGTAAAAATTACGCACGGCGGCGGGAAACTCCGGCACAGGAATGTCACACCCGTAGCGGTGGCGATCGGAATCGTCTGGATCGCCGATGGCGCGAGATAGTTCCTGTACAATCGGGTCAGGTGTCGGGAAATCCGGATCGCCGATACCGAGGTTGATGACCTTAATGCCTTTTGCCTGTGCGTCGTTTATTTTTCGGCGTAGATCGGTAAAAGGGTATGGTGGTAGTTTCTGTAAACGTTCAGCAAATTGTACGTCCATAATTTTTCCTTGATTAAAAATGAAATAATGTATTTTGTATTTATTTCTACAATGACGCCATAATAGCGCGTCGTTTATAATCCAACGTTTTCGTTAATCTCAGCTTGATAAGCGTTAATCTCATCCGCCGCAACGGCACTGAGAGAAACTGGCTTGCCAAGATACCCGGACTCGCAGAGCGCATACGCAAACGCTGTCGCAATCAATCCACCATCTCCATCGACCTCCGGCGACCGATCTTCGCGGATAGCTTCAGCAAAGTCCTGGTACTCGTAGGCGAGGAGTTTGTGATCGATCGACTCAAACGGCAGGTCATAGCTTCCCGCCCGCTCAAATCCGAATAACCCCTGATTGATGGCATCCAAGGTGAAGTCGGGAACAAGGTCGAGGACGGAATCGCCGATGAATTCATCGGCATCATCTAATTTTAAACGGATTGGATTGCCAGAGCGATCGCCAGGCGCATCAATAGAGCCCTTTGCCCCAAAGATCTGGCGTGTCCGTACTCCACGTCCATGTCCCGCCATGCTGAGCGTGAACTGCCCAAAAGCACCGTTTCCAAACTTCAGTGTCGCTGCGGCGGTTTCTTCGGCATCGGGCTGTATGGATGTTGGCTCGTTTTTTAGGCGATGTTGATAAAATCGGGATGCCCCTCTCCGCGCTCGATGTTCCTCAAAAATTGCTGTCGCCGCATAGACCTCATCAATATCACCGAGCAGATAGGTCAGCATGTCGCCATAGTGTACCCCCATTTCAATGAGATAGCCGCCACGGTGCTTTTGATGCCGCCAAAGTGTGCCGCTCATAATCGACCCACCACCGGCGATATGGTTATGCAAAACGAGGTATGGCACTCCGATGATTTCGTTATCAATCACAGCTTTGAGCAGTCGATTCATCGGATCGCGGCGGTAGTTTTCGGCGACTGCCAGTTTGCAACCGTTTCTCTTTGCGCTTTCAATGATGACGTGACATGCTCGCACCGTCACGCCCATCGGCTTTTCGATCATCACATGAATTCCGGCGTCAAATGCCATGCAAGCCAGCGTGTGATGCGAAATCGGATCGGTGACAAGATCGATTGCATCGAGGCTTTTTTCGGATACTAAAAGTTGTGCCAAATCGGTGTAAATCTGTGGCTTAATTCCCAAATCATCCTGAGAGACATCGGCGACGTGGGCGGCATGGTCTGCATTGATGTCGCAGACAGCGACCAGATCGACCGTATCAAACCCGCATCGTTTAAGTTCGATCAGCCCATGCAGATGCCGCAACCCCATGCCACCGCACCCAACAAGTGCCAGTCGAATGGATTGTGTCATTGTCATCCTCCTTTGAGGTTGTGGTAATGAGAATCTCTTTTCCCGACAACGCTGAGATTTTTTAATCACATTCGCTAATGTGGTACTCGGCTCTTTCCAGCCAGTCGGGGTTAATGGTGACGCCCCAACCGGGACCATCGGGGATAGCGACGTTTCCATCTTTTGCTTCCAGTGCCGGAGTATACAGCCCATCAGTCCACCGAGATGGCTCGATCGAGAATTCTAAATACGGTCCCGCATTGGCAATCGCCCCTAGCATGTGCAGGGTAAAAACGGTGACCATCGACAGATTGGCCGAATGAGGGACACAGGGCATCCCTGCCTTCTCCGCCATAGCCGCCACACGGAGCGCCCTCGTCAAACCTCCGACATAACAGATGTCGGGTTGGACAATATCCACAGCGGGCATGGCAATCATCCGTCTCCACTGAGCCAGGTCTACGTCCTGCTCCCCACCCGCTACCGGCACGTCCAACGCTTCTGCGACTTCAGCCGTCCACTCCAACTCCCAATAAGGACAAGGCTCCTCAAAATGGCATCCGTTGTTATCCTCCAAAATCCTCCCGACCTCAATAGCTCGCTTGGGCGTGTAACAGCTATTGCCATCCACAAGAAGCGCTGTTTCGTCGCCAATTGCCTTTCTCACAGTCGGTACCAGGGCCTCGGTTCGTCCAGGCCACTTATCGAGATCATGACTGCAAACATCCCCAACACGAATTTTGAAAGCACGGAAACCGTGGCTGTCCTTGAGGCGTGCGAGACGTTCGGCTTCAGCTTCGGGAGTAATATCTCGGCGCATACTCGAACCATAAGCCGGAAACGGTCTGGGCTGTCCTCCTAGCAATTCACAAACGCTTTTGCCTTCCAGCTTGCCGCGGAGATCCCAGAGTGCGGTATCCACACCTCCCAGAGCCCGGCAAACATAAGACCAGGGGAACTTGTGATTGCGTTCAATGCACCGTTCTGATAGACCGTCCAGGTCTGTCGCATCCGCTCCCAATGCGTGCGGGGCAATTTGGCGGTGCAAAACTGTTGCGGATATGTCGGCATTAAACGGTGCAATTTGCCCATACCCCTCTGCGCCATCATCAGTTCTTACCCGAACGATACTCAAATTTCCCTGCGTAAACGTTTCAATGCTTTGGATTTTCATGGCTTCAACTTCCTTTTTTTATCCACTGCGGAGTGGTGTTGGAACTGTAACTTAGTCTTAGGATTGTCTACTAAATTACTCCTACATTTCGCAGGCATCCTTGAGAAGGTTCCAAACCTTCTCAAGGTTAAATTTAATCGCCGCTCCTCAGATTGGAAATTGGTTGCTTGTTCAAGGGATTTTCGCCTCTGTGTGAAAGGACAAATAGACACCAAATAGGTTCTTCCGATCTGCTCTGAAGGGATGTATCATATTTCCCAACACACGCATATTCTGTGAAAGAACAAGCTCTAAACCGATCTGACCGGAGAAAGCACTACCTCGTGAAGTCTGATCGCCAAGAGTCCACCAACTCATGTCATAAAAGACACCGGCATAAGGTGAGATGGTGGGCAGCGACGGCAATGAAATGTCTCTCAAAATCATCAAGCCACCTGAAATCCCCAACGTGCGATTCCTTTTCTCCGTTTTCTCATTGGCAAAACTTGCGAATAAACTTGCGCTTGCCAGATGCGCCCAATTGGTCTGCCAGAGTGGCCTTCTCGAGGAAAGTCCAGAGTACAAGAAAGAGATTGGCGATTCGGTTGTATACGCCTCATCGTCAAAGAAAAGCTCGCCTCCCTTTAAAAATCCTTCCATGTTCTCGAACACGCCATATTCAAGCGTGCCGACAAGCGCAACTCTGTCGTTGACAAATTCTGAACCTGCGGAGACACTCACTTGACCTTGTGGCAATTGGTGCAGGTTGAATGGATGTTCGTAGAGTTGAGCGTGTACCAAAGTGACAACAAACATCAGCGATAAAATCGGTGCTATCGAGATAAACTTTGTCACTTTGGAATTCCTTGGGTAACCGTTCAGGTAATCTATGGAAGAAACTGATAAAGACTGACGATCTGCCGCACCAGGGGAGGGCGACGCTCCCGCGGAGCTTTGGTTCGGCAGAGCCTCACCCTCCCACCTGAACGGTTACTTCCTTGGTAAGAGAAAATGTCGGTCGATTTCCCAAAATTGAAGATCTGATTTTTGAACAACAACACCCGGTGTCTTGCGACAATCGAAGTTAGCGGGAATAATCCACACCAGGCGTTTAGGTTTTCGTCCCCAGTTTTTAGCTCTTGAACTCAGAATTTCGACCGACTATTCTACGGTTAGGCAGTCACGGAATTCTTCAGAAGACCTATTCCCTCAATTTCAACCTCAACAACGTCACCAGCCTTCAAAGCCGTCGTTGTACCGGGTGTTCCGGTGTAAACGACATCGCCTGGTTCAAGCGTTATCGCTTGCGAAATGAAGCTGATAATAGCCGACACGGGAAAAATAAGGTCTGCTGTGGTTTGCGATTGAGCGACATCGCCGTTAATCCGAGTCTCCAACTGTAGGTTGTCATAATCAAGCCCTGTAGCGATAGCGGGGCCCAGTGGCCCAAAAGTGTCCGATCCTTTTGCTCGCCACCATTGTAAATCGTCGCTCTGCCACGTCCGGGCACTGACATCGTTGCCGCATGTAACGCCCAAAATGTTCGCAGCCGCCTCTTCCGGCGTAGCCCCTTTCGTGCGATTCTTTATAATCGCAACCAACTCGCCCTCTGCGTGAACATTATCATCGCCGTCGGGTAGAACAATCTCGCCCAACGGATCGAGGAGGCATGACGGCGTTTTGATGAATATTTCAGGATTCTTCGGTGCCGGAGCACTCCCCAGATGACTTCGGTAGTTCAGCCCAACTGCCAAGACTTTCGATGGGGTTGTTGGGACAAGCAGTTTGGCATCAGCCAATGAAACTTCGTTCCCCGTCTCACGATAATCGGTAAATGGATCGCCTTCAAGTTCACGAATCGTGTCATCTGAGAGAATGCCATAAGCAACTTTTCCGTTCAATTCATACCGAACAAATTTCATGTCTATAATATCCTCCATAGTCATCAAATTGGAATTAGATTTTATCCTAACAATGTATCGTGACGACTCCCCACGAATGAATTCGGGGGCTTCTCAAAGCACGCTTGCGGCAACCCGCTACGTTATGCTCTGATGGCACCGTCTGTGCCTAAAATTGTGCCGCACGCTTACGCGCTGTCGGTACTTTCAACCTGACACATGGCGACTTTATTTTATTATACCACGAACGGCTCACAACAAGAACAAAATGTTCGTAGAAATTTCCAAAGGTTACTGGATCTCAACCCAGCGTTTGCCATATTGATCCATCACTCTTTCTATCAGCCGCTTTCGCGCTTGACCGTGGGTTATTTCAAACTCAAGGGCTCGGAAACTCTAAAGCCGCAACAGCAGGCAAAGAAACAAGGCTTCAAACATCGACTCGGTTTGGATATCGGGGGCGATTCGAGGGTCATTGAGTGTTTTGATGTGTTGCTGAAAGGAAAAGACGCGTTGAGCATATCGGTAGAACTTTTTGAGTCGCAATTTATCTGGCTGATATCCCATGTCTCCCTCCTCTGAATTTGAGGAAAGGATACCTAAGATAAGGGAGAAATGCGAGGAATTTTAGCACGATGTTTTGCGAATTTCGTCCATTGATACAAACAGGTCTCCCTTGAGGAGACATCTACCGATTCTTTGCTCTGCTTGTAAATTTCTAGCTTGCGAGTACCTTCGTAGGTGTGATAGAATACATCATCGAAAGAACATGCTGTTTATTGTCTGTGGTGCGCAATAGTGAGAGGAAATACAAAAATGACCAATGACGACGTGAGTACCATATTGAGGAACATCGGTTATCTCATCCAGATTCAAGGTGATGACTCATTCCGCGCACGAATCTATGATCGCGCTGCCGAGGCAATTGATACGCTGGCGGTGGATGTGACACAATTGGCTGAACAAGGCACGCTTCGATCTATTCCCGGCGTCGGTAAAACAATCGAGGAAAAGATTATCGAGATGCTCGAAACAGGTCGCTGTAAATTTTATGACAACCTCATCCAAGAAATGGGTAAGGAGGTCCTCGACCTGTTGGCCATCCGGGGGGTTGGCGTAAAAACAGTGGGGCGATTTTACCGAGAAATTGGTGTCAAGAGTCTCAGCGATCTCCGCACGGCAATCGGTGACGGTAAGCTCAAAGAGATGAAGCGAATGGGCGCCAAGACCATCGCCTCAATCGATGAAGGCTTACGCTTCGTTGAGGAGCAAAAGCAGGTGCGTCCGTTATGGCGAATCTTAGGCGTTGCCCAAGCAATTTTCAAGGCGTTGGAAAATTGCGCGGCGATCAAACATTTGGACTTCACTGGCGAGTTACGCAGACGCGAGGAGATGCTGAGAAGCATTGAATTAATCGCAGCGTGTACGAATTCGGAAGTGATTGTCGAAGCCTTAGAGCAGGTCAGTGGAGTTGATTCGCCGAGTGTTGTTAATGGAAGTGGAATTTCAGAACTTCAATCTTATGTGACAGCGACTGTGGATGGTGGATTTCCAGTGCGAATTTATCCATTCCCTGCAACGGAATACGGAACGGGGTTACTTCTGACAACGGGAGACGATGAGCATGTCGCGAAACTCAATCAAATTGCTGAAGCGCGTGATTTAAAGCCATTGCCCCACTCGTCAATTCACTCAAAAACCGAAGCGGACATCTACAGTGAACTTGGACTTCCATTTATCGTTCCTGAGTTACGGAAACACGCAGATTCGGTGGATGCGGCTTTGACTGGAACTCTGCCTTCCCTCATCGAGTTGAGCGATATTCGCGGCGACCTGCATATGCACACCAACTGGAGTGATGGTCGCCAATCAATTAGTGAAATGGTAGAGGCTGCAAAAAAATCGGGACGCCAATACATCGCCATCACCGATCACTCCGAATCCTCGCGGGTAGCGAATGGACTGACGCCTGAACGATTGCTGGAACAGATTAAACAGGTTCGCGACGCTAACGCGGAAACCGCTGGGATACAGGTCCTCACTGGATCTGAGGTCGATATCCGAAATGATGGAAGCCTCGATTTTTCCGATGATATTCTGGCACAACTGGATATCGTTGTGGCAAGTGTTCACGCGGGTTTTTCGATGAATGAAACAGAGATGACCAAGCGCGTAATTAAGGCGATTGAAAATCCGTTCGTCAAGGTTATCGGACACCTAACGGGTCGATTACTCGGTCAACGTCCGGGGTATGCAATCAACCTTGATGCGGTCATCAGTGCAGCCGCAGAACATCATGTTGTTTTAGAAATTAACGCCTCTCCAAGCCGATTAGATGTGGATGCAGATTCTGCTCGGAAAGCCAAGGAATGCGGGGTCTTATTGGCGATTAACACCGATGCCCATGCGATATCTCAGCTTGAAAATATGCCGTTTGGAATTAATGTTGCTCGGCGTGGTTGGTTGGAGAAGAAGAATGTAATCAACACATACGCTTTGGAAGTGTTACGTGAAACCTTATGTTTTTGAGAGCTTTTCTGACGTTCATGGCATGTGTCCTCATCGGTTGTGGTGGAAACGAACAGCCGGTTATCGACAACTCTGGGCAGGCGATCTTTTCTCAACTTTTGCCACCATTTTCGATTCAAGTTCAAGAGACGCTCACGCTACAAATAAATGCAATCGACCCAGATGGCGACGAGTTAAGTTATACTTGGACGGTAAGGAGTGCCAAGGGTGATGACGTCACCAATACCGTATTTATTGTTGAGGCATCCAATCAAGAAAATGAGGGCAAAGAGGTTGGGCAACCCTCCACCAATCAAGGCCCGCTTGTGCAGTTTACCACCAACAAAGCGGGAGCTTATCTGGTGACAGTCACCATTGATGACGGAAACAGCAAACCAATCATAGAATCGACTATCATTGAAGTTGTTGGTGTCAACCGACCTCCAGTTCTCGACGGTACCGATTCGATTATAATTAGCCCTGGCCCGCCCCACCGAATCGCTCAGGAAATTTTTCTAACAGCACAAGCAACCGATCCGGATGGCGATCGGTTAATTTACGAATGGACGGCGAAGGATGGGAATAATCAAGATGCCCAACACGTTCTTGAGCAAGGCACAGGGCCAAGCATTAAATTTACGACGGATATATCGGGAGCCTATCTTGTCAGCGTCGCTGTCACTGATGGGGAAGCTGGGCAAGATAGTGCCGCTGTCGTAATTGTTGTTCAACCATAAACGTAGTAGCCAAATTTGCAAAAATTTGGCCCTGAATTCTTGTGAATTCAGCTACAGAGGACTACTGTCGGTTGCAGAACCTTGAAGGTTTCGGTATAAATCATGAAACTCCGAATCGATAACCAAATTTTTGAGATTGATGAAAAAACGCTAATCGATTGGATTCGGCTTGGTCGTATTACTGCAGATGCGTTTGTCCTTTCCGAGACGTTGACCAATGGACAGTGGAGACAGCTTCACGAATTGAACTTGGGCATTGATGAAGAACCGACCGAAGTGCTTTTCACACAACTGCATGCTCTTGAGGAAGAATTCGCAAAAGAGAGAAAATTTCTCACCTATCAACGGGCGCGTCCGATAATTACGCTCACTTTGATCGTGGTGAATATAGCTGCGTTTATCCTACTCGATCAGATGAGTGGGCGTTCACAAGACGCACAAACCCTGATTCGATTTGGCGCGTATTCTTACCATTTGATTCTTGAGTCTGGAGAATATTGGCGTCTGATTACCAATACCTTTCTGCACATCGGGTTTCCCCACCTGTTCCTGAACATGGCGTTATTGCTCATCGCCGGACGTCTGATTGAAGGGCTGTATGGTAAATGGCGGTTCCTAATTATTTATTTAGTGTCGGCGATTGGTGGAAGCGTGATGAGCCTGTTTTTCGTCCAAATAGCCATCGGTGCCGGGGCTTCAGGCGCAA
>JADFGN010000729.1 GCA_022567695.1 Candidatus Poribacteria bacterium | reverse complement strand
ACGGAAAATGAAACGCAACAACCTTACAGGAAAGCTTAACGGGTATGATAAAGAACCGAAAACCGGTGGTGATGACCTCACCGAAGAGCAACTTCAACACATCAACAGACGCTTCGAAGAATTCTACCTCAAACATAAAGGGTTCCTGCGTCATTATGCCTACGGAGATGAGGACTTAGTATCGATAGGCATTCTCTCGGCACGAGAAACTTTGGCCAAACACCCCAACTGCCCGGAATCGTGGCTGGTGCATCGGACGAAATTAAATATCAACACCGCCCGTGCTTCTGGTAACCGGGTGTACCTCTCTTTAGACTCGGATAATGATAAACAATGGGTTAATGATGCACTCCAATACGAAGCGATGACAACCTATGAGCAAATTCCCGAGATTCTCTATCAAGACCAGGTGAAGTTCAATCGCCTGTTGGATGCTTTAGATGGGATGGAGCAGAAGCTGTTAATGATTCTGCGAGAGGAACATATTACCGAGACCCGTCATCGGTGGTACGGGGGGACATATACCCATACGCATCACAGCCGGCCACACCCAAAGAAGCGGTTTCTTAAAGAAGTGAGCCAAAGGGAAGTGGATTGGTACCTCTGTTTTGCTAATGTCCGCTACCAGTTTTATAGCCATTTTGGGACCGAGCAAGAAATCGAGCGGGAAAATCAATGGTACGCTGGCTTTAACCCGAGCCAGGGAGGGCTTCACTATAACCGTGATGGACGCTACGACCAAAAGAAGAACAACCAGTAAGGGCGGCAACATGAAGCTTGTAAGATCCGGTTAATAATCTCCCACACCTCCCAATACCTTTCAAATAAGGCTGAGATCTTTGTTTCAATTCCCTCATCGGGGAAGCGTTTCTGTAAGTATATGGAACGAGGGCTACGGAGGGACTCAGCGACGGTTTCAATCCCCTTCATCGTCTACGTCAAAACTAATGAAGATCGAAGGCTGTACCCACCCATCCGAAGGAAATCGGTGCGATTCAAGGAACTGATGAACTTACGCAGTGGTTGCTCGCGGAGCAATTCGGTCAAGAAAGTAGCCTACAAATTGGGACTCAGGGTTTGCCGGAACGCGACCCACTTCCATAGATAAATCTAGCTCAAGGTTTAGGTTTCGTGTTTCACTTTTGCCGTAATCAGCCACCGAAACGCCCAACGCCAGCGATACTGGAGTTCAATCCCACTCTTGCGTTTCAACTCGTCAATTTCGGTTGGACAGAAGGATCGGCGGACAGAGAGTGGGCCGTCATTTTTCACAAGACGGCTTTTGGAGAGAAGCCGCGTCAAAAATTTAATCGAATAGTACGCGAAGGGATGACGATGGAGATCATTGATAATCACGCCGCAAGTGGCTTTTTCGTACATCATCTTGAGGATCTCTACACACTCTTGTTGGGTGAAATGGTGAAGAAACATCGCCGCGTGGACATAATCAAATGAGCCATTCGCAAAAGGCAGATTGAACACATTTGCGGCAACCACTTGGATTTCTGGAAAATCGGCGACCCGACGTCGTGCATAGGCACAGGTATAAGGGTTGATGTCGGTTGCGACAATTTCGACGTCAATGTGATGTTTCCGTGCCCAACGCACAATGCCTTGCGGTATGTCGGCTGATCCTGTGCCAAGATCGAGAATCCGATATGACCACGTCGGATTTTCCAGCAACGCGGGGGCGAGAAAAGCAAGCGTCGCACTGAGACCACCGAGATAGCTATTGATCCAACGAAGTTCCGCCAACGTCCCATCCAACTCTGCCCCAACAATCGAGAAATCATCCATTAACTCGGCTTCGTAGCTACGGCATTTGAATTTTGAGAGCATCTGGCGCCTTCCAATCATCTTGCAATTTCAAGCAGACATCCTTCCAGGGTTAGGCCGGGACCGAAAGCCATCGCTACACAATATTGAAGAGCTTCTCCATTCTGCAACCGCTGAAGCATCCGCTTGAGTACAAAGAGTACCGAGGGTGAGGACATATTGCCGTAGTCGCGTAGCACCGCACGTGAATCTTCTATCTGTAATACGGAGAGATCCAACCGCTGCTGGACGGTGTCCAAAATCGCTCGACCACCGGGATGAACCGCCCAGAAATCAATCTCCGTTTTATCCAAATTGTATGGCTTGAGCAGACGTTGGATAAAAACGGGCAAATTCACCGCCAGAATCTTGGGAATAGCAGGCGAAATCTGCATTTCAAAACCCGTATCGCCGATTGTCCATGTCATCTCATTCAACGAATCGTCATCGATCCAACTCAAGCTATTCTTGATGAGTAGCGCATGCCTTCTGTGGGAGAGTGTTCCC
>JADFGN010000205.1:399-11539 GCA_022567695.1 Candidatus Poribacteria bacterium | reverse complement strand
CCCTGTTAAGAAGGCTGCCATGGCTCGTGCGTGATCCCCACCACCATCGCCATTGGCACGTGCTTTATCGGCGGTTAGACCACTCAGCATCAGTGTCTTACCTTTGACCTTTTCCAGTGGCTTAAGAATTTCTGGCAGATCATAGTCCGCTCCCACTTCCTTCGGTGTCCAATCGGCCATGTTCTTTCCGTTTGGGACATAAAGGAAAGCCAGCCGATTGGGAGGCGTTTGCGAATCCAAAGCCTTTGCTAGACCATCTGCCCAAGCCGCCATCGGCCCCATTGCTTCTAGCCAAGGTAGAGCGATACTGACGCCAAGACCACGTAAGAGTGTTCGACGTGAAAGTTTCTTTGAGATGTTCATAACTCCTCCTTTAATTCGGATTTTGGTATACCGCCTCGCAACCGAAATGGATCGCTTTTGACGATTTCAGTGACCAGTGCGGAGAATTTGTAATCGTTGGATTCAAGGTTGGTGGCGATCTGCTCGATGGTTGGCCGGTCGTAATAAGCTAACCCTCTGCCTAAAGCATAGGTCAACATTTTCTCCGTTAAGCATCGTACAAATAGGTCTTTTCTGTCTATGATAATCCCCTTCAAGTCCCCTGGTCCATTGAATGAGGTGCCATCTGGGAATTGTCCGGATGCATCAATCTCAAATTCACCGTCCTTAGAACGAAAGGCGCCAATTGCATTGTAGTTTTCCAGTGCAAATCCGATTGGATCCATTTTGGCATGGCAATTGGCACAACTCGGATGTTGTCGGTGCTGTTCTAAGCGTTGGCGAAGGGTACTACCAGTGACGGTCTCTTTATCTTCCGCTAATTCTGGGACATCCGGCGGCGGTGGTGGTGGCGGCGAACCGAGAATTTGTTCCAGAACCCAACGTCCTCTTTTGACAGGTGAGGTGCGGGTTGGGTTGGAGGTCACCGTCAGTACGCTCGCTTGGGTGAGTATACCCCCACGTGAGCGACCTTGCAAATCGACGCGCCGAAAGGCACGTCCTTTAATCGGTTTTCCACCCGGCACCTTAACTGGCTGCCCTATCCAGTTCCCTTTCGTATCTGCAATTCCGTAGTGGTTAGCTAGGGACTGATTGAGAAAGGTGTAGTTCGCATCTAGTAGATCGAGTATGCTTCGGTCTTCACGAATGATTGATTCCAAAAACAGTTCCGTCTCCTTCAACATGGCGGCTCGGAGTTTGGGATTGAAGGTTGGAAACCGCTTTGGATCGGGTGCAACGGTAGCCAGCCGTTGAATTTGTAACCATTGAAATCCAAAGTTGCGCACCAATTCAGCGACTTTGGGCTCGGCCAGCATCCGCTTAACTTGCGACTCCAGATTGGCAGTCAGTTGATTGTTTTCAGCGAGATCTAGTAGCTCATCATCTGGCATGCTGCTCCACAAAAAGTAGGACAACCGTGAGGCAAGATGAAACTCATCGATGGGGCGAGGTTCTGGACTGTCTAGTCGATCATCTAGTTCCAGCCGGAACAAAAACTTGGGCGAACAGAGAATGACTTTAATCGCCTGCTGGATGCCAGCTTCCCACTTCTGACCACTGGCTTGGACCGATTCTACGAACTGAGCCAGTCGCTCAACTTCGTCTTGGCTCGGTGGACGACGATAACCCCGGCGAAGCAGGCGAGTCAGAACTTCACGTGTCTGTTCCGCCTGCGATTTGTCTGGCGAACAGGCAAGAATTTTGAATTGAGTGGCCGGCCGAGTTTCCAGCGGGCCTTCCGACGACAAATGGCGAATCTGGAGCCTAGTTGGCGGTTGACCGTTTTCCGGTTTGACCATTGCAATCCCCGCCCTTTTGACGTGAGCCATCCGGTTGACTTGAACTTCGATGGTCTGTGGCTTTTTCGGGTCACGAGCGGTAATTTCAAAGATCTTCAAAATTTTGATTTTACTGTTCGGCTTTAGGTTGGTGCCCATCAATCGTGCCAGTTCGTCTGGAGTGGAGACCTCTTCCAGCTGATCTCCCTGAACGAACAGGGCGACCTGCACAGGAGATTGGCTATCGGTTTCGGCGTAAAGCGTCGCCCGGTAGATGATCTCTGCATCGGCCAAGAACTTGAGATACCGCCCATCAGTGGTAAATGGTCCTGATTCCCACGGCTCTTTGGCGGTTGGGTCCAGTAAGCGGTAGCGACCTTCTGGCACCTTGTCGTTGCGCGGGTCGAGGGAGCGACCATTTCGATAGCGTTTGGAAGGGGGCGGCGGATCGACCAAAATGACACGATGGGCAATCGCCTCTGCCGCATCCAGATACCGTTCCATCAGTAGCGGCGAAAGGGTCAGCACATCACCGATATTGTCAAACCCATGGCCGATATCGTCGGCTGGGAAACTTTCGGTGGGATCGAAATCTATGTCCAGCAGCTCGTGTACGGTATTCTTGTATTCGGTTCTATTGAGTCGGCGTACCGTCACTCGACCTGGATGTGGCTTGGCGTTGCGGTCAGCGTGGTCAAAGATGGCTAAAACGTCATCGGTAAAGGCCCCCACTTCTGCCACGGACGGCTGATCGCTATCTGGTGGTGGCATCTGACCCGCAATCAGTACCTCCAAAACCCTGTCCCAGACCTGACGATGCTTGATCAGTGAAGCGTTGTCTACAAAGAGATCGAGTGCAAGTTCCGCCGGAGGTTGTTCGCCACTGTGGCAACCTAAGCAGTATTGTTGTAGGAATGGCATCCCGGATTGGGCGAAGCCAGGTGTATCTTCGGCACTCAGGTTGGGGGTTGAGACAACCAGCACCAGCATCAAGGTCAGGCTGAAATGTCGTGCGGTGTAATTGGGAATCATAAAGATTATCGACTGGTTAAGGATGTTGGAAAATCGACTAATATTATATCACCACTTTGCCCCTGTTTGGCAATGATTTCAGCCTCTCCGGGTTGCAGGGTCTGAAAGCGAATTCTGATATCTGTCAGTGAGTAGGGAACCTCATTAGTGAATTTGCAATCATTATCCCAACTTCCCCTTAGAGACTTCGTCTTATCTCAAGATACATTGCAGTCGGCGACGGGGCAAGCTAGAGAAAACCTTTCGGTTTTTGACATTAGACGCAGATACTCAAAAAATGATAGGCATAACCGCTAATTTCAAAGAAGGAAACATCAGACTATCGGTTTCCTGTTACTCTGAGTTAAGCGAAGAGTCTCTGCTTTCCAGATTCTTCGCAAAGCCTCAGAATGACAACTTTAATCCAGAAAATGAACCTTTACTTTTGGCGGATATGTACCCAGAAACCGGGCAAACCACTGCCCTACAAATCTTCACAGGATTTAGAAGATAGGAGCCCAATGATGACCGCGAAGTGGAGAGAGATGATTTCGCTTTTGATATTGTGTTTCTTGGTCGTTGGAAGCCATTCACATATACAGGCTCAAGAGCCGACCCAGGAAGAAGAGATTACCCAATGGATTGCCCGCCTCAGTGAAGGTAAGCCCGGTGATAATAATGCAGCGACCGAAGCACTCATCAAAATCGGTCAACCCGCCATCCTTTATCTGCTTGACGTCTTAGAATCTGACCCGTCTGACACTCAAGACCGAGCCTTGTTAGATGTGCATTGGACTCGCTTGAGAGCCGCGCATTGTCTCAGTATGCTGAATTATCCTGATGTTGTCAACCTCCTGGGAGGGGAGATTCGACGGGATTCTCATCCGACTATGAGGCTTATCTATGCGATATACCTGATACGCCATGATATCCAAAAGGCCATTGAGGCATTGGTAGCGGATTTGAAACGCGCAGAATTTACGGTCCCAGACATTATTATCACGCTCAAAAATATCAATAACCGCCAGGCAATTCCAGTGCTAGAGCCGCTCTTGAAAGACCCTCGGTTGGAGATTCAACTGGCTGCCGCCGAAGTCCTCGTGTCATTGGGTTCAGAGAGTGGCGAACAGATTTTGCTTTCTCAAATCGAAAACCCGGATGTACAACTTCGTGCCGCACTGATTCTCCCCTTGAAATATAGAGACACTCTTCTCCCAATCCTTAAAAAATCCCTCGACCACACGCCTCCGCAAACACGTCTGAAGATCGCAGAGCGGCTTGCGGATATGGGTCAGCCAGATGGCTTTGAAATACTGCTCGATGCGCTACAAAATGAATCAGAACCCTGGCAGAGGGGAAGTGATATGCTGTTACATGAAGTGCCGCGAATTAGTGACCGAGTCTTTGCTTTGATTGGACGTCCGGATACCTATGACCCATTTGGGACACAGAGACATCGTGATGCCATCATCAATCGATGGCGACGAAGCTTTTCGACCCAGGGGCGCGAATTTCTGCAGGGATTGTATCCCCAACAGCCGTCAAAAGGTCAACAGACGCTTGATTTTGATGGAATCACGATAACAAAGCCCATGGACGATATGAAAACGCTTTTCTATCTTTCAGGTCGAAAGCTCTATGAAATTGGCGCGATGGACGGGTCGTTTCCCCCGGTTGGACGACTCCTCGGAGATGAGGGAGGAATTTGGGCGCATCCGATAAAGCTGATGGATGGATTTCAGTATACGATAACAGAGGATGCTCATCAACCGTGGACTCTGAACAATTGCCACGATTTCGTGCATCAATTTGCAAGTTGCACCTTTCACTTTGCCCAAAATAATCTACAAGTCATCCGCCACGATTACATTGCTGAAGAGGCGCGAGCCTTATTCTCAAAGCTGACGATAAAGAATCTGACGAATCAACCCCGCCAGCTTACCATTGAGTTTTCGGGTTTGATCAACATTCGTCCGAGCTGGCGTTCCGGGCTTGAAAACGATTTGGATATTCTCGAATACCGTGATGGCTATATCATTGCCAGCGACAATGCGATGCCAGAATGGAGCGTCCTGTTTGGAGGAGATCGACCGCCGGAATTTCACAAACTGCATGGCAATGAGGGAGTCCTATCCTATCCGATTCAGCTTTCTGAAAACGGTGAGGCGGAACTGGTCTTTCTCATTTTTGCGGCACATCGATCGAGTATCGAGGAAGCACAATCCCAATTTCAATCCCTTTTTTCACAGTCAGATGGACTTCTGGCTCAAAAAGAGGCGAGTTATCGCGAGAGAATTCTTTCTGGTGTTCAATTTCAATGTGATGACCCATCCCTAACTCAGGCGTTCCTATGCGCGAAGGCAAATCTCGTGATGATGTCAGCAGACCTCCGGCCTTATTCTGTCGCGCCCTATCTTTTGACCGGAATTCCATTGTATGCCCGCTTGTTTGGCAACGATGTCTCCTATTCTATTCCCGGAGCGACCGCTGGCGGATTTCGTGAGATGGCGCGTGGCTCTTTGGAATCTTTGGCGCACTATACGGAACAACAATCAGGCCGCGTGCCCCATGAAGTGAGTAGCAGTGGAAAAAACATCATTAGTCCAGGAAACACTCAGGAAATGCCCCAGTTTGTGATGGCCTGTGGCAGCTATGTCCAATGGACCGGCGATCTTGTGTTTCTGCGGAAGATTTACCCGCTCTGCAAGCAAAGTATCTTTGATATGCTTTTGAAACGTTTCGATGCTGACGGGGATGACTATCCTGAAGGCCCGGGAATGGTGGAGCTCACAGGGATGGGGCCAGAGAAAATTGATTCGGCATGTTATCTCTACAATGCTTTTCAAACGCTAGGACAAATGGCGGAAATCCTTCAACTTCCAGAGGAAGCGAAAGGATATCGACACCGGGCGGCAAAACTCAAAGCACGTTTCAACTCAGACTGGTGGAGTGATGAAGCCGGAATGTGGGCCGATTCATTAAATGCGGATGGCTCTCAAAGGTTAGATGGTCACTGGACAGTGGCCGTGCCTATGGAAACTGAAATCGCTTCTGCTGACAGGGCTGACCAAGCATTGGACCTTCTTGAGAAAGAATGGATTAACAAATGGGGGTTTGTGCATACCCGAAAACAAGACATCAGCACTGATAATCCCTTTGTCTTTCTCAATAGCCTATTGGCAATTGCGGCCTTCAATTATGGCCGCACGGATCTGGGTTTTCGAATGCTGCAACTTGCGGCACGCTCGCCGTTAGAATTTGAAATGCTGGGCGGTTTTGATGAGGCCATCCCCAAGTCTGCCGATTTTATGCAGCTCTGGTCATCAGCTCGCTTTTTAGAGGCGGTTATTCAAGGGTTGGTTGGTGTGCGTCCACAGGCGTATTCACACCGAGTCAATCTGTTTGTGCAACTCCCCATAGATCTCAATCACTTCGCGTTGCGCAATCTGGCGGTTGGAGAGCACCAACTGACTATCACAATGAGGCGTGAATTGAATCGGGAAATAATGAGACTTACACATCATAGCGGACCGTCTGGATTAGAATGTTTCATTGTTCCACACAGAGATTGGAAGAAAGCCACATTAGATGGTGAAGCCATCTCGGCGAAAGAAGAGATCTTTGGTGATAAACGGATTCTTTGTATCCCTTGCAAAATTCCGCCAGGAGTGACCCAAACGCTTGAATTTTATCGATAACCGGCACTACAATCTGGTCCCACCTCAGCCTTAATAAAAAAGGCGGTTCAAATCCATGCGACAATTAAACGCCATTTTGAAAAAAATATCGATGCAAGAATCTGCTATGTGCGACGCGAAATGCAATGAATGCAGCGGCGATATAAAAGACTAAATCGAACCACTCCATTCGCATACGCATCAGCTTCCATGTCGATCCGCCGGATTCGCTTGCCTCATGCATCTTTGCAATGCTTTGCGCATACTCCGGAGGGATGTCTTCATGGGCTTCGATGATTCCAACGATTTTTGGCGCGTTCCATTTTACATCAAGATATTTTCCAACGAAAATTCCCATGATAGCAAACAGTGCGGCAATCAAGCTAATGCTAATTCGGCGAGATCTGCTTATCAGCAGGACGCCGAGTCCTGTGAGGATGCCGATGGCGATTGCAACCCAACCAGCTGTCTGCCCTGTCCATTGAATATATTTCGCCCACAGCACACCACCAATGACTGCGCCAAATAACCCACCTGTGGGGGCGAGGACAAGATTCATCCAATTCTGCTTTTTACTGTTCATTGTAGAAGACATTTCGTCAAAGGGTCAAGTTAGAGTTTTGTCCTGTGAAGCAGCCAGTTGAGCACGAAGCCGTTCTAATTCCGCTTCAAGTTGTTGGCGGTGTTGGGTTTCTTCTTGGAGAAGTGCTTCCGCCTCATGTCGGCGATCTGACTCTTCCTGGGCGAGTGCTTCCGCCTCAACTCGGAGTTGCGCTTCTTCGTAAGAAGTGGTAATCGACGTGCCGTCGGGTAAATAGGGACGTAAGAGTCTTACATGGGTGGTTGGATCTTTCGTCCCGCGAAGCCAGAAATTCAAGGCATGGCTGAACAATCCTCCTTGATCGTCCGGCGTGATTTCTTCAATTTCACTGGCAAGACCTCGACGCCATCCTCGAAATTCTGGTGGCTTGTCTCCTTCAGGTTGGTGGATGAAATACTCTTGAACCCCTATATCAACGAGGTATTGTTTTACCTTTTCTCCTCGATCATAAGCTGCCGTTGATTCGGAAAGGAACTCAAAAACAACAGCAGGGACCGCGCCTTCTGCCCACGTGTAAAAACTTCTCCGTTCGGGGAAAGGCGAAACACCACGAACAACATAAATATCTGGGCCGACAAATTTCGAGATATCCCCTTCCTGATAATAGACGAAACTATCAACGCCAATATAGACAAGGTTATCGTTTCCAAAGTGCATCTTCAATTGTCGGCTGAGAATGTTAATCTGCTCGCCGTGAAACCATGTTGCCGCCATTGGCTCGTCATCCTCCGAAGGATAGCCTTCGATGTAAATCGTGGGTTTACCACCCGCTCTTGGAAAGATCGGCATGTATTTTCTGCGTTTGAACTCGAAATCGTTTAAGCTACCCATGATTTTCTCCTCTCGATCCGTCTGCAAACCATCACAGATTCGGCTTCCTCTGATGATGGTCGGTATTCTGCTCAAAAGTGTATGCAATACGCAGGATTTTTTCTTCTTCAAAAGGGGCAGCAAGGATTTGCAAACCGATGGGAAGACCGCTTTCTGTCAAACCGCACGGTATGGAAATTCCGGGTAAACCGGCGAGGCTTGACGGAGTGTTCAATACATCTGATAGATACATCTGCAATGGATCGGCTGTGCGCTCCCCGATTTTGAACGCCGGTGTCGGTGATGTGGGAGTCACTACCACGTCCACTTTCTGAAAGGCGTTATCAAAGTCTAACTTAATCAAAGTTCGTACCTTTTGCGCTTTAAGATAGTAGGCGTCGTAGTATCCAGAGCTAAGCGCGTAAGTCCCGAGCATGATGCGGCGTTTGACTTCCTCGCCAAATCCTTGGCTCCGCGTCTTTCTGTACATGTCGATTAAGTCCTCGGCGTCGTCCGCACGGAAGCCGTAGCGTACACCATCGTATCGCGCTAAATTTGCGCTTGCTTCGGCGGGAGCGATGATGTAATACGTCGCAATCGCGTACTCAGTGTGGGGCAAGGAAATTTCCTCGACAGTTGCGCCTTGTGTCTGCAACACACCAATTGCGTCCTGTACACTTGCCTCAACTTCTGCATCCATGCCTTCGGTGAAATATTCCTTTGGGATGCCAATCTTTATGCCTTCGACATCGTTAATCATGGACTTTGTAAAGTCGGGTACAGGAAGGTTCACAGAGGTCGAATCCATCGGATGGTGTCCACAAATCGCGTTGAGCATCAAAGCACAGTCGGTGACATCTTTCGATAGGGGACCGATTTGGTCCAACGACGAAGCAAACGCTACCAATCCAAATCGTGAGACACGCCCGTAGGTCGGTCTCATTCCCACAACACCGCATAGCGCGGCGGGTTGACGAATCGATCCGCCGGTGTCTGAACCCAGCGAGCAGATTGCTTCGTCTGCGGCGATGACGGCTGCGGAGCCGCCACTTGAGCCACCGGGAATGGTTTCGAGATTCCACGGATTGCGCGTGATGTGAAACCCGGAATTCTCCGTCGATGACCCCATGGCAAACTCATCCATGTTCGTCTTGCCAATCATCACAACCCCTTGTTGATGGAGTTTGGTCATCACGGTTGCATCATAGGGCGAAACAAAGTTGCCTAAGATTTTGGAGCCGCAGGTCGTCAACACACCTTTCGTACAAATTACGTCCTTGATCGCGATCGGAATGCCTGCGAGCGGTGGCATCTCATCACCGCGTTGAAAACCCGCGTCCGCAGCCTCAGCTTGCTCAAATGCGGTCTCTTTCGTTAATGTGATGTACCCTTTAATCTGTTCCTCAACTGCGTCAATTCGGTCATGAACCGATTGTGTCAGTTCAACGGCGGTAATTTCGCGTGCTTTCAGTTTTTCATGAAGTTCGTGGGCTGTGAGTTCGTATAACGGCATGAACTGGTTTACTCCTTTTGGATATCATTCAATCACCTTCGGGACCTCAAAGTATCCCTCTTCGACAGCCGGGGCGTTTGCCAGAACCTGTTCTCGCTCATAAGACGGCTTGACGATATCCTCCTTGACGACGTTTCGGATAGGCAAGACATGCGATGTTGGCGGAACATCTGTCGTATCCAATTCGTTCAACTTGCTGATGTAGTCCAAAATCCGAGCGAGGTGGTAGGTAAATTGCCCTGTCTCTTCTTCGTTAAATTCAAGGCGTGCAAGGATTGCGATGTCTTTCACTTCATCTGTTGTGATTGTTGCCATTTGGTTATCCTTT
Organism: Candidatus Poribacteria bacterium; assembly: GCA_022567695.1. Lineage (GTDB taxonomy): Bacteria > Poribacteria > WGA-4E > WGA-4E > PCPOR2b > JADFGN01. Next base: position 1,818 of record JADFGN010000205.1, on the reverse strand, counting down.
CTTTATGTTTGTGGTCATCGGTCGTTGGTCTGTTGCGCTCGTAACCGTGCGAGTTCAGCTTCAGCTTGTAGTCGAACTTCTACTTCTCGCCGACGTGCTTCAGCCTCCTGTTGTGCTTTGGCTTCAGCTTGATCAGCTCTCACTTCGGCTTCTTCGGCTCGTTCCTTTCGGAGCAGCAACCAGCTTCCTGTTTGAGGATTGTATAAACCCAATTTTCCGTCTGGCTTGAAGCCAAGTTCTAAACCTAATGCCGTGCTCGGCAGCCGCCGTTCTACAGGTGAGATTGGCACATAACTATCATCAATGAGTCGATACCCCTGAAGCGCAGGATTCAGATATTGGTGATCGGGGTCATAAATGAAGTATTCCTGAACTCCAAGGACTTGCGCGTACAACCTTTTCTTCCGATTCAAATCGGTACGGTATGTACTCTTGCTGGAAAGTTCGAGCACGAAATCAGGTCCCTTTTCTTCTTCCCAGAGTAGATAAGTCCGACGTGTTTTTCGCTTAACCCCAAAGACCACAAAGACGTCAGGCGCAACAGATTTTCTGGGGTTCCCTTTCTCATAGTACAGTAGCAGGTTTCCCGAAACGTAGACATCAAAGCGATCTTGAAAATAATCGTCGAGCATTTGAATGAAATCGGTCATCAGGTTTCGGTGAACATCAGTTTCAGCCATGGGTTTACCATCCGACTCTGGGTAATAGACTTCCCGATGTGTGGGAAGAGAATGGATTTCGGGAGTTTCTGTTTTTGTCATGACAAACATCTCCTTGTCAAATAGCTTTACTTATGAGTCTTTCACAAGTGCTAAAATTTCATTGCAGTATCCTTCAGCAATCTGACGCTCATACTCTTGGAGAGATTCATCACGGTTATGAGCCAAAGGATTTCTAATCTTCGCAAGCAACTGTTTGCGTCCATCCCAGTACGACTTGTCCTTTCCAAATATAGACTTAAAGTGATTCCATTCGGCAAAAATAATGGCGAACAAATCTTGAGGATAAGTAAAGTCAATCAGATTCTGTGACGCTCTGTTCCCAAATGACTTTTCCTCTTTCTGTTGTGCTTTACGGCACGCCTCAAAGGTATCTTTCAAGTTGGGACGTGCCTTCTCAAGCTTTTCAATCCATTGGTCTCCATACTGGTTCAACATGGTGGTTGTAATCAGATGACGCAGTGTTTTCTCCGTGTCCCGCCATATTGGCCACAAGTCGACAAGCCCTGTTTCACGTTCTACCAAACTCAAGAAATCGTGAAAGTGTCCTGAGAAGGCAACATAGGTTCCCTGTTCAGTTGGCTTGATAAGACCATATTTAAGAAGTTCGTCCACGTCAGTTTGCTTCACATCAACAACGGGACCGAATAAAATTTGGAGTAATTTATTGAAGGTGCCATCTTCTCGTAATAAATCCACC
>JADFGN010000205.1:0-389 GCA_022567695.1 Candidatus Poribacteria bacterium | reverse complement strand
TACGATTGTATTGGTCTAAAAAAGATTGTGCAGTGCGATGGGTAGCCCTATCCACATCAATTTTCTGTTCTTCACGGCTGACCTCAATAATCTCATATCCTAACATTTCGAGGAGATAAGGGTGACCACCGCAATAGAATGATATACGTTCTTTGGCTTCGGAGGATACGGAAACACCGATAGATGAGAGCCGCAAGAAGTACGCTTCTAAATCCTCGTCGTTGAACATTGCCAAGTAGTGTTTATGAAAGATTCCATCAAAGGTCGAAATAGCTCCGGTTTGTATCTCAATATCCCGAATACTGCGACGAGATGTTGTGATGAAGGTCACCCGCCATTCTGGACGATAGGACAATTCCCGTAGTCCCTGAAAGCCCGAAATATCGCCT
>JADFGN010000204.1 GCA_022567695.1 Candidatus Poribacteria bacterium | reverse complement strand
GCACGCTGGCAAGCTCTGCTAATTGCCCTGCGTACTTCATCATCAATGCCCTTGCCTTGCGAAGATGCTTACCGTTTAATGGCTTGCCTGACTGAATCCACCGAGCAAGATAGCTGAGATAGTCGATGTCGACAATCGGCTGACTCTTACTCTTCAATGCCAACCCTCACGTTGTAATATCCATCGTTATCTTTGTAGTTTCCCGTTGCATCCCCGCCGCCCCAGTTGGTAAAGCCGACTGTCTCATTAATACCAAAGTAAAGATAACCGCTTTCGGTCGCTGTATATTTGAGTTGCTTGCCTACGAGAAAAGTATCTGTGCGCAAACCGATACGGGCAACGAGGCTATATTCAGGGAACCCCGGGGCTAAAGATTCAACGCCGGCTTTTTGATTTATACCTTCCGGACTGGCTGAAATGTCTCCAAATGATGCCTTTCCCGTCGCATGGAAATTCAGTACATCGCCTTTATTCACCCATACCGGCTTTTCACAGGATTGCCAGCTTGGCCAAGACACGTCAATCCAACACTCCACAAAACCTGACAAATGGTTAGAAAGCTGTTGAGGCGTTGTATTTTCTTCTGAGAACTCTTGAGAATACTGATTTATACGATACGGCTCAAAGTCCACAACAGCTTCGGGCAGTCGTTGAAAAATCGTTTGGTCTGGAACGCGAATACGCGCGGCAATCTCTTTGGCATTAAGATTTCCCCAAAAATTGCCTTCCGCCTTGACAGGGTAAGAGTATAGCACCAGATTTAGCCCATTTCTAATGAAGATGTTTCCCCCATCATCTTCAGGATTTTCATTACTCAAATCCCCTAAATTTGGTATAACCGGCGGCAGACAAGAGACGCCAACCTTGTTATCTATGAGCGTATTGTTTGCGATGATCGCATCTGATGCGCTGTTACGCAGGGCAATTCCTAAGTCGTTATGTGAGATTCTATTTCCTCGAATGCTTTTGACCCCCTCGAGGACAATTCCACCGGAATTTCTTGTGATTGTATTTCCGATGATTTCTAAAGTGGAATTTCTGCCGTGAATGCCCACATCATTTTTAGCGATTATATTGTTTTTCACGATTAAAGAAAGTGCTTTTTGCCCAACATCAATACCATGCATACAGTCTTTAATCGTGTTATCAGAGACCGTTCCCTCTCGTACTCTGATGCCGTACCTTGAACTCTGAATGTTGTTGTTGCTGACTTGCACAATTGCATGAGCATCAATGCCACGGTGGCAATTCCTAATTTTGTTAAATTCGATGATGCTATCTGGAGCATGGGAAAGCGCAATGCCGACTGCGGCATTCAGAATCTCACAGTGTTCGATATGGTGTCTATCAGGTGATATTAGATTTATCCCACCCCACTGGTGGTGTTTTTGAAGTCGACTCCGATTGGCAGAATCTCGCCAGCTCTCTCCCACCACCGGTTTGCTAGGGGTGAAGGTAATTTTATCATTTGCCGTACCAATCGCTAGTAAGCGACCATCAATGATGAGTTCACACAATTTCGGGTATTCCCCACTGTTTCTGTCATCATTTTCTGCGAAAATCACCTGTGTTCCCGATTCAATCTGCAACGTCACCCCGGCTGGTACTGTCACATCTCCGGACACATGAATGGTTCCGTTCCAGACTTCATCAAAGGCAAGGGGGCCACTGACTTGTGTGCCATCCCGTCTTTGGATAGGTAATGGATGCCACTGTTTCGCTTCAGCGAAGTTTTTGGGCTTGGTTCGTATCAGGTCGCCGGGACGAAACTCTTGGCGTTGCTTCAAGATCTGCCCGCGGGAAAGCTTCGGTTCAATTTGGTTCACAACAATTTCGCCTAATACCTGCATCCGTTGATTCGTGATGTCAGGGCGCAGTACGAGGAAGGTCATCCCTGTTGCTATTCCGCTTCTATCAGTCAAATCAATCAGGATTTCGTCGCCTTCGACCACCAAGACATAACCACCAATGTCGGGAGGACTTGTCATTAATAACGCACAACCTATTGTCAGCAGGCTACCGGAAATTAGAATGAGAAGAATCAATCCGTGCTGAATTTTCAATTTTCGTATCACATCTTCTCCAGAATTAGCTTAACAATTCGACGGTGGAATTACTCAAACGCCGGAAAGAGAGATTGGACAAACAATTTGATTTCGGATGGTATGATACCTACGTCGGAAGTGGAGATGTTTTTCCCGTATGGTGTAATCTGTCCGGTGGCCAAATCGACGACACCGATTTGAATTTCTATTGAGTCTTCTTCCATGCGGATACTGCCGAGCACAAGCCACTTTATCTTCAGGCGGGTCTGTAAATTGCGCCAGCTTTTCACATCTAAAATGTCCGTTGAGACCGCCCCAAGTGGTTTTAGGGCCTGTTTTAGGTCGTCATTGGAATAAAGCCGGATGTCGGGCAATGCACTCAGCGCAGTCGTGAGTTGATTTGTGATTGTATCAATTATCGGGGAGGGGTTGGATATCGAATCAAGCGGTAACATAACAACCCGCACCGGCGCGTATTGCACGGTCCGCGTGTGTTGACGAGTATTGCCCACCACATCCTGTGCTTCAATGGTGATGTGATTAAGCCCCTGAGTCAAAGTTGGCAACGGCAGATTGATGGGTATTTCTGTTGATGGCGTGATTGGAACATCCAATCCGTTCAGCCGGAAGGTCTTTACCTGTATGTTATCTGTAATTCGCCCTTCTAACCGTGTGCGTTGGCTCACAACCGCATTTTGGCTCGGACTAACAATCTCAATAATCGGCGGTTGTTTATCCCGGATGGACTGGATCTGTCGTAATAAATCGCCGACTTTGATCGGGGTCGTTTCCGATAGAATTATGCCTCTCAATCTTTTATCGGTCACGTCCTGCAAGGCAATCTGTCCGATAGGCCTAAACTCGGTCTTGAGTGTTTCACCGGTTATCGGATGGGTAATGGGGAGTTCGCGTAAGATTTGGTATTTCGCACCAACAGTTGCTTGCTTTGGTTTTTGAAGCGTAATAGTCACGGTTTGGTCAAGTCTGCCAACAATCTGCCCTTCCGGCCCGGATGTCCTTACGGCACACCCCATACCGACTAGGAGATATACTACCAGCCACAGAGAGGTTTGACGACCGATACCGTTCATTCGCTTTCTCTTTTCTCCACTTCACCTAGGGAGCAACATCCTTCACTCAGCGAAAACCCAGCCATTCCCAGCGTGCTAAGGCAGATGTCCAACGGCGGCTGGCACACCGTGCTAATGCTTGACTTGTACGAAACGAACCACCCCGGAAGATGGGCAACCCTTCATCGGCGACATCATTCGTCCACTCCGCAACATTGCCGGCGGCATGATATAATCCATAGAAGCTGATCCCCGCTGCAAGCGCATAAACTGGCAGTAGGCTTTGCCGTTCACCTTCCATCGTATTGCAGTGCGCGCTAGCAAACTCGTTTCCCCATGGGAACTTCCATCCCTTCTGTCCACGAGCCGCTTTTTCCCATTCCGCTTCGGTTGGTAAGCGTTTGCCCGCCCACTGACAATAAGCCAAAGCATCTTCCCAACTGACGTTTACTACAGGATAATCGCCCAACATTGGATGATCGCCCAACATTGAGGGGTACTGACCATCTGTCCAGACATTGTACTGTGGATTGAAGCCATGATGTGGTGACCGATGTTCGGTGGTAAAGACAAATTCTCGATATAGCACGTTAGTCACTTCGTACACATCAATGTAGAAGGCATTCAGATTGACCGTGCGTTTTGGCCCTTCATCCGGCTCTCCGGTATCGCTACCCATCTGAAACTCACCCGTGGAAATCAATACCATCTTTGCACCATCTTTGCCTTTGATTGCCTTTGGTGGTGATAAGGCAGTCAGTTCAGTATCGAATCGCTCTAATTGAGCATTCCATAACACCTTACCACCCGCTTGTAACCTCACCCGACTCCGTTTGGTCACATATCCGTTAAGTTCTATGGCCATAATGATCGTTTTCTCACCAGTCACACCGGTGTCCACAGTGATTGTCGTGGGAGTTTTCGCGTACCCAACGCCATCGACATACACCATTGCGCCCAAAGGATCTGAATTGACCTCGAGTGTGGCAAGGGTTTTTAGTTCTTCGATGGATACCTTCTCAGGCAACGTCGCCAGCATCATATCCGCGGCTCCCTCACTTATTAGCCACGGGGTCTGATGCTTATCAGACGGCAGGTGTTCAGAAGACCACACTTGCACCTGTTTCATGACATAGTCAGCTAGATTCCGAAGGGTGACCTGATTGCGTGCGTTCGCTGCCTTCCCGCGTAACCCTTCGACGAGGTAGAAGCTGAACACTCCGCTCTGTTTCTCAGGCCACTCATACGCTCTTTCACCCAGAGAACAAGCGAAAAAGGTTGCGGTCCCCCCGATGAGTCCGTCCTGTTGATACGGTTTAACATAAAATGCACGGGCTAACGCACCCGTGAGGACGTTATCTGCATCACCCTTTCCGGTCTCCGGGTCGTTGCGACAGGCATCGAGGAAAATAATCACCTGGTGTGCTCGAATTTGTTTCAAGAGTTGTTGCAACTGTTTTAGGGGAATTGCGGTGCTGGCAAGCGTCGTTAATGAACGGGGGTCAGAGTTGATAGAAAGCAAATACTGTTCTCCCTGGCGCACCATGCCATGTCCGGAGAAATGGAAGATGAAAGTATCTTCGGATTTGATGCGAGCGGCAAGGTTCTCCAATCGAAATAGGACATTGGTGTGCGTCGGCAAGTCTTCTCCTGTACTCCGATTGGTCATCAGGTACACTTGCGATTTTGGCAATCCGCCGACCTGGGGATCGATTAGCGCATCATACAACGCAATTACATCGTTGACTGTGTAGTTGAGATCGCTGATGCGTGGATCCTGGTAGTCATCAACGCCGACTAACAATGCCCAAGTCTCCCCAGCTGCTACCGGAGGAAAAAGAAGCATCACAAGCAACAATATTTGTCCGACTTGGTCAACTTTTTCCATATCTCACCTCTCATCTCCTCAGAGGGTGTTTGAAAAGGTTTGACAAACAGGTTGGGGTGGGATAAAATGCGCTACTTCTAACGGATTTTGTGTGAGTTGGGTGTGTATCAGCAGATTTCTTCTGGAAGGGCACGTCGCTGAGATGGCATCATCCTTGAAAAGATACGCCTATCATTCCAAGGAGAAACGATGCCCCATTCTCAGCGATTACACAAGAGCATCTGCGTGCCCTTCTGTGAAGACGAGTATACCACGATGTTAGCCGACCGACAAGCGTTCCGTGCTTACCTGCAACAGACGTATCAAACCCACCCCGAGCTGTTCCCTGCCGAGATGAGTGAAGGCTTCCGCTTTCACGGATTGGTTTCCTCACGCAAGCTGAACCTGGACCTGCGACGCATCAGGCTAAGCAACGGCCAAGTGTACCAGATACGCCCGTCGTTCGTTATGCCGTACATGATAGCCTTAACCGACGACATCGAAAAAGGATTGTACCTTCGCCGCTTTGGTGTTCCCTTCGATGCGCTTGCCTATGTGTTCGGACGCGATGCGATGTTCTGGTACCGCGCCACGATAAGCCTGGGACGGAACTCACTGGTCACAACGACCGTTAAGAAACCGAGTGATCTACCCGCACATCTGGTTGCCGACGAGAAGCACACGCGCTGCAACGGAAAGCGCGTCTACATCGCTACCACGGTGGCAAACGGGTGCTTTCTGGGTGCCGAAATCTCCGAGCGAGCGGACACTCAGTCGCTCACCGATGCATATGGCGTCTTTGGGCAGGAAGCACAAGCACTTGATGCCGACTATGCTCCGGTGACCGTCACCACCGACGGCTGGCAAGCCACTGACGCGGCTTTTTTAGCGCTGTTCTCCAAGGTGACAATCCTGTTATGTTTCCTCCATGCGTTTCTGAAACTCCGTCGTGGGGCCAAACGGCTTAAGCAAGGCTGGACCACGCTACGCAAGAAGCTCTGGGCGGCATATAAGTCCAAAAAACGCGCCGCCTTCTCCCAAAGACTCCGACGCACCAATGAATGGGTGCAACAGCACATCTACCTCGAGAAGGTGCGGGAAGTAATGGCACGGATAGCCGCAAATGTGGCGCGTTACAGCATCGCCTACCAGCATCCTGGAGCGCCCCGTACCACCAACATGGTGGATAGACTCATCAATTACCAAGACCGAATCCTTTTCGACATGCAGTTGTTCCATGGCACTCAGCAGAGCGCCAATCTGGCTGCACGAGCCATGGCCTTGCTTTGGAACTTCCACCCCTATGGTTCAAGGACACGCGCTTTTGCCAAGTCCCGCGTCTCCCCCTTTTTCGACCTCAATGGATTCCAATATCACGACAACTGGCTGCAGAATCTGCTCATTGCAGCGTCGAGGGCAGGAAATCCACCATAAACACAAAATCCGTTAGAATCAGAAAAGTGTTGCAAGCGGACATAGAAAAACGGCTCAAACCCAAGTTATTACTGGATTAGAACCGTTTTTGAAAATGTCCGCTAATTGCGCTTATGGACGTTTTTGATGCTTCCCCATGTGGTTGTGAGCTTAGCTTTAGGGTCTACGGCAAAACTATCATCGCCGAAGTACTCAATTTCGCCAATTTGAAAGTACGCCCCAGCCGGGTTCGATGCGGTGTCAAAAGTAACATGCCGAAAAAACCGATATCCGACCTTTTGAACGTCGAAATCTTCCCCTGCCTCAAAAAGGACGACTTGCAGTCGCTGATCCCAAAAGCTATCCCCGTCGTGAGAAAAGATGGTCGTAAAATCATCGCCGTCGTTCGACCCCTGAACCTCCCACACTGTAGGGTCCCTCGCAGGAACATCGTTCGCTGAAGATACGGTGAAGTGTGTCAATGCGTACTGCTCCTCAAACTCAGCTGTCACGTGTAGACCCTCCTTCGGAATGCCGCCCCCAGCACCGCAGCACCATTTGTCATTGCTGGGGCCAAGGCGGTTATCGAAGACGTTAAACGCAAATTCCCCGCCACCGAATCCGGGTTCCTCGTTGGCTGAGAAAATTGCGTTGTAATCGTCATCTTGCTCAGGATCACCATCGTCTTCTGGGTCGGTTAGGTCTCCTCCTAGCAGTTCCCCCGTTCCTACTCCCAAGACTTCCTCAGCCTGTGCCATGTCGCTCGTGCTGATAACAAAATAGGCTATCATCAACACAAATCCTGCTAATACCAACATGATTTTCATGCGGTTCAGCCTCCTAAAGAAATGAATCTCACTTTTACGTGAGATTCACGTTAAGTACGTTAAGTTTGACATTAGTGCAACGGCAGAAATTACGGTCATATGCTTGCCGTTGCCCTCTTGGTTGAATAAACTGCACCCATTTTACCATCTGTCCGCACTTCTCCGCACAGCTAATAACGTCCATCACCGGATATGACTACCTTATCGAGACCATCAATGCACTGTGATTCAAGTGATTTGGTATTATCAATCGACCTTGGCCGTGTGTGCTAAAATGAGAGAAGGAGAAGGTTACCGGCAGAAGGTCTCTGGCGGTAGGGTATATTAGAAACGGCTCAAACCTAGGTTATCACTCGATTTGAGCCGTTAATGCCTATCGGTTGTCTTTTAGGCTCCCCCATGTGGTTGTGAGCTTGGCTTTAGGGTCTACAGCAGTGCCAGTGCCCTGGGTGCCGAAGTACTCAATTTCGCCAATTTGGAAGTACGCCCCATTCGGGTTCGATGCAGTGTTAATAGTAACATGCCGAAAAAACCGATACCCGGTGGTTTGAACGGGGAAATCTGCCCCTGCCCCTGTCTCAAAAAGGACGACTTGCAGTCGCTCAGTCCACACACTACCCCCTGCGTGAGCAAAGATGGTCGTAAAATTGGTGCCGTCGTTCGACCCCTGAACCTCCCAATCTGTAGGGTCCCTCGCAGGAACATCGTTCGCCGAAGATACGGTGAAGTGTGTCAATACATGCGGCACCTCAAGCTCAGCCGTCACGTGTAGACCCTCAGTCGGAATGCCGCCCCCAGGCCCACAGCACCATTTGTCATTGCCGGGGCCAAGGAGGTTATCGAAGACGTTAAACGAAAATTCCCCGCCCGCGAATCCGGGTTCCTCGTTGGCTGAGAAAATTGCGTTGTAATCGACATCTTGCTCAGGGTCACCATCGTCTTCTGGGTCAGTTAGGTCTCCTCCTAGCAGTGACTCCGTTCCTGTTCCCAAGATTTCCTCCGCCTGTGCCGTGTCGCTTGTGCTGATAACAAAATAGGCCATCATCAATACAAATCCTGCTAATACCAACATAGTTTTCATGCGGTTCAGCCTCCTAAATAATTCCCCAGAAGGTTTTTTTACTTTACAGACTTAACAGATGCTGGTAAGATGTTGGAAAAGGGGGAAATCGGATGAATGTATACCACGTCTCGTTAAGTTGCGAGCAAGAACAAACGTTGTTGGAAATGTACCATTTTGCCAAAAAGCGGCGACTCAGACAGCGAGCGCATATGGTTCTACTCTCGAATCAGGGATACTGTCAGAAGGAAGTTGCCAAAATTGTCTGCACCAGCTATCCAACGGCTCGTCACTATATCCATGCTTATGCGGTGTATGGGTTAGCCGCCCTCTACGATTCAGATATACCGGGGCGTCCGGCTCAACTTGCCGGTTGGCAATTTAACAGAATTGACCAATGGCTGAGTGAGTCTCCAAGGAAACTTGGATATAATCAAAGCAATTGGACCGCAAGGCTTATGAGGTATCATATCAAAAGGACTTTCGGCATTTGTTTATCTGGTGAAACGGTTCGTCGAGTCATTCACCGCGTCGGATACACCTTGGTACGACCCCGTCACAATAACGACCATCTCGTCGATGAAGCAGAAAAAAAAAAGCAATAGAGGAAATTGACGAGTATAAACAACGAGCAGAAGCGGGGGAAATTCGCCTTTTTTTCCTTGACGAAATCAGACTCGCCCTTTTAGCAACAATCACACGAATGTGGGTCAAAATCGGCACCCAAGCCGAGATTCAAACCGACGACAACCACGAGAAGTGCTATGGCTACACGGCTATTGACTGGGTTTCCTGCAAAACGCATTACCGCATTGCTATTGATTTCAACGGGCAGGAGTTCAAAAGTTTCATTCAGCAACTAACCAGCCAATACCCAGATGAGACAGTTGTTATTATTCTGGACAATGCACCGGCTCATGGATACCAAAGAATTCATGGAGAAGTTTTAGTCAATGAGCAGTTGTATTTCTATTTTTTTCCCCCTTATACCGCTGCCAAACTCAATCCAGTTGAGAAAGTCTTCCGTTTCTTTCGTCATAAAGTCACTCACAACGAGTATTTCACTGACATTGCCGACTTAATCGAAGCGGCACGCAACTTCTTTCGTTATTTATATGTCTGTCGAAACCGCGTGGCTTCCCTCATTCGCGGAGAACTATAATCTTTTTCTGGGGAATTATTTAGATAAATGAATTTCACTTTTACGTGAGTTGGACGTTAAGTACGTGAGTTTGACATTCGTGCAACGGCAGAAATTACGGTCGTATGCTTGCCGTTGCCCTCTTGGTTGAATAAACTGCACCCATTTTACCATCTGTCCGCACTTCTTTCAACGGGAATCGGAACTTGGGTTGGTTTTGGCCTGCTTTTGAACGCACCCCTCCTCTCCTTGAGTTCCCTTGTCTTCCTGCTTGATATGCAGCTCGGTCAAACGCCGTCGCTCCGGTGACGTTGACCAGGATATGCGTCAGGTTGTAGAACTTGAGCACATGTCCTCGGATGTTGACCCGTCCTCCAGCACCACATCAGGGGGACTATACGGAAATTCCCAATCTTAAAACGTGCCGGTAAGTGACCTTGTAGGACGTCGTCATGGTTTTTGGGATTATCCAAATTCTCAAACCTGCATGAACACTGCATCACAATTGTGAAAACTGACATAAAACGTGTCTGATAAGCCTGAATGGTTGAAAGCCAGTCCAGCATTGCATTTGAAGAATTCGTGAAACCGTATAAGTACGAAGTGTTTCAGATTACAGCTATCGAATTGGAAAGCCCACAGACCTCTCCCTAGAAAACCGTCAATCAACCGAAAACAGTCATTTCTCGAAAGACGTGGATAAACCAAACAGTGATAAGGGGAGAGGTCTGTGGGGCGGAACTTCCTTCTTGGTCGGAAGTTCAATCAGTCAGGTTGATACAGTGGTAAGTGTGATGTTGGCATAGGTAAATATCACAGATTTAAGGTGCTATGTCTCACGGATTTGGAGTGAAATACTGAAAGCAAATATCACTTTTTCCTTTTCAGTCGCTGGTTTAGATTGGATAGCGTGACCGGGTGAAACTCGGTCATGCTTTTAACCCTCTGGTGTTGCTGCGGGGGTTTCTTCGCTATTGGTCGGTACATTCAATACTTTCAGTCTTTCCCTAAAGAAGTTCCTGAACCCTTATGGAAGCAAAAAAACGGATAAACATTCTCTTTGTCAAGGGCGCGGATAAGCGTCACCTCTAGTGAGTTCCCCCCTTGACTAAGAAATGTTATCCGAAAAAAGCTAACCATTAAGGGTTCTGGATACTTAGCACTTACATTGTAGCAGACAGACACACAGCCTTCGATCCGGAACTATGAGTCAGCGACATGGGAAAAGATATAAAATGCTACTGCTGTAAGCAGACATTATCGCGGGGAAAACTCCCACAAGAAAACGCCAATAAAAAATGATATTCAGGTCATCAGATCAGACCACTCGACCCCGTTCGAGTCGCTCGGATTTGTCACCTGATAGCGTTTTTCATGTAACGAAATGGTATAATGTGAGCCGCTATTTTCGGTTCACATCTGGCGTTCTTCGAGTGGGGTTGCCCCGCAAAAGCGCTCGTGAAATTTTCGCCCGCGAAAAATTTTACACAAGTGCGCTTTTCCTGAAAGATGGTAGTTTTTCCGCCAGAGTTTTAGGGCAAAATCATCGGACAGGTTCAAGTTACCATTTAACAGAATGGTAACTTGTCACACTACACATTCATGGCAAACTATCATCTGCACGCGAAATTTTTCTCACGTTCAAAAGGTCATTCAGCTACGGGTGCGGCAGCTTACCGTTCAGGGGAAAAAATCAAAGACGAAACCAACAACAAAACCCACGACTATACTGGACGTAGCGGAGTAGTGGATACGGAAATCTACGCTCCTGACCACGCGCCGGAGTGGGCAACTGATAGGTCAAGACTCTGGAACGGGAACGAGGTAGAGAAAGCGGAGACTAACAAAGACGGTTCTATCAGGAAAAAGGCGCAACTCGCGCAAGAAATTGAAGTTTCGCTTCCGCGCGAATTACCCCACGCAGAAAACAAGGCACTGATAGAAGAATGGGTACGTGAGGAATTCGTAAGCAAGGGCATGATTGCCGATGTGTCATTTCACGAATCGGAAGCGTCTGACGGTGGGAAAAATCCTCATGCTCATATCATGCTCACTATGCGAGATATTTCGGAAGATGGCTTTGGGAATAAGAATCAAGATTGGAATGACGGTCGGGCAGGTATGC
>JADFGN010000203.1 GCA_022567695.1 Candidatus Poribacteria bacterium | reverse complement strand
TATATCGTTATCCTACTTTTTATGGATTTGAATATACCGAGACAGGCGTACCAGTTGTGAGAATTGGGAACATCCTGTCGAATGGTTTTCTCAATCCTGATCTCTCGGAGTATGTTTTAATCGATCCCAAGGTAAGTCAACTGTTCCCCCGCACGAAGCTAGAACTATATGACATCCTCATGGCAGTTCGCGGTGATGGCTCAACAGCGAAAAGGATTGGGATGGTCACTTCAAAAAATCTAGTTGGAGCAAATATCAGCCCGAACCTTCTTCGATTTCAAGCCAAACAAGAAACCGTTACCCCTATATACCTCTTCTACTTTATGACATCGAAGGGGGGCCAAACTCTACTGGAGAGATATGTGACTCGAACTGCGAAGAAGACTATCACGGCACAAGCCATCAAAACCATCTCAATCTGCTTGCCTCCTTATTCTTTGCAACAGAAATTCGATAAACTCGTAAAGACAACCTGGCAGATGAAACAGAATGTAGATAAAACGTCATGGGAAAGCAGTAGGTTCTTCAACGCCCTCGTCCAACGCGCCTTTCGCGGCGAACTATAACCCCGGCACACGGCGTCAACCTACTCCGCCACAAACACCGACTTGATTCTTTGCCACACGGTTTTTCGCAGGCGCATATCTTCAAGCTGCAAATGAGCCGATTCGACTTGTTGGGTGAGTTTCATAATGATGGTATCCGAACGCTGGCGGGATTCTGTGAGTTCATCCGTAAGGCGTCCGACCTGATTACGGAGATGCTCAATATCTTGTAATCGATATTCGTTCTCTTGGCGAAGGGCATCTCGCTCTTGGCTCACGGCGCCCAGTTGAGCACATAGTTCGGCACTTTCAGCGATATTCTGAACACCTTTGGACACTGTATGAACACTATTAGGCGGTGTTTGGTTACTGTTATGAGCGGTATTATAAGCACTGTCTTCGCCATTGGTCGCCGACATATTGAAATTGGGATATAGCCCAACCATATCATCGGCATTGACCCATAGACAGCGTCCATTTCGCTTTGCCGTCAGTTTTCCTTCAGTAATGTGCCGACGAATCGTCGAATAGCTCACTCCCGCTAATTGAGCCGCTTCTTTTGCCGTGTAGCGCACTTTGGAATCTTGGTGACCATTATTTGAGCGGTTTTGAGCGTTGCCCTGCTCACTGTTCAGTTCGGTTTGAGCATTCATATGAACACTGTTCGGTTCGGAAAGCAGGCGCGCTATTTCCTCATAAGGAATAGACCAAGCCGCCCCATCCTTTGTTGCCGATAAACTTCCAGACTTTATACGCTTGCGGATGGCGGCTTCAGAGACTCCAAGCTTTCGGGCTGCCTCCACAGCAGTGAGAGTATCCGCTGATTTTTCAGACATAAAAAACACCTCTCAAGGGTTCGGTTCGGTACAATTAAGGTTCGGTTTGAATATACGATGCACAGGCAAAAGTAGTTTCAACAGAGAAGCATGTGCCGGTGGGAAATTTGTGAATCTGCTGTAAGAAGGAATCGAACAACACCTCTAAAACGTGGACGACAACCCACTTTACATGACTGAATCTGATGCACAGGTGCTTTCACAGTCGTTTCGTGAACGAATCTACCGCCGCAATTTCATTTATTTTCTTGCCGATAACATTTTGTTCAACGTGGCGATGGGCATCATCAGTTCTACGACCGTTATCCCGGATTTTGTCCGCCGACTGACCGACTCAGAAATTTTGATCGGGCTATTCGGCAGCCTGTTTACCATAGGCCATACGCTGCCGCAGTTATTTGTCGCCCGCGTAATCGTCCGCCATGCACGCAAGAAATGCTAAGGGCGAGGGGTTTCTTCTCTACCAATTGGCGTTTCGCATCAAGCGTCGGATTCGATGGTTCCAGTGTTGGTGCGGCATCCGAGAGATTCGGGAATTCAACTTTTCCGTTTTTGATTACCCGAACGGTGAGTCAAAAGTTCGATTTTCAAGGAACGAATGACCAGCCTGTTCGGATCGGGTGTTCTAAGGATCGACCTCAGTATACGTTCAACGGCGCCATTGATGAAGTCGCTGTTTTTCGCCGTGCGCTCAGTCTTGACGAAATCAAGCAGGTCATGAACGGAGATCTGTTGGCGGTTTCCCCGAAAGATAGGTTGGCAACGACTTGGGGGTCACTAAAAGCGCACCAATAATCTCTGCCTTTAATCAGGAATTGGAGAAAATCATGAAATGTAAGACCACAATTCTCACGACACTGCTATTTTTGATCGTCGTCTACTCTCCGTGTTTCGCAAAGACGCTCTTTTCAGAGGATTTCTCAAAGGGCGCTTCTCGATGGGACGTCGGTTCAGGAAAATGGGAGGTGAAGAACGGCGAGTACGTCCAGATGACAACGGATACATTCCTCAACAGCTTCGTGAAGGAAGCCGAGTGGGATTTGGCGTGGACGGAATACACGCTTGAATTGAAAGCCAAAAAACTCGGCGGCGCCGAAGGATGGGACATCGTCTTTGGCATCGCAAAAGGTGACAAAGTCCCCGCAATCAAAGATGATCGGGGCACAATGACCTTCTACGATTGGAATATCGCCGGATGGGCGAATACCCGGTCGGTTTTGCGAAAGCGCGTCAAAGGCGCAGGCTCGAACGTTTTCGAGACGCAGGTCGGCAACACCGTTGAAAACGATAAATGGTACAACATCAAAGTCAAGGTCAACCCCGGCAGAATTGTTGGCTATCTTGATGACGAGCAAGCCTTCGATGTCAATGAAGGTCCGGCGGAAGGACGCATCGGTTTCTCGCTGTTTGGAACTTCAGCAGTTTTCGATGACATCATCGTCTACGATGAAGGCGGTCCGCTTGCGGTTTCACCGACGGAAAAACTCGCAACTGCGTGGGGCGAAATCAAGCGGCAGAAATAAGTCCGTGGATAGAGATTCCGTCTTAACACCGACGCGGAAAATCGTCAATTGCTGGCTGACCCACGTACGCAACTTCCCGGCGGCGTTCAAACGCACCTCAAAGCGGGCGATGGAGTCGTCTATATTCTGCCCATTCTGCACTGGGGCAGCAACTACAGCACTCGGATGCGACGAGCAATCCATGGCGGATTTTCAACCTGCATCCAATACACCGATCTGAATTTTACTCGGTATCTGTCTCCATTGGCTCAAACGATGTTTGAACGTTGGACACAGCGCAGCAGACAGATGCAAGATTATACGGAATCGGCGTTGCGAGCCGTGATTCAAAAAGATGCCGCCGCTTACCACGCGATTCTGCTGGAGAAACTCCATCCCGGTAGGGACAAAAAGGGTGAAATGCTCACAACAGTTTTCTTGTGCAAAGCGGCTTGTTTTATCTATCTAAAAAAGAATCCCGATTATGCAGATGTGCCGGAGGACCTTCGTCGAAGGGGCACAAGCGCGCACCCAACCACACTCAATTGGGGACAAGAATTCGCCGATCGCTTCTCGACAGAAGAGGCAGAGATATTGTGGGGGCGATTTAAGCCGCTAGATGCTCAACTCCGCGGGGACGAAACCCATTTTTTTCCCGGCTTCCAATCTGGACCGATGCGTTATTATTTTAACGAGATGCCAAGCAATTTCGAGGTGGGGGATTTCATCGCCAGTTGGGATGGGCTTTCAGCTTGACTTTTTTAAATTAGAAAACGATTCAGTTGTCGCAATACGGCTGGCGGAATCACGAGGCTACACAGAACTGTGCTCAGGCTGCGCAGCTACTCCAAAACCGGGCGCAAAAACGTGAAGGAAAGTGTTTTTTTGGGTTAGATCGATAGGAATGGAATTTACAGGATAGAATTCCTTACAGATTTCTCCAAAAAATCGACGACGCATGGGACTACAGTTGGGCTGCTTGCTCTCCGCATCCATCTCCTAGTTCGATGCGGTGTAGAAAAGTTAATATATCCTTGGCGTTTCTGTACCAAGTTGTAATGTCTCGACAATCAACACATCAGGCGACTTGTTCGTACGACAGCCGACATATGTGAAAAGTGCCGTCATTGCAATGGCGAATAGAAGGCTTGTAATCACTGGGTTTGTTTTGGGTTGGAGACTTCGATACGTTGGACGTAGATTCATAGCTACCTCCTCCATTACGGTCGTTTTGGGATTCGGATTTTCTCAACTCATATGCATCTGAAGCCTATTCTTATATGTTTGGCAGTTCGGTCTACATGGCTGGTGGCGATCGACGCGCAACGCCCTAAAAATGACAGAGAGGTTTAGGTAGTTGAGATGAATCTCTGAACCTAACAATCCTTCGGTATCCACCGTTTTTATCGTGATAAGTGGGCTTATCGCTTCCACAAGGCTTTCAAAACGCATCAAGGAGTAACGTCCATGGCAACCGAATTTCATTCACTATTCCGTCTCTCCTGCCCTTCGCAGGCAGACATCGATTGCTTTCATAACGATGGTTACATCGTTTATCCCGATGTCTTCACCGATGAGGCTAGGGAAAAACTGATTGAGGAAATCACGCAACTCGAACCCGTGCGCCAGTACATCGAAGCATTGGAATGCAATGATGGCGAACCGAAATCCTACTTCGTGAGGCCGTGGAACGATCGCGGGCCATATGGCGACCGGCTTATCGACGATCCCTTCATAACTGCCCTGCTACAGGCCACTATCGGCGACAATTACCATTTCTGCCATTCCGCGCTCAATATCGCGCCACGCGGCATAGGCGCACTTGGCTATCACCAGGACCATCACCATTGGAAGCATGAGAATCCTCTCAACCTTGCCGAACGCGATGGGTACTATATCCAGATCCTCTACTATCCCAACGGTTTCATGCTCGGCGACCGCAGCCTCAAAGTAATCTCGGGCAGCCACCGAGTCGCACCGACCAAAGAAGCCACACCTGAAAAGATGCTGGCCGGAGCGTTCAACGCGGAGGCCGGATGCCAGCTCGAAGAAAAACGTCTTACTCTGCCGCCGGGCAGCATGGTTTACATTAACGCCCGCATCTTCCACGCGGTCGAGGCAAAGCCCTTAGACTCCCGGCAGCTCTATCGTATCTTCAATATCGACATTTTCAAGGAATCGGGCCCGCCGCACCGCTACACCCAGGAAATCCCAGCCGAATGGATGGAGCGTGCCTGCCCAGAGCGTAAGAAGCTATTTATGCGTGAGGCATACACGGAAGGATGCTGGTCACAATGATGGCTTCGCAATGGCATACAATGACATACAACGCAGCATCCAAAACCAATGAAAGGAAAGACGCACCCTCATGAGTCAGACAAACAACGATTACTCGACCTTTAGACCAATGCTGAACTTTCGCAGACATTAGTCGATAAAGTCGTACATTGGTCGATGAAAAATAATTGAGGCGATACTCCAAACACTTCCCATCATAAACTCTCCTAAAATCAAGCCGAGGAAAAAAGGCGTCATCTGCCGATGCGCTTTTAAACCACCCTGTTTAAGTAGCAATCCTTTGACTCCCCAACCAATCAGAAAAGAGAGCCAAAAGATGTTCATCGTATAGCTGCCTGAAATTGCATAGCCGATTGGGGATAGCGGCCACCAGATGAATTTCCACCTCATGAACGTCAATAGGATGGTAAAAGCGAGTCCAAGAGTGACAAAGGTTGTGGAAATCGAATCGAAATGGGTCGGTATGGTCAACCATCTTTGAAGACGCCTGAAAGGTCCCCAGCCGAAACTCCCGCCTGAACCGACTTGATAGACGCCGTGTAGATATGCCCAAAACGACGCGAGTGAGCCGATGGGAATAATAAGCAACATAGCGACTAAGAATTTTCTATCGCCAATTGCCGCACGTTCCGCGATCTTAAAGCCTTCCAACTGATGTGGCATTGGATTGGAGGTATGGGCGCGGTTGAAAAAATATAGAAACGAGAACATCGTCAAGTCACTTGCCCAGAAACGTCGCGTGCCAAACATCTTCACCAGTGCCGAATCGGGTCCCATGAAGTGCAGGTCGTGGAACAGGATTCCGGATTCGGCTCGGATGCGCGTAAAGCTGATAGAAAGTAAAAAATAAAGCCCGAAGAAAACGAGAATTACCCACAGAGACATTCCGGCGAAAAAACAGAACGCAACCAAGAACAGCGTTGCGGCTGCCGTGAGAAGGGCTGCCGCTCGATACCCGATGGGGTCGGATGAGTCATCGATCTCCGCCCTGTTTGAGACCACTTTCAATGTCACCCGCCAGAGGTGTTTTCTGGTGAGCCAGATTGCCACCCCGCCGAGTCCGAGATACGCCCCGAAGGATTGTTCGTCGGCGTAGGGAAAAGCCGGAAGGCTACTGAATCCCATCAGGCTGCCGAATATCTTCTCTCCCTTCCAAAGAAAGTAAAAACACCAGCATGAGAAGGAGAGCTCCAACGGCATTAGGAAAGCAATACCGATGGCAAATGGATAAATCGACACAGGCGTCCAACCGATGGCAGAAAAGGGTTTTTCGGAAAAAAATCGACTGATGTCATATTGTTCGCCGCTAATCACACTCGGCACCCGTGGCCAGAGGAAGTGCAGACCGTTTAACAGATTGATGCCGACTGCCACTGCGAACGCCAGCCACATCAGTCGATTTTTTAACAGCCTGTGACTCGGGTGGGTCATTTCAAGCGGCAGTTGAATCAGAGGATAGCTCAACTTCTCCTGCTCTGTCCACTGTTTGCGAACCATCACATTGATGCCAAGCGTAACGATGAGAAGTGCCGATAGAAACGCAGACCACCAGAGCACCGGATTTAGCCAGCCCTGAACATGCGCCCTTGTGTATAGCGTCGATTCACCTTTGTAGAAGTCAGTGAAGACGTCTTCGTCCGCAACGGCTAGCCAACCGGGAATATACCTCCAGAACAGGTCTTTCCATTCGTTTTCCGGCGTCGCAAACCGGAAAGCGTGCGGGATAATCGGCACCAGAACCTGAAGGGTAAAATGGCTGGCAAGCACCGATGCGATATTCAGCATGACATAGATAGTCAACAACTCGCCTTGGCTCAGCACAAACTGAGGAGCAAATCGAACCAGAAGTCGGTTGCCAGCGATTAGCAGGACAACAGTGAAGACGACATTGTAGATCAGCGTGATTGTTGCGCTTTCCCCGCCACCGAACATCAGCGACATCATGATCCAGTAGCAGTTGACTATCGCAAGTAAGCCCCCAATGATTATCGCCCGGAGGGTTGTCCCTGATTTCTCCTTCATGATTCTTTCTTCTTATTGATGACCATAGTCAGCCTTGATTTGCGCCCAAGTTGTGGCAAATTTGCCACCGAGTTGGACATCCTTACTGCCAACATAAACAATGAGGTTGTCGGCATATCCGTAGACCATGACATTTATCGTACCGCTGTCAAGGTTTGTGCCAACGACATCGACTTCGATTAACGGATCTATCTTCTCAAAGTCCGTTTTGTCTTTTGCTTCTTTCATCTTTAGAACGTGATGGTCACCTTCAGCTATAACTTGTGCGCTATACCAGACATTCGCCTCCGTCGGGTGTTGGATTTCGGTGACCGCTCCGGTCCATTGCGCTTTTTCTCGCTTATAAAGCCCAACGATTCCTGTAGCCCATCGCCGGGTGTTGTAATGGAGTAGGTTATCGTAGTCCGTCGCTCGGTAATTGAAGGCAAACAGCTTGGTGGGATCATCCACCATAAAGTCGCCTTCAAAGACATAATTCGTCCATTTGAGGAAGGATTGATCCTTTGGCGCCCAGGCACCTTCGGGTAGAGGGCCAACCCAAACGGGACTGTTGACGAAGAAAACCTTATTCGTCGGATCTCGCGGATCTTTGACAACCTCTGCGCCTTGCCCTTCAGCACCACCGAAGAACTCCCACTGTGAGGGCATCTGACCGATATCTTCGTTCTCAAAATCGTCCTTGAACAACGTTTCTCCAAAAGCCGCTTGCATAACAAGGAAGCCTATCCCGAATATCAGACTCAAGATGCACACAACGCCTTTGACTTTCATTGTTTTTCTCTCCTTTTTCGGTTAGACAATAATTAGCACCGTCGCAAAAAATGTGAAACGAAATCTTGCCGCTCGCCTTCTCATCGACCCATTCGATGTTCCCAAGTTTTTTTTCATTGGCTTCGAAGGTGAAAACTATCTATGCGGAATTATTTAGTTAGATTATAATTTTCACTCACCAAGTTCCATGTTTAATCCGAAAGCTGGAACTCGCGTTTCATTCGCAAAATTTTACCGAGCCTTTGCCAGCAGGTTTTTTAACATTCCCTCATTAACTAAACCCAACTCCTGATGGAATTTCATGTACAGGAACGTGATAATCACCTCCCACCCACGCTCGTCTGAATTTATGCTTTGAAGAAATTGTAATAGGTGACTGAAACCCAACTCTGACACATGTGAAACGTCTTCTCTTTGGAGAACGCCAGGGTTTTGCGGACTTTTCGACGGTTGAGATGTCTGTCGGTGCCATGCTGTCGCTCGACGAACGCCGTGTTGACACAGGTCGAAGCCGTTGAGGCATCAAGCGCGGCGGAAAGCCCCTCGGGTGTCCCATACACCTGTTCCGTGGTCACATTGACCACTCGTCCGCCTTTGCGGACCTTTTTGACGGTCACATACTGCATATGAGGAATCGCTTGATACGGTTGTCTCGGTCGCCCCGGCTTGCCTGTGGGTTGTGGGTACACCCATTGTCCATAGACAGCAAGCAACGCGCCTTTGTAACACCAGTCGGCATCGGTGGTAAAGAGTCCTGGAGGCTTCCCATCGTTGGCACGGCTGGCAAAGTCACCGATCAATTGTTCCGTGTTTTCCTTCGTTCGTTTTCCACACACCATGGAGATAACCGCTCGACTTTCGACATCGAGAACCACATTATCCCATTGGGAACCGCAATTGGGTTTCTCATCATCGGTACAGTTTTTGTCTTTTTTTCCCCACAAAGTTCCACTTCTCGTCCGCCTGGGCTTCGCTGACGATGACATCAGTAACCAACTCATCGTGCAGAGCTTTGGCATGGTCGCCTGCAATTCGTGTCAGCCGACTGACGGTCCCCCGACTCACTTCCACCAGTCGGCAAATTTGCCGCTGCCCACAGCCCTCGGCCAGATGATGAAGAATCGAGATAACCTTCTCTTTGGGAAGCCGGCTGCCGGACAGGGCGGTGTGAGCACGTTCTGAGAATCGCGTGCCGCAGACTTTACATTCGAGCAACCTTATGGTGTCAGACTTGCCGAAGGTCTGGTGGATACCAAGGGTGTTCGTTTCCCGCTTCCCATATGCCTGACATTCTGGGTTGATGCACCAAAATTCGCTTAAGGGTTTGATGGCAACCTCCTGCAATGTCGATTTTGCCTATATCATACCAGAACGTGTCCCATCTATCAAATTAAAATAGGCCACTAAGGAGACTTGACACAAACCCTAAATAGTGTCATATGACTCTCGTTAGCGGGTCATACTATTTCGGGTAGTGCTATACATGTAATGCTTTCTCAAGGTTGTAGTGGCAAATGAAGTATTTGATGGCTCCGATGTGATTTGCCAACTTCTTGGAGAAAGAAAGAGACTTTCTGACCAAGCGAGAGACTCTCTGCCTCAAGGTACAGTTAAATCGTTCGATATGATTGGTGATGCGCTTTTGCTTTTTGACCACCCGATGTTGCTTTTGTGGAATCACACCCTCGTATGCCTGCCACCCATCTGTATAAAAGGTCGCATTTCCACTCGACGAATATATCACCTTGGGTCGTATGGTCAGGATTGCCCAACACTTCGAGCACTTCTTTTGGGGTCATTCTAAGACTCAGTTTCTCACGATAGGACATATCTATCACACCTTTTGTCACCGACGAAAAATCCGCTTCCACCAAGACCGTGAGCGCATATCCTCAATCATCTGTCTCGAGTCGTCGAGTTGCTCGGTGAGTGCGCCGATGTTCTTTTGCGCGAGGCCGAGAAGCTGAGTGTGGTGGTCTAACTGTTCGCGGAGATAGCTAATTTCAGATTGAAGTTGGGGTATCAACACAGATTGGAGGGTTACTTTGTCATTTTGGCTAACTTCTTCTTCATTTTGAAGAGTTACTTTGTCATTTTGACGAATCCCTTCTTCACCTTGAATAGTTTCTTGGTCATCTTCTTCGATGATGAACCATTGATTGCCGATTTTCTCCGCCTGAAGTTCACCATTTTCAATTCTCCGCCTAATGGTGCTGTCGCTGAGCTTGAGACGCTCGATAGCTTGCTTAATGGTGAGTTTGACTAATTTCTTGCTCATGTTTGAGCAAAACGTCAGTCACATCATCTCGGTTTCACAGGATAGCAAACGGACTTTTGACGAGAAGTTTTGGAGTTAATGATGGTTTCAAACCGCCACGCTCAACCGCTCGTAGGTATTCGGCATTGGGATGAACACGCCGCATTCATCGAGAATGTGAGTTTGCTTTGCGTCAATGCCGTCATGATGCCACCTCCCACAAATCCTTTGCACCCAACAGCGACAGGAGAATCTCTGCACAATCTTGCCTTTCTTGTTCGTCATCCACATCGGAAAGTTTGTCGGAATGGTATCGCTTCAATGCGTCATTAAAGACTTTGCGCTGTAACCGCAAGGGCAAGGATTCGACGGCATGCGTCAATATCAATGCGTAATCATCTTCCTTTTGTATCATCGTCGAAGATTCCCCAATGTCAGCATCATCAAGAAAAAAGGTGCCGTCTTTAACGTCCTTCTTTGCCTGCTTCCATTCCTGCTTTGTCCGTTGAACCCATCCCACATAATACTCCCCCTGCTCACGGGACTCTGCAATCCACGCCATGCGTTCGGATTCGTCATTTTTTTTCAGCCACTTCCGCTTGGCATACAAGTCGGGAATCCGCAACGGCGTCGTCAGAACGCGCAATGCTTCATCCCTCATGCCTCGGAATTTGAATTTTTCAAGGGGCGGCAGGCCTTTGTCGTCGATGGACTCCC
Organism: Candidatus Poribacteria bacterium; assembly: GCA_022567695.1. Classification (GTDB taxonomy): domain Bacteria; phylum Poribacteria; class WGA-4E; order WGA-4E; family PCPOR2b; genus JADFGN01. The sequence goes on along the minus strand of JADFGN010000203.1, from coordinate 634 downwards.
ACACTTCTGCCGCATGTTTCTCAAACTCAATTTCTCTATCACTACGCGGGTATACTTCGATTTCTGACCGTAGTTTCTCGCGCTTGTGTCCCTTGCGGACGGCTTCCTGTAAAAGAGTAAATTCGTTTTCGTTATTGTCAAGGATATACTCCTGAACATCATCCGGCAATTCGTCCAGCAAATCCTGCATCTTTTCCGCTTTTCGCAGTAGCGGTGGCCTATCGTCGGTGGCAGAAACCTCGTCTGCTAACTTGCCAAGGGTTTGCACGTCCTGCTTGGTTGCCAAAACCTCCCGGTTGAGGATACCTTGCTTGACGGGTTCGCCAAACGTAGATGAGATTTTGTCAACCGCTTGGGCATATTTACCGTCGCGTTTGATGGTGCGCTCGCTGACGCCATGCTCTTCAGCGAGGCGTTGGGCTGTGCTTTGTCTATCATTTTGATCGGCAGAATCAATGGTGTCATCTTGACCCAATTGTTTTGCGGCATTCCGATTGCCTACCGGAGCCCCAATAGAGGACTTCTCACGGTTAAATTGCTTCCCCCTCAAATACGATGCTTGCTCTGCTGTCAAATTGCGCCGCCCCAACTGATTGTTGATAATCCAGTTGACGACAGCGTCCCTGTCAGGCAA
>JADFGN010000202.1 GCA_022567695.1 Candidatus Poribacteria bacterium | reverse complement strand
CACAAATGCGTTACGCACAGCAAATCATGAACAGCTTTTCCCTATCATCGCCGGGATAATGTGCCAACACACAACTGAGATGTGGATAGAAGCACTCGACGCAATCGGTGTGCCTTGCGGTCCAATCAACACAATTGACAAGGTTGTTAATCACCCACAAGTGCTGGCACGTGAGATGATTGCGAAGGTCGAACATGAAATCACGGGAAGTGTTGAGGTGCCGGGGATTCCGATTAAGCTGTCGAAAACGCCGGGGCGGATTGATGCCCCTGCCCCTTCTCTGGGTGAACACACGATGGAAATTTTAACAGGATTGTTGGGAATGGCGGAGGAGGAAGTTAATCTATTGAAAGCGGAAGGCGTTGTGTGAATTGAAGGTCGATAATCAATGTCTCAGTTTAGCTCAAAAGGAGTATGCAAATGAGGTCAATAGCGATATTTAACAATAAAGGCGGCGTTGGCAAGACAACTCTACTGTGTAATCTCGCGGCATATTTTGCCCAGCACATGAAGAAACATGTCCTGGTCATAGATGCAGATCCGCAATGCAACGCAACCCAAAGCATAGTTGATGATGACGAAATTGAACGACTATATGAAAAACACAAAGGGTTTACATTATGGGATGTACTCGACCCTTTGATAAAAGGTAAAGGGTATGTGCAGAATCTGGAATTTCACAAATCAGAACACTTTGGTCTGGATCTCTTACCCGGAGACCCTCGAATGTCCCTGATTGAAGACGTATTAGCTTCCGATTGGTTACAGGGGACTGCAGGGGATGTTCGTGGTTTGAGAACCACTTTGGTTTTTGCAAACCTTCTTTCGCGTTGTCGGAACTACGATTATGTGTTTTTTGATATGGGGCCGTCGCTCGGTGCAATAAACCGTGCGGTACTTATTGCCTCTGATTTCTTTGTCATTCCGACTTCGATAGACATATTTAGTCTTCTAGCGATCAGCAATATTTCGACAGGTCTAATTAAGTGGCGCAAAAAGTTTGGATATGGTCTTGGGGAAGTCGAAGATCATAATGAACTTGAAGTCGGAAACCCTCAATGGACGCTTCGATTTGCTGGCTATGTGACTCAACAGTATATAACTCGGCGCAAAGGTGGGAAATCACGTGCAGTTAAGGCATACGAACGAATTTTGCAGAAGATGCCCAGAGTCATTTATTCGAACATTGTGGAGAAATACGGTGGAAGTACTGACTCCAACGTTAAGTTGGGCTCCATTCCATATTTTCATTCTTTGGTACCCATGTCTCAAATAAGCCACAAACCAATATTCACACTTCAGAGTCAGGATGGTGTGGTTGGGGCTCACTTTTCAAAAGTCCGTGAATTTGAGGAAGTTATCGCAGAAATCGCTGGTAATCTTGAACGAAACTGTGAGGAACTTTCATGATTGATTGGCCTGAGAATCTCATTCGTGACATTGCACGTAAGCGGGCTGTGCTTTTTCTAGGAGCGGGCGTATCAAAAAACTCAGTCGGCGAAAACGGCAAACGGCCTCCAGATTGGAAGGAGTTCCTAGAAAAGGGAATTGACAGGTGTGGTTCCCCCAAACAACATCTTCAATCGTTGATGAAAAACGGAGATTATCTGACGGCATGTGAAATCATAAAAACTCGCTTGAGAGATCGCTTCATCGATCTGCTTTACGAAGAATTTCGTGACCCAAGGTATCAAACGGCAGACATTCACAAACACCTATTCAATCTTGACGTTCGATTGGTTCTCACTCAGAACTTCGACAAAATCTACGATACTTACGCTCAATCTGAGTCGCAAGGTACTGTTGCAGTAAAGAATTATGACGATAGTGATGTTGCCTCAATCATACGTGATGGTAGGCCAACGGTCGTCAAGGTTCATGGTACGATTGATAAGCCTGCGGAAATGATTTTCACTCGGCGAGAATATAGCGAAGCTCGACACAAACATGCCGCTTTTTACGCCATGCTCGACGCTCTTGTGCTAACACACACATTCTTATTTGTCGGTTGTGGGCTTTCCGATCCGGACATGCGAATTCTTCTTGAGAGACAAACACACTTTTATAACGTTGCACGACCTCATTTTATTGTTATGCCGAAAGCTCGGAAATTACATTTAGAGATTCAGAACTCGTTGGAAGAAAACATGAGTCTGCGCGTTCTATCTTATGCTCCAGCTAATCATCATGAAAAACTAACACAATCTCTGGAAGAACTCGCAAATCAAGTTGAACAAAGGCGTGTAGAACTTGCTCAGACTCAGGATTGGTAGAGTCCGAGTTAGTGAGGATTGAATGAAGATCTTTCTGCACGACATTTTCAAATCATTTTTGGAGAAAAGAGAAAACCATGTTGCCACGTTATTCAATCTCCGTATGCGGCGGATTTGAAAGAATCGCATGTAACGAAATTCAAACGCGCTTGAAAGATACAGGCGAATTACAGATTATCGATCGGAAGCCAAAACGTATTCTGCTTAGCTTTTCGGGTCAGCCACGGGAATTGCTATCCCTCCGATCTGCCGAACACGTGTTTCTGGTCATCAAGAAACTTTCAAACGTGACCCGATCGCGTCACTCTTTATCAACTCTGAAGAAATCACTTGGTCGGGTGGATTTTCGCCCACACTTTGAGATCTGTCGCAAGGTTGGAATTCGATTGAAGAAGCGGGTCACTTTTCGTGTTACCAGCCAGTTGTCTGGGCAACGTAACTTCCGACGAATTGACCTCCAACGTGCGGTTGAACACGGACTCATGACTTACGGCTGGCGTCTGACACATGAAAGACCTGCACTCGATGTGTGGATCGAAGTTCATGGCGAAGATGCGTATGTCAGCATCAGACTTTCGCCGATGGAAATGGCACGGCGAGATTACAAGCAAGCGCATATGCCCGCCTCCCTCAAACCCACCATTGCCTATTCCCTCGTGCAACTCTCCGATCCGCAACCGGATGACGTATTTCTGGACGCGATGTGCGGCGTGGGGACCATCCTCATTGAACGGGCATATTCGGGGCGTTACCGCTATCTACTCGGTGGTGATATTTCGGGTGAAGCCATCGATGCCGCCCAGATTAACATCGGTAAAAAACATCGACCCCGCCAGCTTTTCCGCTGGGATGCGGGACGGCTTCCGCTGTCCAATTGGAGTGTTGATAAAATCGTTTGTAACCTGCCGTTTGGGGGAAAGATTGGCGATGAAATCGGAAACCAGAAGCTTTACCGGCAATTCCTCATCGAGTGCAAGCGAGTTTTGAAACCAACTGGGCGAATGGTACTTCTCACAACACAACAATCGATTCTCGAAAATCTGTTCAAACAACGACGTTCGTTCAGAGTCGCGCGAAAGTTCAAGATTGATTTACTCGGGCAAAGCCCTTCAGTGTATGTCTGTTTGCCTAGATGAAAATCTATCCTGCGTGGGGCAGCTTATCGCAGACCTCCATAAAAGCACAGATGCAACCGAAATGGTCTATTCCTTTCGGACAAGCGATACCAATCGGGATGACTTCTAATCCCGACGTACTTCGACTTCACGCTTCTCTTTCCACGATTGAACAATCGCTTCAACAACCCGCAATGCCTGAAGCCCATCTCTACCCGTAGGTGCAGGAGTTTTGCCCGCAAGTAGGTCTTCGACGAGCGCGCCCATTCGCAAGGCAAACGTGCCGTCAAACGCAAGTTGCTCCATTCGGAAGATTGACGGACGATATTCTTCAACCACCTGATCATCGCGTTTCATCAAAGTCGCCTTACTGAGTACATTGTCCACCACAATCTCTCCCGCCGAACCGCAAATTTCAAGCCGTTCAATCGGATGGATAAAATCGCTGTCCCAACTTGCCAACAGGGAAGCAACCGCTTCAGTTTCATATTTCAGCGAGATCGCCATGCTCGTATAACATGCAGGCTCTCCTTCTTTTGCGTCGCTCAAGCGAGGTCGTGCCATCTGTGCGCAGACTGCAACGATTTCTCCGCCGAACCAGCGCAGGAGGTCAATGGCGTGTGTTTCAAGTTCATAGAGGAGGTAGTATTCACCCTTCCACGATGACGCCGGACCGCCTTGCGACAATTTCATGTCGAGATAGGCAACCTGACCACAAGCATCTGCATCGAACCATTCCCGCGCTTTGGCATACCCCGGTGCATAACGGCGGTTGTAATCGATGGCAAGCTGAACGCCCATCTCATCAGCTTTTGCAACCATCTGTTCCGCTTCATCAATGTAGAGCGAAAGCGGTTTTTCACTGATGACGTGTTTGCCTGCTTCCAGACATTCCATCACGGGTTGAAAGTGCAGGTGGTCTGTCGTGACGACATCAACCAATTCACACTCCTCGTTTGCCAGCATTTCTTTAATCGATGGATACCACTTATCGATACCAAGTTCCTCCGCCCGTGCTTTGGCCTTTGCCACATCTATGTCACAAACAGCAACCAACTCCGCTTGGGGATGCTGAAGATATCCGAGTTGATGACGGCGGCCGATACCGCCGCATCCCACGGCCGCAACTTTTAATTTCTCTGGCATATGTCACCCTTCTGTTTTGAGGTTGATAGAACTTCACTATGCTACGATGAGTATCATATCTGATGTCATAAAAAATATCAACAAGATTCTGTGAAATGAACCATCCCGTGAGTCTATACGTCCAGCTTTGGACTTAGAAACCAAGCCGAAGGGCGGTTGTGACCTTTTTACCGAGTCAGCATTTGAGCTCAAACTAAACCCCTGTCCCACTTGCGAAATGGCTTGAATTTCTGTTATAATCAACGCAACTCAATTAATGAGGAGGGGATAAAGATGTTATATACACTGATGTGCGGTCTCACGGACCGTGTCGTTACAAAATTATCGAAGGGGCACGAGGAATCTATTAACCATTTTCGCACTGCGGAGGTGGAGTTTCTCAAAGGGATTCGCACCTTCATCGACGAAGAAATCCATTTTTTGGATCGATGGATAGAGAAAAGAAGCCAGGGTGCCAAAGAAAAATAGGCAACCGTTCGGGTCGTCTATGAAACACCGGAATGACAAAGGTGAACGTGGTATTCTACGGGATTCTCCTGTTTTTCCCGGACATTTATCAGACAGAATTGTTTCGATTTTGATCTTGCGGTGGCAGAGGCGATGCGGTATAATGTAGCGATTATATGAAGTCAGCTTGACCCTTTGAAGGGCTGCCGAAGAGGATGCGAATTCCTCTGAAGATTGCGGCTCATGATTTGATGCGATACTTTATTTTTAGTGATGTTCATGCAAACCTTGAAGCATTTCATGCCGTTTTATCTGCCGTTGCACAAGAATCGATCGATCGAACTATTTTTCTTGGAGATATCGTTGGATACGGTTCTCGACCAAATGAGGTTGTCGATCTCCTGAAAGAAGTCAATCCTGACATCATGCTTAGAGGCAATCATGATAAAGTTGTTGCCGGCATTGAAGATGGTAGCGACTTTAACCCTGAAGCGCGAATAAGTGCGATGTGGGCACGCCGCCAGATTCGATTAGATAACAAGAAATATTTGCGCCGTATGCCCAAGGGGCCGATTGCACTTGGTGAGAGGATTGAAGCATCGCATGGTAGTCCAGATGATGAAGATTTTTACATTCTGAGCGATTGGGATGCCCATGGTGTTTTACACCGAAGTCAAAGTTGGATTGTTCTTTTTGGGCACACACATATCCCGACCATTTACTCCATGGAACCAAGGATTGTCAATACCTATCCGGCGGATGATGATTTCTGTTACCTACTTTCAAGGCAGAAGTGCTATCTAATTAACCCCGGATCGGTCGGTCAACCGCGAGACCTCAATCCCAAAGCGAGCTTTGCTCTCCTCGATACAGAGGCACATACAATTCAAATCAAACGGGTTGATTACGATATTCGCGTTGCGCAAGATGGCATCCGCAATGCTGGACTCCCTGAGTGGCATGCCGATCGTTTAGCGATTGGGCGCTAACCAGCGAATTACGAACCATTGATGATGGTCAACCGAACCGACAAAGTCGTTATTGCCGCTTCCGGAACAATCTTATTGACATTCCTGATTGCAACGAAGTATGGTTCAATCTGGGTTCTCTATCTGAATGTCTTGATCACGTCAGGGTTGTTTGGTTATGGCATCCGACAGGAAAGTGAGTTTTCTTCGCATCTATCACGCAGCGTAATCTCCGCTGTTTCGGCATCGATCACTTATATACCGTTGGATTGGTTGTTTTCAAAAAAGGCACATCTGATTTTCTACCTACGCCCCGATATTCCTTGGATGCCCAGCGCACCGTTGAGCTTGGTCTTCACATGGATGATAGTCTTAACCGTTCCAATTTACCTATACCAACGGCTAAACGCTATTTGGGGAAAAGCCTACATCTCGGCAGGAGTGACAGCAACCGCTGTCCTCATCAGCAGTACGATTCTCGGCATGCTTGGGTCCGCACGTTTTTTATGGAATGCGAACCTTGTTTCAGGATTGCCCCACATTGGATCCTTGCCAACTTTTGTTCCAATCGCGCTTTTTTTAACTTTTTTGTTGTCACCCTATTATTTTTCTAAGCGGCAACATCCTATCGTGTCTGGAATGCGGTGCGGCATTTTTGTTGGAGCAATGTTGTTTCTATGTTTTGTGTTCTTCTTTCTATTTTGGCGTAAAATGGCAATATAACAAGGGTGCAAGAGGCGAGAACATACAAATATATTGAGATGAGCTACGCGCGGGAAAGCGCAACCTTTCAATCTTGCCTTTGTTTCACGTTTCATGTGAGGAGTTACGATGATTCGATCAACAACGATTCTGACGGTACGCAGGGATAACCAAGTAGCTATTGGCGGTGATGGACAAGTCACTCTAGGGAGCGTTGTAGTCAAGCATGGTGCGAAAAAAATTCGCAAGGTTTATAACGATTGCGTTCTTTTGGGATTCGCCGGTTCCGCCGCGGATGGAATGACGTTGTATGAAAAGCTTGAGCAAAAATTGGAACGGTACCGGGGCAATCTTCAGCTTGCGGCTGTTGAGCTAGCGAGAGATTGGCGAAGCGATCGCATCCTCAGGCGAGCGGAAGCGTTAATGATTGCGGTGGATGCGAAGGGGGCTTATCTCCTTTCGGGGGCAGGCGATGTCATTTCTCCAGACGATGATATGCTAGCCATCGGTTCTGGTGGATCAATTGCTCTATCGGCTGCTAGAGCCCTGTTGAAATATTCTCAACTCACTGCCAAAGAGATTGTTGAGGAAGCCCTCAAAATCACAAGCGATATTTGTATTTATACCAACGATTCTATCGTGGTCGATTCAATTGAGATATAGTTCAAAAATCGGTGAAATGCGTCGGTACGGTATCAAACTTCAATATTCAATCTTAAATCTTAAATATCTTGACTTAACTGGGGGTTCATCTTGGAGACACAAAAACCTTCATCAAATAAGAACACATTAGCAGATTCACTTACACCTAGACAGATTGTCGAAGAATTGGATAAATATATCATCGGACAATCTGAAGCGAAACGTTCAGTCGCTATTGCCCTTCGTAACCGAGCGCGTCGACAGATGCTTGACGAGGACATCCGAGATGAAGTCGCACCGAAAAACATCATCATGATTGGCTCGACAGGTGTTGGGAAGACCGAAATTGCCCGCCGCTTGGCACGTTTAGTAGACGCACCATTTATCAAAGTTGAAGCTTCAAAATACACAGAAGTTGGATATGTGGGGCGTGATGTCGAATCAATGATCCGTGATTTAGCAGACTTAGCGGTGAACATGGTAAAAGCGAAACAGACGGAAGTTGTCGAAGAAAAAGCACTGGAATTGGCGGAAGAACAACTTTTGGATTATTTGCTGCCACCGCCTCGCTCACAGAGGAAATTCACTGAAAAGCCCCCAGAGGCGGAGGAAGCGGAGCTTATTGAGGAAGAAGCTACGGAGGAAGGAGATCGGGAAGAAGAGGATGGACTAGATTTCAGTTTAGAGATCATACCCGAAGAACAGAACAAAGTGAGTAAGCAGGACGAGGCAAGGTACACCAGAACGCGAGAAAAGTTTCGTCAGATGCTCAAGGACGGCAAACTTGAAGACAAGCCAATTGAAATTAGCGTGAAAAATCGGAGCATGCCTTTTATTGAAATCTTTTCTCCCGGCGGTATTGAGGAGATGGACATTAATTTTAAGGATATGTTCGGTAGCATGCTGCCCAAGCAGACGAAGAAGCGTCGCGTCACAGTGGCAGAAGCTCGCCAAATCCTGATGCAAGAAGAAGCAGAAAAACTGATTGACATGGACAACGTCATCAGCGAGGCAATTGAGCAGGTAGAAAATTCGGGAATCGTTTTTTTGGATGAGATCGACAAAATCGCTGGACGCGAATCACGGTCCGGCCCCGATGTTTCTCGCGAAGGGGTTCAACGAGACATCTTGCCGATCATTGAGGGCTCTACGGTGGCGACCAAATATGGCATGGTCCGCACCGATCATATCCTCTTCATCGCGGCGGGCGCGTTTCACGCTTCTAAGCCATCTGACCTCATCCCGGAATTGCAGGGACGCTTTCCCATTCGTGTAGAGCTCAAAAGTCTAAATCAAGAGGATTTCAAGCGTATTCTTACCGAGCCACAAAATGCGCTGGCGAGACAGTATATTTCCATGATGGAGACTGAAGGTGTCCAGATAACGATCACCAACGATGCGATCGATGAGATTGCAGTTCTTGCCTTTAAGGTCAACGAGTCGGTGGAGGATATTGGTGCGCGCCGTCTACACACGATTATGGAAAAACTCTTTGAGGAGATCTCCTTTGAAGCACCAAATCTTGAGGAGAAGGAAATTACCATTGATGAAAAATATGTGAGAGATCAATTGTCTGACATTGTAAAAGATCACGATCTCAGCAAGTATATTCTGTAGTTTTTCTATTATCGGGCGTTTTCTCAGACAGGGCAAATTTATGGAATTTTTATGCCACTTTACTTTTTCAACCTTTTAGTATATGTGTTAAATATAAGAAATTCAGACAATTTTATCTGAGATACAGGCAAGTAAGAATTTCAACGTCTGGTGTGGATTATCTCCAATAACTCACACCAAGCGTTCACATTTCACAGAAAAAGGAGCTAAAAACGATGTTACGAAAGTCATTAACTTTCATTTCCATCCTGGGCTTTATAGCGTATGCCAATGTAGCGAAAGCCCAGATGGTTACAGATGGGCTGGTTGCCTATTGGCCACTTGATGCGGAAACTGTAAAAGGCAAAGATGTCGAAGACGTCTGGGGTGATAATGATGGAACACTTGTGGGAAACGCTAAAGTGCGTGCCGGAGGTAAAGTCGGCGGAGCCATAGAGTTTGGTGGAAATGATTCTGTCGACATACCCGGTACAGACTCATTAAACTTCGGAGGTAAAGAAGAGCATGAATAAGCCGTTGATAGCTTAGACATAATATGGTATACTTAAGTATTATGCTTAAGTTATATCGCGTAGGAGAATTCGCAAATCGAATCAGAAAGTCAACCGATACTGTGCGACGATGGGACAAGCAAGGAACATTGCCAGCGAAAAGGAGCGTAGGCGGTCATAGGTATTATGACGAGTCCGATGTTCGCAAAGCATTGGGGATTGAGATTCCAGAAGTATCAAGAAAGACGGTTGTTTATTGTCGTGTGTCGTCACGCGGTCAATTAGACGACCTCAAATCACAAGTTAAGGCAATGCGGCAATTTTGCCTTGGTGCAGGCATTGCGGTTGATGACTGGATAGAAGAAATCGCTGGCGGTATGAATTTCAAGCGGCGTCAGTTTTTGTCCGTTATCAACAGGATTGAATCCGGCGAAATTACCAAGCTAGTTATTGCCCATAAAGACAGGTGGACGCGCTTCGGTTTTGATTTCTTTGAATGGTTCGCCCAAAAGCACGGCTGTGAGATTGTGGTAGCCAATCAAGAACAGTTATCGCCACAGCAGGAAATGGTCGAAGATTTAATGGCGGTTGTTCATACCTTTTCCTGTCGGCTTTACGGTCTGCGCAATTACAAAAAAACGATAAGGAAAGCGGCGGAAGGGGAAACAGATGAATAAAGTTACCCAAATCACTGTAAGCCTTCGGTTGCGAGAAGCCAAGCGGAAGGAACTTACAACAATCGCTAAACGGCTTGGCAATCTCCGAAAAGAAGTCTGGCGTCGGTATGGTGGGGTAAGTGGTGCTGACGCCAACCACCGTACAATCCGTGATAGTTGGCTCGCCTCAAACCGTCAGTTTGATGTTCCGCAGAAGTGGCGGGCGGGCGCGACGCCCGCTCGCGTCCTTCTGCCTGCACGTCTTTGGAAAGAGACGTTACGAGATGTTATTGATGATATTCGGATGTATCGAGAAGCGGTGAAAGTCAAAGTCAGAAAGGCCATTGCCAAGCGTACAAATGATGCGGGTGAGCGCAAACGGCTATATACCGCGTTAAAACACGACAAATGGGCGGATGACAAATATCTCCACCGCATGATGCGAAAAGACTACAAACACGGCAAAACGAACGTGTCGAATCAAATTGTCCTTGATACAGGATGCTACCGAACTTTTATCCAAAACGGTAGAGCGTGGATTTCAATGAGTGGTCTAACGCCGCGCAAACGAATCAACGTGCCACTCAACACGGACATCAAGCCAAAAGGGACGTTGCGGCTGATTATCCGAGACGACTGGGTGGAAGTCCATCAGGCCGTTGATGCGAGTCTTCGGAGTTGTCAGCCATGTGGAACGGCAACAATTGGGATTGACAAAGGTTACTCTGAGGTCTTTATGGACTCTGATGGAACAGTTCACGGCGACGGTTTGGGTCACATATTATCGACAGAATCGGACTCTCTCAAAACCAAATATCAGCACCGCAATAGGCTGAAAGTAATAGCTGAGGCCAAACCGCATAAAGCCGAAAACATCTATAAACATAATCTTGGCAAAAAGAAATTAAACGAACGTAAAAAGAAGCATCACACCAATGTACGAGATACGATTTTCAAAGCGACCCATGCTGTCATTGACAAAGCGGGTGTTATCGTCTGCGAAGACTTGACTAAGCCTATTCGCGGCAAAAGTTACGGCAAGAATCAGAATCGTCGTCTGGCAAGTTGGGTCAAAGGCGTGATGGCTGAATCTTTAACAAGCGTGTCTCAGAGGCGCGGGGCGTCTCTTGTTCTCGTTTCGTGCGCTTACACTTCGCAAATTGATAGCCGTTACGGGGTTCTGTTGGGAACTCGTAAGGGAGATTGGTTTCACTGTTTCGACGGGGTCGTGTTAGACGCAGACGAAAACGCAGCTCGCAATATTCTAGCAAGGGCAAACGACGTTGGGATACCGTTGTTCATGCCGTACCAACAGATAAAATCTGTCTTGTTAGAACGTACCGAGCAATTTATTAGACGGATGGGACTGCTCATCCAAGACACGAGTTGCAGGACGGCTCAACTGTTTCTTCCGTTCTATCAACCGTGAGCGAATTACTTTTCAACTGACTTATGCACAAGTTTGCATAAGTTGAAAGGAACAGAATAATTAAACGCATGTCAACTTATGTGGCTTGTGGCGGCAAAGATGTTGTGATTACACACGAAAAGAAGCGAGA
>JADFGN010000201.1 GCA_022567695.1 Candidatus Poribacteria bacterium | reverse complement strand
AAAGTGCGCAAGTTTCCCAGTGAAAGGTAGTGCATTGTAAAATAGGTGTTGAAAGTTGATGTGGGAGAGGCAGCCCTACCACGATAATCGGGAGATAGTCCTCCCTCCCACCTGAAAAGTCAGCTACGCCTTAAATTGAGGTTCATCCTGCAATAAGAGGTCAAATATGAAAATTGCTTGCATTGCTGGCGCTCGCCCAAATTTTATGAAAATCGCCCCGATTCTTGAGGCAATGAAACCTTATCCCAACTTAGATTCGCTTCTAGTTCATACAGGGCAACACTACGACTATCAGATGTCTGGCGTGTTCTTCAAGGAACTCGAAATCCCTGAACCTGATATTCATCTCGGTGTTGGTTCCGGTTCACATGCCGTTCAAACTGCCAAGATTATGATGGCGTTTGAGGAAACTGCGCTTGAGCATCAACCCGATCTGGTCTTGGTGGTCGGCGATGTCAATTCGACATTAGCGTGTGCGCTCGTCGCTGCAAAGTTGCATATTCCCGTTGCACACGTAGAGGCAGGCATTCGCAGCTTTGACATGACAATGCCGGAGGAGGTAAACCGCGTCTTGACTGATGACATATCGGACTACCTCCTCCCGCCGAGCAATTTTGGACGCGAAAATCTGATTAAAGAAGGCATTTCGGAGGACAAGATCTTCGTCGTTGGCGATACAATGATTGATACTCTTTTCAAGTTTCGGGAACGTGCGGAACAAACGTCAATTTTGACCGAGCTCGGGTTAAAGGCAAAATCATACGCACTCATGACGCTCCACCGCCCGGCTAATGTTGACATCAAAGAAAATCTGATTGCTATTCTTGATGCCATCGAGCGCATCCAAGAGCAAATTCAAATTGTTTTCGCTATCCATCCCAGAACGAAATCACACATTCAGACTTTTGGGTTGAGCAATCGGGTCGCAGCGATGTCGAACCTGAGAATCATTGACCCGGTGGGGTATTTCGCGTTCTTGAATCTAATGATAAATGCACATTTTGTGCTGACCGATTCGGGGGGTATGCAAGAGGAAACGACTGTTCTTGGCATCCCATGTCTGACGATGCGAGATACCACAGAACGCCCCGAAACCATTGAGGAGGGTACGAACACTCTGGTTGCGAATGACACAGAGTTGATTGTCGAGGAAAGCTTAAAGATTCTCAATGGAAACGGTAAGAGAGGCACATACCCGGAACTATGGGACGGACATGCCGCTGAAAGGATTGTTGAAGTGCTTCATCAACAACTGGTGTAGAGACGAAATCCTTTCCGCGAATCTCGTCTCTCTTCCGTGATATACTGGGCTTATTTGATTTTACTTTCGGTTTGAAATCATGTAAAATTATGCGGCAAGTGAACATGAAATAAGCAACGATGGCTTGTCATCGCGCTGTGTCGTTGAGGGACTTCTATGATTAACGAAGAACGGTTAGCACAAATTTTCTCTGGAACCGAAGGTATCATTGCAACCTACTTTTTCGGCTCACAGGTCAAAGGCAAGACCGATATTTTTAGCGATTACGACTTTGCCGTACTCTTAGAGGCTGGCTGGGAGGAAGACAAAAGGCTTGCTTTAGTTGGCGATCTGCTTCTTGAAGCCTTTTCAGTTGTCGGAGAAGACAACGCGGATGTGGTCGATCTTTTGGCTCAACCGTTATGGTTTCAGCGGGTTGTGGTACAGACAGGGAAAGTCATTTATCAAACGGACAAAGAAAAGCGAAAGAGATACGAAACAGAACTGATCTACAAATGCCTTCAAGCGGATTTGGCTGAGTATGTGGAGGACGACAAGATGAGAAAGCAAGATGTGCAAATTAACTTCGATACGATTGAAGAGAATTTACAAATGCTCGAAAGGTTGAGCCGTCTCAGCTACGATGAGTTTATCACAGAGTTCTGGTATCTTCAATCGGCTGTTCGTCTGCTTCAGACCACGATTGAGGGGTTAGTTGACATCTCTCGATATGTGATTCGTTCACTGAATCTTCCAACCGCAGAGGCGTATTCTCAAGTGCCAAAAGTGCTTGCTGAGGCGGGATACATTGATGAAAAAACAGCCGCAATTTATGCCCAGATGATGAGATTTCGGAATCTGGTAGTTCATCATTATTATCGTGTGGATGCGGAAGAAATTTATCGCATCTTAACAGAACATCTGGGAGATCTCCAGAGATGGCACGATCAGTTGGTAAAGATTATCGAAACTGAAGAAAACGCCCGAAATTAGAGCAGGTGCTCACCCAGCTTGTTATATTTTAAAAAGTTGATTTCTTGACGAGGTGGAGACCATAACGAATATAGGAGGTCATATCATGACACAGACAGCATTAGATCGTCCCATCGACAACCTAACGCTGGGGGAGCTACATGACATAATTCGCCAAGTGGTGCGCGAAGAAGCTTTTTCGCGTTGGCGGCTCGACAAAGATGGCAACCTCATCTTTCTTTTTGAGAAAGACTATGTGGTATATCTCACTGAGCAGAAGAAAAAATTCCCCAGCGAGGTCAAAGCCTATTTTATTGACGAACAAGGCTTCACCGTTCGCTACGCCGATGAGGTACCCACAGTCAAGACCCAGAAGCGGATAGAGAAAGCAAAGCAGGAAATTTCTGAAGGGAAGGGATTGAGCCTTGAGGCAGTCAGAGAAGGTCTCGCGTCCCGTTAGAGAGAGGAGAAAATTCTATGCCCGACGTTGTTGTTGGACATATTGAAAAACCTGAAAGCCTTGAAGCTGTGTTCGCTGAATTTGATCGACATCACCCCGGATTCAAAATGGGGTATGGACACTTTGATGGGGACGATGGTGAGCTTGTCGCAGAACACGGTGGCGTTCGATATATTTGGATCGATCGAGGGGAAGGCGAGGTTCTTCTGGAGATAGGTTACCGGACGCAGGAAGGGGATGGTGAAAAGCTACCGTCGTTCTACGAGCCAGACGAATGCGACGACGAGAGTTGGCCTATCATCCAGGCATTTGCTGAAAATCTCGACACAATTCACGAACAGATTCGTCCTCCTGTTGAGTCAATTTTAGAGCGCGTATCGGGGCGGACGCTTGTCGGTGACATCGCTAGCGAAATCTGGTTGATCGAGGGAAGTGGCATCCCTCGCGGAAAATGGTCAACCCGTCCAAAGGTGCGCCGTGCCTTTGACCTCTTATTGGAACAATACTCGCTTGTCGGATGGTCAACCAAAGAGATTAGTTCGTTTGAACCATTTCAAGCCGGCGATCAACTCACTGTCGCGGCGGATGAGCCCCTTCGTGTCCGCGGAAAATTTCGTTATTGGTGGATAGAGAATTCCAATATCTTTATGACCCATGTGACAGATGCCCGTCGCTTGCGCTATCTCCGCGACACCGCAGGTGGGTGCAATTTCGCGTTTGACGCCTTTCGACGCTTGCCGATGACGTGGTACAGCAATACCGCAATCGAAGATGAACCTGACGGGGTCAATACTGTTAATAGCCATGTTGTCAACATCGCATCTGAAACCTCGCAAACCCACTATCACCCGGCCGTACCAATTGGTGACGGAAAAGCGCAACACGAAATCTATTTTGTTCTCGATCCGCGCGTATATTCGCTGAACACCTATGGGCGCGAAAGCTACCTGTACGTCTTTCCGGACGTGACAGAGCTCGCGATTTTCGATAAGATACCGCTCGGACTGGGCACTGTCGTTTACATTCCGCCCGGCACCGGACATCGTGGAATAGACGTCTTTGTCAACGTCGTGACGTTGCCCGGCTTCAAGCCTCGTAACGAGCTTTATTTGGATGGTCAGATTAAGGATACAACCGGCGGAAAAGCTCCATATAACGAAAATGTTGTCCATTAGTCGTTTGGATTCCATAACATTTTGTGAAGGAGAGATTCAATGAAAAAATGGTATGAGAATAAAACACTTTTGAATGCTGCCATCCTCATTATGATTGTCGGGTTTATAGCTTATATTCTGCGACAACCGCCACAAATGAATCAACTCGGACTTGTCATATTCTTAACAGCAGGAACGTTAATCATGATCCGGGGCGTTGTAAAAATTACAATGCGAATGCGAGGGGTAGACCGATAGTGATAATAAAGCTGACTAACAGAAAGGAATCATAAAGATGGACAATACAAGAAGTTTTTCTATCATCATGTACCTGTTAAATTTGACGGTATTGATTTGCTTGATAGGTTGCACAAATAGCACGGACATCGCTGACGAAATCCTAAATGGTGACAACGGAGATGCAAAAGATGGCATCGGAAGAATTGTCATGAATCAAACTGGTGGTTTTGCAGGTGTGTCTCGGAAGATTACCATCCAAGAAGAGAACGGTTCAATCGTTTTGACTTCCGTGGACGAACGAACCCATCAGCAATCCGAGGATTCAGTTTCGCCAGAAGAGTTCGCCGAGTTATGGCAGATGCTTGAAGCAAACGATATATTTACACTTTCGACGAATGCAAAATTGCTGGATACGGTGGCGGATGCCTTTAACTATGAGCTCATTGTTGAACGCGGTGAGAAGCGCAATCAATTCTCTGTTTATGCGCCAGATTTGCTCGTTGATGGCGGAGAAACACGATACAACGCCATCGTAAGTGCAATTGAACAGCTTGCTGATTCACACCTCCAAGGGCTTGAAAATTTCATCGTTGCCGATTTACCGATCAATAACGTTTCGGTGGAAATTCTCGAAAGCTTTCCAATGCAAGTCCATGTTGTGGTTGATGGGACGCTGAGCGATGGATGCACGACGTTGAATGAGATTACGCAACGCCGTGAGGGGAACACGATTCACCTGCGCATTACCACAAAACGTCCCAAAGATGCCTTCTGTATTCAGGTCATCACGGACATCCAGGAACGCATTCCGCTTGAGGGTGGTTTTCTACCGGGACGCTACAAGATTATTGTAAACGACGTCGAGAAAGAGATTAAAATCTGATTTTAGGGAACAGCAATGAAACGTAGGCAATTCATAAAGATCGCTGCAATTAGCGTCGCGAGCACAACCTTGCCAATGCATTACCTTGAGACGGCAATACACTCCGATGTCATCCTCAAGCCAAATTCAATGATTACTCCCAACGATCAGTTTTATGTCCTACAAATTGGTGAGCCATCCCATCTCAAGGCAGAGCAATGGCGGCTAGCGATTACAGGATTAGTCGAGAAACCCGGCACGATTCTGAGCTATGAAGAAATAACGGGCATGAAATCTGTAGAGACTATGCGGACGCTCAAGTGTATCGGCGATCCGATTGGTACTGAGCAGATGAGCAACGCAATGTGGACTGGCGTGCCGCTACGTAATATTCTTAAAAAAGCGGGAGTTAAGGACGAACCGAAAATGGTTGTCTTTCGCTGTGCGGATGGCTATCATACCGCCATCCCGATTGCAGATGCGATGCGCGAGGAAACACTGATAGCGTACAAAATGAACGGTGAACCCCTGCCTCTTGAACACGGATTTCCTGTCCGTCTGCTTAATCCCGGTCACTATGGAACGAAAAACCCGAAATGGATTGTCAACATCGAGTTAGCGGAAACGCATGTGGGATACTGGGAAAAACATGGTTGGGATGCGATTGCGAATATAAAGCTGGCTACTATGATTGGCACACCCGGTGAAGACTTAGCGATTAAAGCTGGCACCACATACACAATCAGTGGTGCAGCGTTTGATGGTGGACATCATCAAGGCATTCAGAGTGTCGAGGTCAGCGTTGATGGCGGCGATACATGGGAGGAGGTAGAGATCTGGACGAGTGATTCGCCGCTGGCGTGGAGTCTCTGGAAATACACATGGCAGGTTCCCCAAAAAGCTGGGCGGATCGAAATCTACGCCAGAGCCATCGCCAACGATGGATTGATTCAAAGCGAAACCGGATTCGATGCCGAACCCGTTGGGGCTGTCGGTTACCACACTGTTGTTGTGGAGGTTATTGAACGGGCATAGAAGGTCATCAATCACTACACGATGAGGTATTGAAGGTCTACGACAAAAGCCAATAGGAGCAATCAATGAAATGCTTGGATTATTCACAATCGTTTATCTGTACTGTTGGAAACGGCAACGCACCCCGATTTTGGGTAGAGTCGCGATGTCGGTTAATTGACGACAAAAACGGGAACTTTGCTGACTATTATCAAGGGGCTTCATGCAAGAGCGAGGATACCTTTGCGGAGAAAGATCTCTTTCAAGATCCAAATTACGATTTTCTCCCCGTTTTCGGGGTCGATGACATGGCGATATTTCGGAGGCATGCCTACCGCAACGACAACTATATTCAGTATATCGAGACGAAGAACATCTGGGGCGGCGCATTGTTTGAGGTTCGGGAAGCCGAGCCGTTACAATTACTGGATACGAACGAGAAAATTCTGCTGGCAACGCGAAAATGCTTACCCATCGTGTCGCAAACCGAGCTTTGGGACACGGACACACAGATGCGGGCAATCATCGAGTGTCCTGTTAAAACGATGAATATGGACGAGAAGCGGAATATCTATCAGGTGGACACTGGAATCGTTCTGTTTCCAGATCTATCAAAGCACTACGCACCACAGATCGAAACGTTTCGATTGGCCTACATTGCGTTCAATGTGCCTCATTTTGCTGATTTCGTCATCGAACAACCAACTCTCATTTTTGAAGATGGGAAACAGACAACTCAAGTGTACCACTATTCCGGGGTTCAGAGTTTGGAAGCAAAGAATTCCCTATTTGCCATCGGTGAACTCTAAGATGGAAAGGAAATTACGAATGGCACTATCAGAGGCACAAAAGCAATTTTACTGGGAAAACGGGTTTCTCGCTGTCGAAGATCTGATTCCTCAAGCGCAAGTCATTGCCATGCGAAATCGGATAGAGGAGCTGTGCGATAACTGGGACAGCGAGGCAGCCAAACGGGTAGGTGTACAGCAGGAATCTCAATCGGGAAATCCGATCACGAAACAGAGCAGCCAGACGGTACGCAAGTTTAGTAACCTCACACAATATGAGAAAACCTTCCGTCAACATGCGCTAAATCCAGCACTTGTAGATGCGGTTGCCGACCTGATTGGGACGCCGTTAAGTCTCTACGCCGATCAGGCCCTATTGAAGCCACCGTTGTATGGTTCTGAAAAGCCACCACATCAGGATAACGCTTATTTCGGTGTCTCTCCGGCAGACTCCGTGATTACGTGTTGGTGTGCCTTAGATGACGCGACATTGGAGAACGGGTGCATGCATTATATTCCCGGCTCTCACAAATTGGGGTTGGTCGAACACGAAAAAATCGAGAATACCCCACACTTGGTACCGCCAGAGTTTCAGAAAGATAAAGCCGTTGCGGCTCCCGTACGTGCGGGAGGATGCGTTTTTCATCATGCGCTTTCATTGCACATGTCACCGCCAAACCAGACAAAGCTATGGCGTCGCGCTTTTGTATGTCACTACGTGCGCTCGGATGCGCAGATGAAACGTGATGCCGCATCTTTGCTACAGGTGAGGCGGTCCTGACGATATAGAATTAAAGATCGGAAATTTCGTCTATGTGATAATTTGCTATGAAGATTGTATTAAGTACATGGGGTTCAACCGGAGACGTTTATCCATTTCTTGCTCTATCGAAACAACTCTTAAAAGCGGGTCATGAAGTCCGGGTTTGTACATTGGAAATCTATCGCGATCGCTTTGGCGAAATTGGTGTCGACTTTTACGGCGTCGGAAATCCCTTTGATGAAGATCATTTTCATCAGACGATGGACGCAATCGTTCGGATAAAAAATCCTCTGAAATCGGCGATTATGATTGCGGAAAAAGGTATCCTGCATGGCGCCGAAAAATGGTATCAAGATTGCCTCAAGGGGATGGAGGGATATGACCTTGCCATCTGCCATTCGGCGGACATTGCGGGACAGGAGGCAGCAATTCGGCGTCATCTACCGTGGATTACGGTCAGCTATTGTCCCGGCTTTATCAAAACGGTCTATGAAGCCCCCCGCCCGGCACCGAATCTCGGCACGTCGCTAAACGGCCTCATGTGGCGGATTGTGGAATGGCTGATGCGAAGGGACATTGATCCGATGTTCAACGATTTCATCACGTCCATCGGTGGGCAGCCTCGAGAGCTAATTGGTTTGCAGGGCATGTATTCGCCGGAATTGAACCTGATTGCTGCCTCGCCAAGTATTAACAAGCCACCTCCTGACCTGCTCAAAAAGCACAAATTCACAGGCGTCTGGTTTCTAGATGAACCGGATTACGAAGTGCCACAGGCACTCAAAGATTTTCTAGCTCAAGGTCCGTTGCCAATTATAATTACCTTTGGATCAATGGGCGGCACGAAAAATAGGGAGACAACCCGGATTCTCGTGGACGCCGTTAAACACACCGGACAACGCGCGATTATCCAAGCCGGCTGGGGTAATCTCGGTGAAGGAACAACCGAAATTGAAGACATCCTCTTTGTCAAATATGTCCCTCACGGTTTTCTCTTCGGCCAAGGAAGTTGCGTTGTTCATCACGGCGGAGCGGGTACCACAGCCTCCGTTTGCCGAGTTGGTGTGCCTTCTGTTGTGGTGCCTCACCTTGGAGATCAGACTTATTGGGGAAACACGTTGCGCAAATTAGGCGTTGCGCCTAAAATCCTTTACCGTCAAGACATGACCGCGAAACGGCTGGCGAAACGCATTGATGAAGTAATCGCGTCAAAAACGATGGCAGAAAATGCGAAAAGGTTGGGGCAGCAAATCAACACTGAAGATGGTCTGGCAACGGCGGTTGAATTGATCGAGAAGTATGCAAAGGAAAAAGGGATAGGGTAATATAGAATTAGAGATGCAAGATGGAAGTTCAGAACCGAATTTTTGCAAATTCGGCTACATATCAACACCTATTTTACACTACACTAATAAGTAGCATTTCTGTTTGAAAATGCCGCATTAGCTCAATTCTAAATAGTATAAGGAGAAACACAATGAGTCAATTTGTTGCCGATTTTGAAACCTACATGCCCGCAGAATTTAATGGAAAACCATACGGCAAAGCAGGTGTTCTTGCGACCGCGGACGAAGCCGGAATCGACGTCTGTGTTTTATTTATGGGAGGCGTGCCACCCGATCCGCGGGAAGGGAATGCGGACCTGATGAAGACAGTCAAAGGCGAGCCACGTATTCTTCCGGGCGCGCTCATCAATCCGACAATGGGGCCCGACGCCTGCGATGATCTCAAAAGGTGTGTAGACGCAGGCGCACGGACCGTCAAATTGATGGCGGCCATCCACCGCTATCGCATCGATTCGCCCTGCGTCGATCCGGTCATGGAGCTTGCGAAATCACTTGAAATCCCCGCCACGATTCACTCCGGTTCGCCGATGAGTGGGTGTTCGCCGGAATATATCGGGAATCTTGCAAAACAACATCCGGATGTGACAATCATCATGGATCACATGGGCTACCGCGAGTGGACCGGGTTAGCCGTACAGGCAGCGGTAGAAAATCCCCAGATCTACCTCGGTACAACGCTCATCGCTGCGGCAGAACCTATCTCGATTAAGAATATCGCACGAGGTGGTCAAGTCGGTGCGAATCGAATCGTCTTTGGTTCAAACTCACCGAGCGGGGATGCTGTACATGGCGTCAACGGCATCCGAAAGATCGGGTTCACCGAAGAGGAAACAGCACTGATACTTGGTGAAAATCTGAAGAAGATTTATGGACTGTGAAAAGAGATCGCATCTTGAAAAGGTTCAAAGGTGTGATACTTACTGTTGGAGGAATTGATCATGCTCCGATTTACATTCTCAGAACTATCCGAAGAGACGCTGAACTCGATTGTGAAGTTGCGAGAACGCGAGGTCGTGCCAGAGAAGTGGATTCAAAGGATGATGGCATTGAACGATGAGGAACAAGAACGATTGAAGTTTCTTACGTCATATCTCCGTAACCGCCAAACTCACTTGATGAACGAAGCCACAATTTGGTCGCGAGCAATTTATCCGTTGCTCATGCTGGCGGAGAGGGGGAATATCCAAGCGTGGGCAGGGGTTCCGCTGAAAGCCCAATATCCACGCTTTGAACTTGAGGGAGAAGCGGATGGTGCTTTAGCCTCCTCGGTTTCTGGAAGAATCAAAGTCCCTTATTTAGTTGTGCTAGAAGTCAAACGTGGAATCGACGCTCCAAATCCTCAATTTCAACTCTACGGAGAAATGTTAGCGGCAGCATGGTTGAATTGGCGGGGAAACCATCAAACGGCTCAAGAGATCTTTGGTTGCTACACAATTAGCGATAGTTGGACATTTGTGCATGGTACAGTCGAGGGACTTGAGTCAGACAAACCCGTGTTCACGGCTGAATTGTCTGCGGAATACGCCGAAAGGTTTGAGGCCGAAACGATTCTCCAAATCTTGAAATTTATTGCCGCCAAATACATCAATGAATCTATATCAACTTGAATTCGACAAAAATGGGAGGGAATGATGAAAACTTTTGGTACTGGCGATTATCGATACGAAGTTGTGGAAGGCTGGGGACAGATTCCGCAGTTAGGGCTCGTCTCTGGTGTGGCGTGCGATTCTGAAGATCGCGTTTATGTGTTCAATCGAAGTCCTCAACCCGCTGTCCTTGTTTTTGACCGGGATGGCACATTCCTCAGATCTTGGGGCGAGGACATCTTCAAGAAACCACACGGCATCTGGATAAGTCCAGATGATGAAATTTACACGACAGATACGGTCGATCACACCGTTCGTAAATTCTCGCTTTCGGGTGATTTGCTGATGACATTGGGAACAGTCGATCGGCCGGGACCGCCGGGGCAGCCCTTTAATGAGCCAACTCGTGCCGTCCTATCCCAATCCGGCGACCTATTTGTCTCCGATGGTTACGGTCAATCGCGCGTTCATCGACTCACGTCCGATGGCGAGGCGATCGTGTCTTGGGGCGCACCGGGTACAGGTCCCAGCGAGTTTAATCTTCCCCACGATGTCACAGTAGACAAAAATGGACGGGTCTATATTTTAGACCGTGGGAATCTGCGCTGTCAGATCTTTAACTCAGATGGAGAATACCTCACGGAGTGGGGCGATCTCCGTTCCCCAAATGATTTGTTTATTGACCCAGACGATGTCATCCATATTGCCGAGGGTGGACAGCGTATTACCATCATGACACTTGAGGGCGAGATCATTGAACGCTGGGGAGAAAAAGGCACGGCTGCCGGACAGTTCAGCGATTCACCACACGGAATCTGGATCGATTCTCACGGCGATGTCTATGTGAGCGAGGTCATTGCGGAGAGGCGATTTCAGAAGTTCGCGCGGGTGTAGAATTTGAAAAGCAACCGTTCAGGTGGTTTGGGAGGGTGAGAAGCTCTCTGCCGAGTCTTGACTTCTCTCTTTAGTTTTGGACCTGAACGGTTACCTAGAAAATTCACCCAGGGAGAATTCCAAAAATTGCCGCAGTGTACTTGAAGAGGAGGAGCCAGATTTGGGAACTGACCTGCCTAACAATTGTGATGATCGGGCGGGAATTTGAAACAGAATTAGTAATACTGTTTCAGGTGAGGTAGACGAAATGTCTAAAACGTCCACCTCGCAAAACAAACAATGACGCACAGCGGGGTCGTTAGC
>JADFGN010000200.1:1709-11646 GCA_022567695.1 Candidatus Poribacteria bacterium | reverse complement strand
ACGTGTTGTAGCGCATGAGTGGTTTTACCAATGCCAGGGGTGGCCGTCACGAGCAGAGCGGTTTTAGGTTTGAGGTGATGGATACGCTCAAGTTCCTTTCTCAACTGAGCGGAAGCCTCAGTCGCTTTATCCAAATTCTCTGTTTCACAAGTCGGCTGTGATGGTTTGTTCTGTTCATCAGCAAACTCAATTTCAATGCCAAGGTACTGTGTCCAGACCTGTGGGAATATGCCTTCATGTGCCTCACAACTGGTGCGGAAGCATCGTAGCTTTCCGAAAGGGGTCACGTAGGCTTTGTGCTTTGCTTGGCAGTACGGACATTCTTCGAGCGTAAAGACCTTCCCGGCCTGCCTGGTTTTTCGCTCTCGGTATTCTAAACCGGCATTATCAAGCAGAGATGCCCAGTCATTCCGGAATCTGCGACGGACAACAATGGGCTTTGCCTCTTTAATAGCGGCTTTTGTCAGTTTATGCCGGCGAAAATCTAGCACCAGTCCTTCGGAAAATGGTATCCAATACGCTGGCATTTGCCCGTCATTTGGTAGGCTTTCGATAACCAGGGATTGAATTTCAGCCCACTGCATATCGGTCAGTGGCTCTTGTGCCCACGACTGGATATCCTTGAAACTTCCTCTCCAGAACATCTCCCAGGGAATCGGTTTTTTTCTGGCAAAAGTGCTTTTGGGGTGGCGAGAAAACGGTGCGCGTATCAATGCACGATTCTGATAGATACCACCATCTAAGGTCGGAAACTCCTGTGACCAGTGGTTTAATGTCATATGACTAAAGACAGCGTACCAATCATCTCTTGGTGAAAGCAGAGAGCGTGATGCAATGTGTATCCCTTTGCGTCCGGAAGCGAAAGGAATCAAATCATCGGTTGGGATGCCTCTTTTAATGAGTTGCGTCTCGACGAATTTTCGTGAATCATTAAGTGCATTGGCCGGAGAAAGTTTATCATCAAAATCCCATAACGGTTGAAAGCGATAGTCCGCTCCTGTAGTCGTATGGTTAAGTGAAAGGTACATTCCAGTGGGCTCATCAATATGTTGAGCGATAATGGGCGCAACACTTGAAAGCTCAGTTTGTATCCATTTCTCTTTGGGGGTATATAATCCAATCTTGAGTGTGACCGAACTGCTGTTGTTCGACATGGAAATAGCCTCCTTGTCTGGCATGGGGGTAAAGGAGGCTTTTTGCCCGTAGATACACATTGGGTTGTTCTGCACAAAACAGGACAGAGAGGTTGCGCTTATCAGAAGTTGCACGTTGCTTTGTGCCTGACAGAGACACTGAGGGTTTAATATTCAGCAAGGGATCTCTGTGCCTATTGCGTTGGCTCGTCATCTGATGATTCTATTGGGTTGTTCTCTTTGTTGTGTGATTTCAATGCGCTTTACGCTGAATCTGATAATTTTATCTTTACGTTGAATGTAAAGTTAAGTTATAATATCAAACTTCAATGGGCAAAAAGCCCCCAGTGCAAGAAGACTTATATCAGGGCCTTCCTGCAACAGTTTTTTCTTTTTAAAGACCTCCGGATGTCCAAGTTCGGAGGTCTTTTCCATTTTATAAGCAAAAACTCAGAAAACTTGTTGCCTAACATCCTATTACATCCCGCAAAAAAGATCAAGCCTTTTTTTTGCACTTTCATCTCAAAAACCTCTCTTTCTTAGTAAATTATGTATTGGTCAACAACATCTTAAAGTCCAACTTTCACCACAGAGACGCAGAGGACTCAGAGGTATCACAGAGAAGAGTCAAGCTATTGTGTCATCGGTGGCTAACTCTCACTTCAACATGTATCTGACCATTACACTTTCTTAGTAAATTACCTCTCAAATCCCAAAATAATTCCTATCGCTAATCGGCAAACTGTGGGTGCTCAGATCATGCCATACTGTACTCAAGCCTACTCGTTGTATAGATGTGAGGGTTGATACCGCTCCGACTCGTGTTTTTTATAGCGTTCAATGGCTTGCAAAGCTTCGGGTGTACTGATGGCCTGTAACGCTTCAACAGCGATAAAGCGAACGCCGCAAGTTTCGTCTCCGAGGGCACCGACGAGTTGGAGAATACTGTATTCGAGTTTTGTAGCCATACTTTCTCTCCTTGTGATAATGTGAGCCTATTGCCGATGGTCTGGCGGTTACAGCATCGCTAAAAAAGGGGTAATTGATTTGGTGAGGTTTTTTGGGCGCGTGCGGTTTTATTGCGGCGTTGCTCCTTACTCCTTAAGTTTTCTATGAGCCGTCGCAGCACGTCGCTTGTCGTTGATTGGTCCGATCTGCAGTACTGCTTTATCCAGCTAAAAAGTTGCTCATCGACCTGAAATTCGATGCGTTTCTTCTTCAATCTGATTACCCCCTCAACTGTAGTTATAGTCGACATCAAAATCGTAATCGCCGTAGTCCAGATTTAGATCCCAGTCCATATCGATTCCGTCGATGTCCATATCCATATCGTCGCTACCTGCGTCTGAGGCTTCCATGTCCATATCCATATCGTATTCAGCATTGCTACCTGCGTCACCATCTGAGGCTTCTGCGTCCACATCAGCATCCACATCGCCTTCTGCGTCAGCATCACCGGCTTCAGCCGCGATAGCCTCGATGTGCTGGTCGAAATCATCATCGGGCGAATACTCAGTATCCCGATAGCCCTCGGATTCGTCCATTTCCATTTCTCCTTCATCGTTACCTGACTCGTCATGATCTGATTCTTGGTCGAAGTAATAGTGGTGGTCTTCTTGTGCATCGTCCTCAGAATCATCATCCCGGTCGGTGTCTTGATCAGAGCCATAAACGTCATCATCTGTATTGTCCCAATCGTCTGATTCTTCATCACCATCGGGATCGTTGTCCCCCCAATCTTTGGTGGCAGCCAGCCAACCATTCGTATGCTGCATTACTTCTTCTGGGTTCACAGTAACACCGTGTTCATCAGTTTTCTCATCGCCATAGAGATCATAGTTTTCGTCATATTCAGCACTGTCATCATCTTCATCTGTTTGCTCAGTATAGCCTCCTTCGTCATGAGATTTGTCGTCTGACATTCTTTCGAGATACATCTCCTTTGTTTGATTTGGGTATCTGTCAAGTATCGATTCGGCACTCTCTGGGTCCATTTCGGCGAGTTCATCGATGAATGCTTCTTTTTCGGCGCCGAACATCAGGCCCCAAATATATTGCTCATAGGTTTGGGCTTTGGACGGTGAGAGATATTGATCAAGTCCAGAGACGATACACCGCCGTCCGGAGGCGGGCTGCTGTCAGGGAAAGTATCTGTCGTACTGCCTCTTCCTCGTTGTCGTTGCTTTTGAGCCCCTTTCCTTTTTCCTCCCTTCGTTTTTTCGTCATCTTCAGGAACCCTTTTTCTTTTGGGCGGTTTTCTTTCTGATGGTTCGAGGGAATTGGTCGGGATATAACCACTCCAAAAATTGGGCTGTGATTTTTCGCGAAGATAAAAATCAGGATCTGCGGGATGAGAATGAAAGTCATCATAAGGAGGAGGGCCAAAATTGAAAGATTCATCGTTATGAGAAGGAAGGTTCCAGATTTCATCGCGATGAAGAGGACCTTCCGATAAGTCCCCATCCGAATCTTCCTCTTCTTCAAGAAAAAGGTCATCGTCAAGAAAATCATCCCTATCTTCTCTGTCTTTCTTATATTTCATCGTTATTTCCTCCGTTTTCGTTTGGGTGCTGGGAGCGCCTTTATAGACTTGGGTGCATCAAGCGCCTTCTGCTTGGATTGCTTCCTTTTCAATAGGTCCAAGTAAATATCGGGCACCGCTTGTAATTGCGGTTGGTTTTGTTGCTGCGCGAGCTGTCTTAGCGTATCAGCAGATATGGAGCCTACCAGTTTCCGCACCTGATGTTTCTCCGGTGGCGGCAATTGTTTTCTTTGTTGTCTTTGCTGAGCTGGCTTGCCTTTGGGCAACACGCGTCTATGTGGATTGCCGCCACTGACATTACGGCGTTGGCGTGGTGGCGGAGGCAGTTGGTTACTCATCTCTTCAGTTATCTCTAGAACCTCTTCTTCAGTGACCTGAAAACTCACCTTGCGTTTCAGGGTAAGCTTTGTTTTTGCTGTTGCATTGTTACGGCGCATGGTGTTGCTCCTTTCGTAGATGGATGGAGATCGTGTGCTTACCGGATCCGCTTGGATTCTCCCCACCTATACAGGTTTTGTATTTCTCCAGATAATAAACCTGGCCTACTGGACCAGGCCATAGGAAAACGCTGTTCTTACCCTTTTTTCGAGGCAATAGCACCTTCTGGAAAAATTGGATGGAAATAAGCTCGTTCATGTATTTCCTAGAGGAACTGCGGGTCAGGGATCTCAAAGAAAGATGCGGGGCTGTTGAACGTGCGAATCTTAAGTGCCTGTCTAATGCGTTCCCGAAGTAGGACCATCGCCTCACGCGGCATCAATCCCTTGGCTAGAGGGTACGCGTTGCCAAGTGTTTCTCTGAGCATCAGCAAATCCTGTTCGCCGCTGGCCATCACTACCTTGGTGGCCGCAAGGTTGAGGTTATCACGATCTATGCCACTAAGGTTATGGGCGATTGGCAGGATGCCGATCCTGTACGCCCTGCAAGTCATTCGAATGAACCTGCGTACGTACTGAGCGTCTGGATCTTTCTGTAGAAGTGCGTTTTGTGATTCATCGAACGTGAAGTCGACTTCGTTTTCTGTAGAGGGTTTGGTACTAGCATCGATCTCTTCGATGATCGGGCAGGTGTACGCATGAAGGAATAGCTTTTGAATATATCCTTCATCTTGGACGCCGAACGTATTGATGATTAATGACTTTCCCTCTTTGCGAATTCGTTGCAAATGCGTGTTATCTATTGCCCTAAATACTGTTTTACCGAACTGATTATCGAGCTGTTTTATCTTGCGCTTTACGTTATCCAGCCACGCGGCGCTCGTTCCCAGTTCTTTGGGCTTTATTTGGAATGCATACGACACGAAATCACGCCACGTTGTCACGCCCAATCCAACAGCACGGTCCATGATATCTTTCAGGACAGCCTCAGACGCTATCATCGACCCAGTCTCTTTAATTATTTCAACACTACCCGTGCGATACACGTCCTCGTTTTGTACCCCGCCGTGATAGATGGGGTTAATCGGCAGATCCGACCACCTCACATAATGCACTCGGCCTGGGAACAGTTTAGCTAGCACCGCAAAATCTTTTCGAGGCGAAAAGATAACATACGGTGTTACATTGCGCTTGATGCCAATATATGCTTTCTGAAGGGCCAGTTGGGACTTGCCGCAGCCTTGTCCACCAATGATGACGACTTGTTTGGTGGTATCAGAGAAATTAAGAGCGAAGATCGCTGGTTCCCTGATCAGTTTTTTTCCCATGCCTATCAGTTGCGCAAACGGGTAGTCGCCGCGAGCCGCCTCTTCGATTAAGTAAGTGCCGTCCTCAATTGACTTCTCCACCGCCTGTACTGCTTCTCGGATTTCTTGTATGTACGCGGCTTTCTAAGACCGATGAGCTCAAGCAACTTCTGGGATAGGCGTCTTGTTGAGCTATACCTAACAGACTTCTCCAAGTATTCGCAGTATTCGGCGAGATGGTCCACACAAACAATTTTCTTGGATGTTTTAAATTCGAAAGCGTGGATTGGACAAACGTAATCGCCGTAATGGCACTGTACTGCTTCCTCGACGGGCATCATGGGATGTAGAACCTGTATGGTTTTACCTTCGCGGAAGATAATCTCCTTGTGGTAATCTCTTGCGCAGGAGGGTAGTATGAGTTCCACGCCTTCCACAATTAGTTTTGGATAACCGTGTCCAGTGACGCTGAATTGCTGAGGGATTACGTCTTTTTCTATAGCCGGCAACAGCTTTCCGTCCTCGCTCTGTAGAATCGTCACCATATTTATCTCGTAAGGGATGCCAGCTATTTTCTTCACGTACTTGGCCTGACCTTCGTTGAAAATCACGCCAAAAACCCCTTGAAGCTCATCTAGGCTGGGCTGGGTAGACTGTTGTTCCTCAGCCTGCACTTCAGCTTCATCTTCAGGCGGTGGATAACCGCTCATCGCTTCATCAAAGTCCATACCGTTATTCATCGTAGCTCTCCTCGACGGTATCGTTAGTCACTTGGGTTTGTGAGTATTGTTCTACGAACTGTTGCTTCCATCGCCTTTTTTCTATCTTGTGCGTGTAGGCTTCGTCGTAGCGTTTTTGTGCGCCATGGAAATCAAGCTTGAACTGATTTCACCGTCTCTTGGGATTGTTTCAAAACGGGTTCCTCAGACTGCGGGGATTGCCGCAGAAGTCCGAACACAATAGCTCCTATAACCGCCGCTATTGCTAGAAACTTCCAGACATCATCAGATCCCTTCTTCTTTTTTTCTGGTGCGACTTGCTTCGGCTCTAGGTCCTCGTCGTGAAATGCTGTCATCCTTAATCACCTCCTCTCTGTTATTGGATATTTTCGCTGTACCACGCGAAAACGCTTGTGGGCTGTTGTGATTGCTTGCACGCTTGCGAGTTTTTGTAAATGGTGCTTGACATTACTAATTTTCATGGTGTATAAATTGGCTCATAATACAATCGCCGTTAAACAGCAGCCGGGAGCAATTCCAGCACAAACATAGGGCTGGACAAACAAAACCCCTGGCAGCTCGACCACGGCTATAGCGTTGGTGACCAACCGAGCTCGTAACTCAGGCCACCACTACGCTTGCATAACTGGACGGGCAGATTGGAATACTTTCGGTCAAACCGCATAAAGGTACGACTTTAGGCGAGCGACCTGTCCTCCTCTTTGTCTGTCCCCTTTTAAAAGCGGTACTTTTACTCTTTAACTGTAGCCCCCTTTCTTGATAAGCTTTCCCTCCTTAAAAAAGCAGATCGCCAAAATTGTAGACCGCCTCATCATCCAACCCGAAATTCCAGTTTAAACTAGAATTTCATTTTTTTCCCAGACCTCATCAAGCACGCTTGAATTTTCTACGACACTTGAGGCATACCGCCTGAAAATCTGCAACAGCGACTCGAACATTCGTGCATCCACAGCTCCATTTCTTAAGCTTCGACTGCCCTTTCATCTCGGATTCAGGTGGCGGTTGAATCACAACCCCATTTGTGTCAATGCCGTGTGCTTCACATACCGTAAGGAATGGAGCCTTCATCCCTAGTAGTTGACACCTTTTATTCCTTTTATTGCCAGGAATCCCTAATTCATCTGCTTTCTTATAAAACTCGACATTATGGTACGGTGGTTTCCCATAGTTTTTAGTAATCTCGTGCTGCCATTGATGAATTTGCTCGTGTAAAAGGATGGCAAGGACTATAACCATCGGCAAGTCCAGATGTCGCCGATTGATGTTGATGTGGTTTTTGGCACCAAAACCGTTTCGACCAATACGGTACGTGCCCCCGGTACGGATGCGGGCACTATCCAGAGAGAGGATTGGGGTCGTCAGCTTTCCGTTGAAGAATGCTTCATTGAAAATGTCAAAGAATCGGTAGAGATCTTGTCCAAGTCTGGCGAACTCCCACTCCGATTCCTCTGTGGTTGAGACATGTTCGAAAACAGCAATATTCACGGATTCTGGTTGTCGAGGTGACGTGGTGGAGACTTTTCCACATTCAAGTGGACTCATTACAGATTTCCCTTTCTATCTCTACTTTGTCATACTTTTGATGAAAATCAACGTCAAACCCATATCACGACTGGGATTAAGCATCAATCAAAGTGTGAGGGTAGTGATAATGCGGGTTTGTGGAAACCCCTGAATCTTTAACTCCCACGATGCCTCAATGCCCCAGTGCCCCATTTCCCCAATGCCCTTCATGACACCGGCATCCGCAATAAGACAGAATTCTTACGTCGAACTGACGTTACTTACCCTATATACCGTGTAACGATAACAAAACGTGACGTTTGAAATGCTTTTTTTTCTTCAGACACAAGAGCTGTACCGTTTGATGTTCATCTTGATTGATTGTGGGTTTGCCTTGATCTTCGCGTTTGAGTGGGATTGAGATAAAGGAAGAGACGTTCGATCACCAAAAAATGATCAGAAACGATAAGGAGAGCGGAAAAGTGGAAGTGGAGAAACCCAGACCAATTTAAAGAAGTGACGGATCATGCGAGGGGAGATGGGCTTTGAGGGTCACGTTTTTCTCAAAGCACACATGTTCAAAGAGAAAAAGAAGACGGCGTCAAATGAATCCTAAAATCTTCCAATCAATACAAAGCCTGCCCAAAAATGAGGATGGGCTAGGTTTGTTGATCCACGACGCGACTTGCGTGGTAATGAGCTCTGAATCAAAGCGAGTTGCGATTTTCTAAGCGCTGCTGCAAGTGCGACATTGGGTGATAACGATGCATAGAACACACGCATCAGGTGCTCGGTAGGGGTATCCTCAATTTGCCATGAAGCGTATCCTATCTCTATCTGCGCCCCCCAAATCATACCGAAGTAGTTTTTATTTCTATAAGCGATCCCGAGGTTGTGTATCGCGGCCTGTCGTGCAGAGAAATTTGGATAGGTTGGGAGTGCCGTTTGCACTAAATGAATGGCTTGTTTATAGAATTTAATAGATGATGGGAGATTTCCTTGTATCTCTGATAGTATTCCCAGATGATTCAGAAGTTGTGCCTTCCTAGCTTGGTTTTCAAGCGCCTTAAAGAGCTTCCACGCTTTCCCATAATAGAATTTCGCTAGGTCAAGTTGCTTACGGTCGAGATAAACGGCTCCCAAACTTATGTAAGCCCCGCCCAATTTGCTTTGATTTTCTAACGACTTATATAGCTTGATGGCTTCCTTGAATCGATCGATTGCTTCTCTCAAATTTCCTGAACGCTCGTGCTGCCTTCCAATGTTATGCGTGACATCAGCGAGCAGCAACTTGTCGTCCAACACGCTTGCAATCGCCTGTGCCTTTTCGTATTTCTCCGTTGCGTTATTGAGTCGACCAAAGTATACATCTAAGATACCTAAGATGTTAAGTGCGTGTCCAACTTCGCGTAGAATTTCTTTGTCAAGATGATCTAAACGTATGGGGTCTTTAGTCATCAGTAACCGTTGGAAATTTCCATCGAGTCGAGAAAATGCTGCCTGCAGATGACTTTCGGCATCTTGATACTGCCCCAGAATCACCTCCATGGTTGCCATGTTAGCAAGCGCGGCGAACTGTTTGGTAACATCATTCAAAGGAAGGAGTTCGTTAGGCATTACGGGGCGTTTCACATCGCGATTGAACCAACTCTGCAACCATGTCAAATGTGATGGCGATAGTGCAAGACCATCGCGAATCGACTCTAAACATTTCCAATTCTCTTTGGTGAGAGATGTTGGATGTTCACCAAATACAGGGGGGATGCGAACCCAAACTTCATCGAATGCAATTTCATAAAACACTTCCTTGGCGATGTCGGGATGTTTCTTGATCCATATACCCACTTCTTCGGGGTTAGAGAGCCGCGCATCGAGTTCCTGAATGAAAGCGACCTTTTCTTTTGACGAGACTGCTGAGGCTTGACGTAGCCCACAAATGGCCAAACCAGTGATGATGACGAACATCAGTGATTTCTTTGACATTGTGTCTATCCTCCAATCTGAATCTGAGTTATTTCAATCCGATTCACCCGGCTATCAAGCATTTCAAGAGTCAATCCCCGGTGGGTATAATACCAGGATGTTTTCCCTTTGGTGGAAGCTTCAATGCGAGCCGGAAGCCCAATCGTGCTTTCAATCTCTTTGCTCGAACTTCCCAGCCGAATGTTGTATACACTCATATCATTCCCCGGTAAAAGCGCAATTCGACTCAATCGACCGTTCTGGAATTCGAGCATCAGATAATCGCGTTTATATGTCCAAAATACCCGGTTTCCTATGTTGCTTCGGTCCGCCGGATTGTCGGGAACATTTGTGATTTCATCTGCTTTCTTGC
>JADFGN010000200.1:0-1699 GCA_022567695.1 Candidatus Poribacteria bacterium | reverse complement strand
TTGAATGTTATTGACCACTTCCACGAATTCAGCTAAATCATCGCGTGGCTCCGTCTGGAGCTTTGCACAAACCTGTTCGTATTGTTCCCACGCCTGCAGTGCCCAATAATCGTTGTTCTTATCCCGCAAAAGATAGTTTTCCCATGCCACTTTGGCTTTTTGCTGTCCCTGTGGATCATCGAGTAGAGAATAACTGAGCGCCAGATTGTAGTACGGGTCTAGAAATGGCTGTTCTTGATCTTCAGCGACTTGGATTGCCTTTTCAAATAAGGAAATTGCTTGATTAGGATTGGCTCCCCTGAGTTGGAGAATACCTTGTGCGTTGAGATACACTGCAGATTCCTTCTGTATCTTGGGTATGGATTCAATCCGGGTCATTGTTGCTTGGGCCTCAGATAGATCACCTATTCTGAGATATGATAGCATCAGTGCCACCCATGCGTCGATGTTGTGTTCATCGGCTTTCAAGCCGTTTCGATAATGTTGGCTGGCACGCTGAAGCGGTTCTTTCGGTCTGTTTTCGATTGTGCGTGTATTGGGCGGAATATGGAGGATCGCATACATATCAAGCGCGCGTTCGGGGTGTTGTGTCAGCTCAGGTGCTGTTAACGAAGCGATGTATTCGATATGGTGCGCCATTCCTTGGTGGAATTGGACCGTTGAATCTTCAGATATTTTTTCGGGTAGTGTGTCAAACAGTTGTTGAGCACTTTTGTAACTCCCAATGCGTAGGTCCGCTAACGCGAGTTTTAGTATGGGATCAGGTTGTTTGTCGCTCAATTGCAAATAACCGAATAGCAGTCCACCAGATATTACCGCAGAAATAGCGGCCCAGACCAGCCGTAATCTCACTATCTTCTGCCATATAGGGAGTGATAGTTGTTGTTCCGCCGCCATCTCCTCTGAAGGGAGTTTCTTCCCTGCATTGTTCAGGTGTGTGATTGTATCAGCTACGCTGAGTCGGGTACGATGAATCGACATTGCTTCATTTGCACAATCAGCGCAGGTTAAATACCTGTGACTCACGTTTTGTGCATACCTGATGCACCGCTTCTTCAAGGATTCTCCGCTTCTCTTCGTCCATCGCTTCTGCTAATTGAGTTAAATGCTGAGAAGGTACTTCATCAATTAACTCGGTGTCGGTATCGTTATTCAGATGATTAGCCATGCCACTCATGTAGCTAATCATTTTTCTGTATTTATCTACAATCTTGTCCTTTGTGATTTTTGCTACGATTCCATGTCCCATGAAATCAACTGTTTGGGATTCCATGAGTTCTACCACAACATCCTGACACAATTCCTCAAAAGGGTAGTAGTCATAATGGGCTGACTGGCGGTATTCACGGTAAACTCTGGATATAGTTTTCCCATAGTCTTGCAGAAATTTGCCACAGTATGTATCGGGCTTGAAATACTCCAAGGGGGATATATCGCAGTTTTCATTTTGGCCCATTACTTCGTCTCCACACTATAATAATCCGCATATGCAGCCCAGTCGCACAAGATGCGTTACTTCATAACTAAAGCATATTATAAAAATCTGATAATTATCCTTTCCGGTTAGGAAACTCAAGGCTTGCTCGGATTACTAATCCTTTGAATGTGCTTGTTATACCATTTGTAGCTAGAAATGCAACTATTCTCCGGTCCACCGTGAGAAACCGAATGGAGATTGGATTCCATTCAGATGGGATAA
>JADFGN010000199.1 GCA_022567695.1 Candidatus Poribacteria bacterium | reverse complement strand
AAACGAAAGCTCCATTTGGGAGTCTAACTCCCATACCTTAAAAACAGAAGAGAAAGGAGCTTTCGTTGAGAGAAAAATTTCGACTTTATCATACCACGAAAAACCAGCTTCGACAATGGGTGGATTTATCCGAGCCGTTAACGTGTGTGATGACATGGTTTGTCATCGGCTTCATGAAACTCGAATTCAAAACCCAGACCGCATTGATCGCTGACTGCTTGTTGTAGTTATCTGTTATCTGTTTGTCACTCAACAGGGCATGAGTTGTATTCGCGTGGGCCTAAGACGCTTTTTTGAGAAAACTCAACGCCGATTCTATAGTTTATATCGGTTAGGCGAGTTGTATTTTTCACACCGTTTTGACAGCGGGCAGCAAATTAAATTTGCCTTTCCTCGCCTTTGTTGATAGATTTTCGGTTTGTCATGTCATCATGTGAAAAGTGTGGTTTTGTGGGGGTTAAGCTAAACTGATAAATTAGCTGACATCTCCATTTTCTTTCAAAAATCAATCTCCGAAAATAGATTCCACAAAAACCCAACTGGATCAAGTTGATTGAAAATCGCAGTTTTGTCGAGTCACCAAACCTCGATTTGACCTCAGTTATCTGAATGACAGATCAACTGGATCCCTATTTTCCACAAACGGCTTCTCGCTTTTTGTGAGCATAAGAGCCAATAACTCAAAAAGCGGCAGAGTCTTCTTTGAAGAGAAGCTATGACTCACAAGGTTGGTTTTCTGCAAATTTTAACAGTTGTTATTCATGACGCAAAGCCAGACACTCTCTACCGAAAAGCTGATTCTGATAGTGAAGGTTATTAAGGGTCAATTCCTCCAAATTCCTTTCCACTTCATCCGGCGCGTCCCACATTCGAGACTTAACGTCTGCCACAATGTCATCGATTTTTTCCTCTACGATTTCCTTTGGGATGAGATGCGAAAAGAGGCGCAGGTAGTCCCGAAGCAGCGGCGTATCTTCAGTGCCGATTCTCAATTCCTCTTTTAACTCAAGATTCCGATCCGAATGAAAAACCGTGATTTCATCAATCACAAGCTGGCTTGACAGGTTTTCAGGGGTCTCATTCAGAAAGTCTTGGATCGCGGCGACGATGCTTTCCTCCTCTAATCCTTCCTCGGAAAATGGGATTCTGGCAAGGACGGGTATAATCTGAATCTCCTTCTGCTCCGGGAATCTTTCGGCCTTCTGAATGCTCTGCATTACCGCCCTGACACCTTCGATATTCTGATTTGCCCCCAGTTTTTATGGAAGCCTGATTTGATGTGGGTTTGTAACCACTAGATGTGAGAAAGCAAGTGATACCCTAGG
This sequence comes from Candidatus Poribacteria bacterium, assembly GCA_022567695.1. Lineage (GTDB taxonomy): Bacteria > Poribacteria > WGA-4E > WGA-4E > PCPOR2b > JADFGN01. The sequence continues at coordinate 10,327 of JADFGN010000199.1, read as the reverse complement.
TTAAGAATCATCACCCTCTTATGGCCGGTGGCGTATCGATTGCCAATGATGTCAGCTTCGCGGCTGAGTTAGACGATGGCTTTTGGGTTATGATGTGATGTGATAGAATACCTCCTCTGGACGCAAAAGAAAACCGGAGGAGGTATTATGAAAAGAAAAAGACTCAATAGCAACCGAGTCAGTCCTTTGCCAATAATAACTACAACGGGTGAACTTTTCAAGTCAATCGTCAACAAACCGGGCTTGAAAAACTTTATCCTGGTTATCATAGCTATCGCAGCGTGTCCGAAATTCAGAATTAATGAAATTTCTCGCCATCTTGGTGTTGATGTCAAAACAGAGAAAACGAAACAGAAACGGCTATTGCGATTCCTAGACCGAAAATTCGAAAAAAAGCGAGTGATGGCTCGCTGGGCGACTTTTGTGCTATCCGCGGTCTATCGCAACCGCGGTAAAGTGGTACCGATTCTGATAGATGAAACGGATTTGATTTCCCCTTTTAAGGCGATTGTTGCGGCGGTACCTTTCCGTCAACGCGCCATTGTCATCTATTTCAAAATCTACACCAATTCTGAAATTCGGTCAATGAGATATTTATCTCATAACACGCTCGTTCAGAAGTTCTGCTGGCGAGTCAATAAAATAGCCACAATGGCTTTACCAAAGAGAAGTAAGCCGGTATTGATTTTTGACCGTGGCTTCGCTCGTGGGCAATACTTGATACAATGGTTTATGAGACGAAAAATCCGGTTTGTGATCCGAGTTTGCAAAAACGCGGGACTTACTGTTGAAGGGAATGTGACCACACTCAAGCAACTCAACCGAACGGGGTTTTTCCCAAAGGGGGTCTATCATCGAAGGCTGAAACTCAGACTCAATCTTTACGTAGCGAGAGATGATAACTTCGATGACCCAATGTATTTGATAAGCAATTATGTCACTGGATTGAAGATATTTATCTGTTGAACATAACTATTTCGCCATAGGGACCCGACAAATCGTCGTAAAGGCTTGTCAGTGTCAATTGACAACCACCCGTTGTGGAAAAATGGGGATCAAGTCGGTTAAAAATCAATCGCCAGCAAGTCTATTTTATCATATTTGCTTGGACGCTAACTTGTCAAACCCCTCGACTTGATCCTCAATTTTGGGGTGTGGCTTGGCAAATAAAATCTGCGAGTTGATTTTAACCACAGGGCTGTGAAGCTATTATGTTTCATACCCAACCACACCCCTTTTTTCACATTCGTGAACCGATACACTATACACAGTTGACTGGTAAGTACCCAGACAGATATTCCTGTAGTCTAGGGGCTTGTCCCTGTCAAACACCCACAAGGGGTTTAGCTACGAAAACTTATGTCCACCTACTTATCAGCACCGCTTTTCTCACTATGATGACACACATCTGCCCATCAATACTACCCTCATTGAAAACTGGGGGTAAATCAGGCAGGTTTGCACTTGCAATCGTTTCTCAAAATGTGCTATTATTTAATCACTTTTGGTCTAAGCTTATCCTATCTAAAGAGGCAATCGACGATTGGCTTCTATTCGAGAGAACTTCCTACAAGTCCAAAATCAGATTCGCGTAGCCGCTGAACATGCAGGACGAGAGGCGCATTCAATACAGGTTATTGCTGTATCCAAAACGAAGCCGGTTAGTGTAATCGTAGAAGCAATTGATGCAGGGATTACAGACATCGGTGAAAATCGGGTGCAAGAAGCGAAGGGCAAATACGATCTGGTTGACGGTCCTGTTAAATGGCATCTCGTTGGGCATCTGCAGCGGAATAAGGTCAAACAGGCATTACCGATTTTTGACCTTATTCATTCTGTAGACAGCTTGCGGCTACTTGCGGAGATCGATCGGCGTTCTGCCCAATTGAATCGCCGAACAGAAGTACTGATTCAGGTCAACACGTCCGGCGAGCCGAGTAAATTTGGGCTGGAGCCGGATGCGGTGTTCGGTTTCATGGAGAATGCGTTGGATTACGCTCACGTCCGGATCAAAGGACTCATGACAATTGGGGCGTTCTTACCCGATCCGGAAGAGGTTCGTCCGTCATTTGTATTGCTGAGAACACTTCAGGAAAAAATTCGAGAGCAACAATTTCCAAACGTTGAGATGGAATATCTCTCGATGGGAATGACGAATGATTTTGAGGTCGCCGTTGAAGAGGGCGCAAATCTAGTCAGAATCGGTACGGCGATTTTTGGGAAACGTGAGAATTGATATTTAATGACTCTCATCCTTTCCAAGCCACTAAAATTGCGCCTATAAATTTGTCAAATTATAATTAAATAACAGGGTATCATATTGTTAAAAGCAGAACTTCGATTTGGTGTTATCGGCGTTGGAAATATGGGAGAGGCTATCGTCAGAGGTATCGTGGGGACTGTGCTTCCCAGTGAGCGGGTATGGATTACCGACATCTACAAACCGAAAGTGAATGAACTCTGCGAAGACCTCGGTGTGAACCCCGCGACAGACATCTCTCAACTTGTCAATCAGGTAGATTTTTTTCTATATGCAGCAAAGCCGAACAATGTTCCCAATGCTTTCTCGGAAATCGCTCAAGCGATTCACCCCTCGTCTCAGTGGCTAATCTCCATTGCAGCAGGTGTACCAACCGCACAACTGGAATCTTATTTTTCATCCCCTCCTCCCCCCGTTGTTCGTGTGATGCCAAACATCGCGGTTTCTGTCCGCACCGGAATGGCGGCGATTGCTTCAGGCAGTACCGCAACAGATGACCACATTTCAATGACACAAGCTATTTTTAACGCTGTCGGCAAATCGTTGGTTATCGATGAAAAGCATCTCAACGCTGTTACTGGTTTAAGCGGCAGTGGCCCCGCATTTGTTTTTCTATTTATTGAGGCACTTGCTGATGCCGGCGTACATGTTGGGCTGTCTCGTGTAGATGCCCACGAACTCGCTGTTCAGACAGTGCTAGGTGCAAGCCGGATGGTTGAGCAGACGGGAGAACACCCTTCAATTCTGAAAAATCGCGTAACAACACCCGCAGGAACGACAACCGCGGGTTTATACGAATTGGAACGTGGCCTCCTACGGGCGATTATCACAGATGCAGTGACGGCTGCAACCAACCGCGCAGAAGAACTCGCTAATTGAATACGCTTGCGAAAACAGAGTTTCGCACTCCCTGTTGGTGCGGGATTTAATCGAAGTTCTTACAATTCAAAGGAATTGCGCTTGTGAATTTATTGATAGATCTCTTGAGTCAAGCTATTCGGCTTTACTCGATTGTTGTTTTCGTTAATATAATATTATCTTGGTTTGTTCATAATACTCAGAATATGATTGTTCGACGAATCTATTGGACTACTGGTCAGTTTGTTGATCCTGCTTTAGCCCCGATTCGTAAACTTCTCAGTCCTGTGACGAAGAATTTTGGCGGTATTGATATTTCTCCAATCATCTTGATTTTTTTCTTACAGGTGCTTAGACGCATTCTAATCGGAGCATTGTGATAAACTGAGGAATCATCCCTCATTAATGCTACGAGATCGGTGTCTGAGAAAGGTTGGCAAGCTCTTCTTGTCAATTCACCCAACCTCTCTTCGCAGAAGAGATTCCACTCCTACACGAAGAAAACAATGAACGAAGCAATAGTGTCTGTATCCACTATACCTTCTTCTGACCTCCTTGCAGAAAAAACAATACTCAAGGAATGGCAAGAGGGAGATGTATACGCTCGGCTCCTTCAACGCGCCGGAACCGAACATTTCATCATCCAAGAAATGCCCGCAGCCATTCATAACTTCAAACTGAGTACGTTTAAATGCAAAATTCATCAAGATGTTTTTCTCAAAGTGCAAATGATGCAGGGCAAAGGTGTCGTGTATACGCCTTCTTGGAATAATTACGCACTAGCAATTGAAAGGCAGGTCTTCAACGAAGCCCACAAAGGTTCTCTTGATTCGTTGAAGCTTCGTAGGCGCTGCCGTCGCCGTTTTCAACACCAATTGGCATTCCGACAGCAACAACTCCACGCACTCGGGGTTTTTGGAGATTGGAAGAGTACAAGCAAAAACTTGGACTCTCGATATGAATCGAAATTGATTAACACCTTCACCAGGTTACGTAATCTCGGTTATTTAAACAAAGATCGAAAGCTCGGTCATTGGTGTCGAGAATGTAATATCGCTCTTAGTGAGGACGAAATTAAAATTCGGCGGTCTAAAGTCTTTTCGGGATTCGTAAAGTTTCCGATTAGCCAGGGATTAGAGGAGATGGGCGAGAATATCTCCATCGGCGTATGGATTGAAGATCTTTGGCGTCTTGCAGGGAGTGTTGCACTTGGGTTAAAGAAAGATAGTCGATATCTCATCACGGAGTTGGCCGGAGAGTTTATCATTTTTGCAGAGGAAGACCTGAGCAATTACCTACCGAAGGTGTGTCGTAAAGATGTGACTTTCATCGAAGAGCTAGACGTTAATGAGCTGATGGATTACACTTGTACGCATCCATTTTTAGGAACTGATCTATCGATTGTTTTCGTTCCCGATCTTCCCGAAAGCGAGGATTTGTATACTTATGGCAAGTCTCCCTATCCAACCGATTTGGTTCATCTCGCTCCCGGTCATCATCCGGCGGATTATCGAATTGCACAGGTACTGGATTTACCCATCCTTTCTGTCGTTGACGATTCCGGACGGTTAACGGACGATGCAGATCTGTTCTGTGGATTGGATGTTTCTGAAGTGGGTCAATTTATTGCGTTAGAACTAGAAAAGCGAGGTTACTTTATCTGTGGAGGTGTAGAAGAGATTCCCTACCCGCACTGCTGGACATGTGATTCCCCGGTATTATATAGACCTGTGCAACAATGGATTTTCTCACTGGATAACAATCAATTGAGACACCGCTTGCTTAATTCAAATGAATGTTGGGGAGATTATAGTGAGACGAATGCCGAATGGATTAAAAAGATAATACAAGACCTACCCGATATATGTGTTTCGTGCCACCGGGGCTGGAGTATTCCGCTTCCTATTTTTCAGTGTGAAAGGTGTGATAATTACCTCTCTGATAGACGTGTCCTCAAGGCTGTTCGCGATATTACCTCTCGTCGAGGTACCGATGTTTGGTTCAAACTGAGTGTTGGTGATCTGTTGCCTTCAAATATCTCATGCTCTCACTGCGAGTCTAAAGAATTTCAAAAAGAATCAGCACTCTTAGAAGGACGCTTCGCAATGTTACTCGATATAATCAACAGATCTGATGTGAAGAAAACCAATATCGAGCACGTCAATGTTGCCTTTTTTTCAAAGGATCGATTTCCGCAATGGTATGCCAACCTTGTCTTAACCTCGATTGCGCTCCACAATAAGCTTCCATTTAAGCATTTAGAACTGGTTCCCATCCCGAATGAGTCGTTGGAGACTCAATCTACGGAAGTGGTTGAGGATTTAATTGATAAATATCCAGCGGATGTTCTTCGGATACTAGGCGTCCATCCCAATTTTGACAGCCAGTCGATGAATGCCCTTGCCCATGACTGCGAGCAGGAATATCACAAAGTTCGGACCCTAATTTTTACAATGCTAAATGACTTGGAAGATTTTCAGCCGAGTCGGTGTAAACTTCCTTTAGAGATGTTGCTCCCTCTAGATGCGTTGGCACTATCTGCCACAAACCAGATCTTGCAGACAGTAGACGACGCCTATCAGCAGTATCATTTTTATCGGGTGTGGCGCATATTGAAAGATTTCTGTGAATCTGATCTCCAACAATTTTACCTGCCGATATTAAAGGGACGGCTTCAAACTTCAGCGCAAGATGAGGAATGCGACGGGAATCGTTACCAACGCGAAAAGAGATCCGGGCAAACAGCGTTGTGGGAAATCCTACATGTTCTAGTTCAACGGTTCGCACCAATCACTCCATTTTTCGCTGAACAGATTCATGCACGCTTTAGGCAACGCGAGGATACTTCAGCGGACAAGTTTGCAAGTATTTTTCTTGGGGAGTGGATGGAACAGATTGAGGTTCCAGACATCACAGATGTTGATGCGCGGTGGAAGAAACTTCAGGCGAATCTAGGAGGTAACTAAAATGCCGATCGTGAAAGTAAAACAGAACTATCAAATTACTGTTCCTGTGGAAATTAGAAAGCAATTGAACCTTCAGGTTGGAGATTACATTGAGGCGATGCTTACCGAAGACGGAATTCTTTATAAGCCTAAGACAAATGAGGACCTTGATAAAGAAATTATCGCTTACTGGAAACGCCGCGAGGAAGAGGAAGGTATTGAAGAAGTCAAAGGGGGAGCTCTTGAAAAGCTCAAAAGTGCTCTGAAGGAACTGCCAATTGGCAGCTTTTCAAGTGTAGGTGAAATGATGGAAGAATTCAACAAAGATGAAACTTCAACCGTTCGGGAGGGTGAGGCTCCCGCCGAACTGTGAGGCTTTGCGCAAATCTTGTATCCGGGTTTAGCCAGAAAATGGATGCGTATGAATCAAGGGATCGGGAAAAAACTAGCATAACGGCCTATTATGGTGTGTTAGACATTTCTATTTTATACATAACTTTATAGTCTAAAAAGGAAATCATTGATGCCGCAAACGCATACCTTCAAATCTCTTCTTCCGTTGGTCGGTGTAGCTTTTCCGATGTTCATAATCGATCAACTGACAAAGTGGGTCATCCAAAAAAATATCATGCTTCACGATCGGCGTGTTGTCATTAAAGGGATATTCAACATCCGTCATGACACAAATAATGGAGCGGCGTTTGGGTTTATGCCCGGACAGAATGTGATGCTCATCATCGTGACGATTCTCGCAATTGCACTGATTTTTGTGTACTACCGCCACTTCCGGGATAGTTTATGGATGAAAATCGCGCTTGGATTTTTGCTTGGCGGCGCACTTGGCAATTTCGCCGATCGGATTCGCTTCGGCGCAGTCATCGATTTTCTGCAATTCGGGATTGAAAATACCGGTTGGTGGTGGCCCACTTTTAACGTTGCCGACGTTTCCGTATGCATTGGAGCCGGCATGCTTATCGTTCACTTAATCCGAAATCGAGGTGATTACGATGCCGCAAAACAGGTTGAAAACTAAGTTGCTCTCCTTTCTTCTCTTGAGCGTTATGTTGATATCGGTGCGGGCTTCTGCCCAACAATATCAACAGCCTTCTAGACAAACACAATCGCCCCGCAGGCAACGGCAGGCGGAAGTATACCACGAAAGTGCGTTGCGTCGTTTTGAAATCATAACACTTGTTGCGCTACCATTCACTGCCATGCACAGCTTCCTCGCTATGCGAGGAGTTAAAATGATTCAGAAAAAAGAGTTCGCCCCTGAACTCACAGGGACAGATTTTAAAATTATCGGTGCCACCGCGGTCTCGTTTGCGCTTTTCATCGGTCTTTGGGATTGGATGCATACACACGACAAAAACGCCTCAGAACAACTCATGTCACCTTCATCCTCGCCATCTACACCTCCATTACGAGAGGCCAAGGCAGACGATTGGAAAATCGAAGACTCGTCTGGTTTCGTTCTTCCACTTGTTCAGGTACGATTCTAACACCGCCCTCATCTCCTGAATTTCAGATTACGTTTCATTTTTGACAATTCATGGCAATTTTAGAACTACAAATAGACGATGCTCCCATCCTACGGCAAAAAGCCGCCGCCGTTGAGCGCATCGATGATGACTTGCTTCAACTGATTGAGGATATGTTTGAAACCATGTATGCCGTCGAAGGAATTGGTTTGGCAGCACCACAAGTCGGCATACTTCAAAGGGTCATCATTGTCGATATCGAGGCGCACTTTTGTGAATATCCGCTGATTGCGCTGATAAATCCGGTCATTACAGAAGCCATAGGCGAAGAACTCGGCGAAGAAGGGTGCCTGAGTTTACCCGGACGAAGGGGCATCGTGAGACGTGCAATGGAAATCACAGTCGAGGGAATGTTGCCAAATGGGAAAAAAATCAAGTTTAATGCGGATAGTCTGATGGCGCGGGTGGTGCAACATGAAATCGATCACCTCAATGGTATTCTTTTTATTGATCGGCTCATTGCCGAGGATCAGAAATTATTAGAAGAACGGAAGGAAGAAGTGGAAGAAGGAAAGGATACAAGATGCAAGATACAAAATACAAGATGCCAACCCCTTGAATCCTGAATCCGCACCACATCATGAAAATTCTCTTCATGGGGACGAGCGAATTCGCCGTTCCGAGTCTTGAAAAACTGATTGAGAAGAATTTCGAGTTGATTGGGGTCGTGACCCAACCCGATCGCCCGGCCGGCAGAGGGGTGCGATTGAAGCCGCCTCCGGTGAAGGTTGCTGCAGCCAAGCACAGTTTACCGATCTACCAACCTGAAAAGGTACGACGTCGAGACTTTATCCGTACACTCAAGACACTTCAACCGACCGCAATTGTCGTGGTTGCTTTCGGTCAAATACTTCCTAAATCGGTGTTGGAACTTCCGCCTTGTGGATGCATCAATGTGCATCCATCCCTACTTCCCAAATATCGAGGGGCAGCCCCAATTCAATGGGCATTGATCAACGGGGAAACTGAAACCGGCGTGACTATTATGCTACTTGATGAGGGTGAAGATACGGGAGATATCATTCTACAAGAACGGATTCAAATTGCGTCCAAAGATACAGCAACGACCCTATCGAATCGACTTGCACATTTAGCAACACCGCTGTTAGTTCAAGCATTACAGAATGCCTCTATGCAAGGCCCGCCTCTACACACCGCTCAAAATCATGCGCTTGCAACGCAAGCACCCCGGCTGACAAAAGAGATTGGGCACATTGACTGGGAGAAACCAGCCGCGGCAATTCGTAATTTGATACGAGGTACGGCGATTTGGCCCGGCGCGTATACGTTCTTTGGAAACAACCTCCGTCTGAAGATTATCGACTGTCGTATCGTCGATGATGCCAATTCAGGTAATTGCTCCCCAGGTACAATTGAAATCACCTCCGATAAAGCGTTGATTGTATTCACCGGAGAGGGAGTATTGCGGTTAGACCGAGTGCAGCCTGCGAACAAAAAGGAGATGGCTGCCTCTGATTTCCTCAATGGGTATCACCTGAAGACAGGTGATCGATTCCTTTAGACCAATTATCGGTTAAAAATGTCCGCAAACACCTTTTTATTTTCAATCATCAAAGTCGCGCTGCTTTGTCTAATCGTGGCGATCGGTATTGGGCTGGTCATAGGATTTATCATCCTCCCAAAGATGATTCGCACCGAGGGGGTTGAGGTTCCCGATTTGGCCGGTCGAAGTTACAGGCAAGCATTTCAGCAACTGCAGGAAGTGGGACTGCGGTTGGATACAGAACGCATTGAAAAGAAGCCAAGTGCTGATGTTCCGAAAGGATACATCATTGAGCAAGATCCATTAGCACATTCCCAAGTCAAGTTGAATCGATTGGTCCGAGTAACCTTGAGTGCAGGCAATGAGACATTTCCTGTGCCAGATATAACGGGTAAACCGCTGGAGGAAGCTGAAGCCATTCTCAAAAACGCTGGCTTTCGCCGAGGGCGTGCTGCGGAGGTACATTCCGATCGGTATCCAGACCTCCACACAGTGATTGCTCAAACGCCTCCACCTGGTATCATGCACCAAAGAGGGGGAACAGTTCATCTCCTGTTGAGTCTCGGTGCGCGTCCGAAAGTGTTGCTAATGCCAGATCTACGAGGTATGCCAATTGATGAGGTGAGCGACGAACTCAGATTGTATGGGCTTGGAATTAACAAGAACTATAAACCGCATCCCGAAATTCCGCGCGGTTCGATTATCAGTCACGAGCCTGGTGCCGGGGCGGTAATTCAGGTTGGACAGACAGTCACACTTGAACTCAGCGGCTCTCCGCGGGGCGCAACAGACAGAGGATACTTCATTCCGATTCGGTATAAGGTACGGGAAACGGGCGTGCCTCTCAAGCATGTGCAGATTAGCCTGATAGATGACGGGCGCACTCGAATTGTCGTCGATGGCTGGTATAAGTCCGGGAAATTGATTAGTCACCTTCCTGTAAAAGCTTTTGGAAAGACAACACTCGTCGTTCGTGAAGACGGCGAAATTGTGAAAACGGATGAGTTCATTGAGGAAGAAAAAAATTAAAATTGCGCCATCAATGCTGGCAGCAGATTTCAGTCGAATGGGTGAAGAGGTTGTGCGTGTTGCTGATGCAGGGGCAGAGCTTATCCACCTCGATGTCATGGATGGTAACTTTGTTCCAAATCTGGCGATAGGCCCCCAACTCATTAAGTCGATCAGAAGATATACAGAACTCCCTTTCGATGTGCATCTG
>JADFGN010000728.1 GCA_022567695.1 Candidatus Poribacteria bacterium | reverse complement strand
GTGATAGTATTCAAAGGCATTTGGTAAGCTTCAAACAAATTATACACCAGATCGTGGATATATTGAGCAAAGTCAATCTCAGCAAGATTTTCAGATTGGTACAATTGCTCATGAACAAGAGCCATCGAGCGGATGCGGTGCTGGCTCCCCTGGAGTGCAGCGAGTACCTTTGGGTCGGTGCGTGACTCCAATTGCAGGTCAAGCAGACTGATGATGATCTGTAGATTGTTTTTCACCCGATGGTGAATTTCCTGCAGCAATGACTCTTTCTCTTTCAGTGATGCCTTAATTTTTGCCTCTGCCAGCTTTTGTTCGGTGATGTCGCGAACAATGGTTAGGGTTTCATCTTCTCCGCTAACAACCGTCCTGGCTTCAAAGTCGCGTATGTTGTCGCTTGACTGTGGAAGGGCAATTTGATACTCATGAATCTGCACCTCACCTGTTTGTAAGGCTTGATTCATGTAATGCATCGTCCGGCGAGCGTACTCTGTGGGCAGCACCTCATAAAGATTTTGACCTAACAATCCATCCGGAGCAATTGCCAGATTATCTTTACTGGTTTTATAGTCCAAAAGAACACCATCTTTGCTAACACGGAACATTAAATCGGGGATGGCCGTCAGCATTGCCTGATTTCTGATTTCACTTTCTTCGAGCGATTCACGGAGCGAAGCGTTTGCCAATGCTTGCCCTAAATGTGTTGCAACGAGACTTAAGAGATTCGCGGAGACTTCATCAATCTGCCGTTTCGTGATGTGGTTGTCAACCGCCATAATACAAATCCTTTCGTTCTCCACTGCGGCACACAAAGAGATATTGTCCCCATGTTCGCTTCGTCGATAGTATCCTGGGCATGGCGGCGGATACCCCCAAATTGATTCAAAGATGCCGTCATCTCGATCCCTGCTAAGGAAGCCCCCAGATTGACCTCTACCAAATATCTCTTTCAATTCGGGCGCATCCACTTCAACATAATATCCATCCGTGGGTGGAATGTCATCGGTTGTTAAGAATTCGTCTTCGTTTTGATAGATGTTCCCATCCGAATCCGTGCCCCACAAACCGTGTACGCCTTCGCTCGCGGTTTCTCTGATAAACACCCCGGCGCGATCGAATCCAAGTTCTCGCAGGCCTTCGACAATCACGCGAGCCGTATCGGATAGCGATTGTTGTCGATTCGCTTGATGGTTAATTTCGAGCAGTTTTTGCTGGCGTTTAATTTCGGCTTGATACTCAGTCCGCCGTTTCTCATGCAGGCTTTCAATCTGCTTTGTGTGCGCCCTCAGTCGTTGATGCGTGAGGGCGTTGTCTAATGCAATGGCAAGATGCGTGGCTAGCGAGGAATAGATCTGAAAATCATCATCGGAAAAATCGTTAACTTTACGGCTTTGAACATCTAAAACCCCAATGGTCTGACCATGAATTTTCAAAGGCAGAACACATTCAGAACGTGTCGGTTCTCCCTCTATGCTGACGTAGTCCGCATCTTGGCTAACATCTGCTATAAGTTCCGCTTTGCCTGTCGCCGCGACACGCCCCGTAATACCTTTACCCAGCGGTATTCGGAATGCCTCTTGGAACCCCTTAATCTCACCATAATCATCATCATTGGATTTGAATATGAGCCAATCACTTTCAACTAGACCGACTACGGCCCAGCGATCTTGACTATGGAAACGCCTCACCACTCGATTCAAAAGGGTCGACAGGTCTAGGATGGATGAGATCTCCGCAGCGATCCGATTTACCAGCCTAAGCTGCTCGGCGCCCGTCTGGACTTGAACTTCAAGGGATGCATTGGCCTGCCGTAATTCATCCTCAATGTGCTTTTTTTGGGTAATGTCGCGTACAAACGCAAGGAGTTCATTCGTTCCACATGCAACAAGACGAGACTCATAATGACGAATATTCCCTTCGACTTCAAGCGGGTATTCGCGGATTTGTACCTCTCCCGTTTGTAAGGCTTTCTCTATTGATTGCTGGCGGGCCTTCGCTAACTCTGGTGGCAGCACTTCACTAGCTTTCTTCCCAAGGAATTCGCTTGTTGGGAGTAACGTCTTGAATCCCTGTTCCGGGATAAAGTCTAAAAAAGTACCCTCTTTGTCTAGTCGAAAAACCGTATCCGGGATGGCTTCCAGCAGGGCGCGATTTGTGGCGGTGCTTTCTCGCAATGCCGCCTCTACCCGTTTGTGCTCGATTCGTTTGCTGGCTTGCTGTTCGATTATCGCCAACCGTACATTTAAAAATTCAGCTTCAATCGGCTTGATCAGGTAATCATCGGCGCCCGCTTCGAGTAGCATCTGCAACTCTTCTGGTTGGCGGCTTACCGTGAGAAACACTATCACACTTTGGTC
>JADFGN010000198.1 GCA_022567695.1 Candidatus Poribacteria bacterium | reverse complement strand
GACATCCTCGATGCGCCCGAGGCTCATATTCCCGACTTTCTCATCGAACTCGAGAATGTCGGCTACACCTCCGACGATTCCACGCTGTTATCCAACCTACCGCTTAATGCCGCTGACACCTATTTCTGCGTGATGGAGAATACCAATTTCATGGACTATTGGACACGGGTGGCGGATCGGCTGTACAAGATTCGGCATTGCCTGACCATCGATGGAGTTGCCACGGCGCTGTCCCTGTACGAAGCGGCGATTGACCCGGCACAACTGGTTAGCGCGGCGGCATCAAGCTCGGATATCACGAGCGTGGTTACCAGTCTGAGTACCACTGTTCCGCATTATCGTTTTTCCACCATGATTGCCCAGGCCAAGAACATGACATCTACCTTGAGTCAGCTCGGCTCGGCGCTGCTTAGTGCGTTGGAGAAACAGGACGCGGAGGAACTGGCCGTGTTGCGATCCACGCACGAACAGAATATCCTGAGTCTGATGACGACGATTAAGGAGAAAGCCATAGATGAGGCAAATGCAAATCAGGATGTTCTAAATATCAGCCTGGAAAGCGCCGGCAAACGCTATGACCACTATACAGAGCTTATTGATAGCGGCCTTTCGGCTTACGAGATAACTAGCGAGGCGCTGACGATCGAGGCAGCTGTGATGCAGGATGCAGCAAGCGTGATAAAAGCGCTTTCCGCCCCAGCACATCTGATTCCAACCGTCTATGGATTTGCGGATGGTGACTTTAATCCGGGCGACGCGGTAAATGCCGAAGCCCAAGTGCTTGAGAACTTGGCACAGGTGCTCAATCAAGGAGCGTCCCTTGCTGCGACACTGGGCCAGTATGACCGACGTGAGCAGGAGTGGACGTTACAGCAAGCACTCGCCGACTATGATAAACAACAGATCACCCAGCAAATCGCGCTCGGTGACCATGTTCCCTTATAATTTCACAGATATATCCATTGGCGATGGTTCCGTGTTCTTGTTGACATCGGAGGGATTGGTGGCCTTGGATGAAGAACTCTCTTGGACTGATGATCAAGACAACAAAATACAGCTTGCAGTATCGATAGAGCCAACAGAGATTCCAAGTGACTTGACATTGACGTTGACATTCACGCCTGTGGATGACTCAATTATAGCGTCGGAAATCGTGTCGGATATCCTGTTAGTGCTACCGTATACTGGAACATGGTAGTCCATCCTGGCAAAGGGAGAAACTCAACATGGCGGTGGACCAATGGATGAAAATCCAATCTGTAAGGGTCCAGCCTTCACAGTGGCCACAGGAAAACAGGGCATCGGGAGCCATGCTCTCGATCCCTGCTTCTCAAGCTTTTGCCAGTGTTGAATGCATTCGTCGGAATCTCCAAAGCCATTCTTGCTGGCACGACCTTTCGTGCTTTGTATTCGACTTTTTTGAAACAACTGTGCTATAGTCGCAAAAAAGCTCACACCAAATGAACAGATGGATAGACGACGAATGGAACAATCAACTCGAAGGCAAGCTATTTTACCTTCATTTCAACAGTAATAGGGACATCTTGACGCCGATAGAGACAGACGCCGTTGATGTCCTCACAAACATAGTAAAGTACATACGCGGGTAAGGTCACCGGGCCCGTAAAGTCAGTTGGACTCTTGAGTTCAAATTCCACTTTCCGGGCTTCTTGGCTGACTGCCTGAAGAGGATTTGAAACGGTGAGGTAGTTATGGTCTACTTTCCATCCTTCGGGTGACTGGATAAAAAAGACAAGGTCATCCACTTCGTTATTCCAATGCGCCTTCATTTTCGGATTCGGGCGGAAAACCACGTGAACTCGTGCGGAGGCACCGGGTTGAATCACAGCGGGGACGACGGTGGTTTCAACAGAAATCAAACCTGACGCATCGCGCAAAATGCGCCCCTGTGCATCCGGCTCTTCTCTAAGGGATTTAGACTGCTCGAAGTGCTTGGTGGGAGATGCAAACTCGGCGCCGCCCGGTTCCGCGACAAGTGACACCGGCGTTTCCCCTCGCGCCTCTATGTCGCTTCGGGCGGTTGTCACCCAATCATAGAATGAATATGGCTTGTCCAAACGCGGGCCGTACTGCTGGATTCGACGACGCCAGATGTATTGATTGGGGTCTATGTCAAGGGCTTGCGCCCAATGCGTCACTGCCTGCTTGAAATCCGCCGCTTGTCGGGTATTGGAGTCGTATCGCTTGCGATAGACAACTCCCAGCCGAAAGTGCGTCGGGCCGTGATCAGATTCCTTTTCAAGCACCTGTTGATACGCTTCAATGGCTTGGGTAAGTTTGGAACTCTCTTCCCACAAAGCAACGGCATCGCCATAAGATCGCAAAGCTTCTGGTGTCCCTTGATGGGCGGCTTTGCCTAACCGCGTCAAATCGGGGCGGGCAATTTCCAAAGTTTCCGTCGCTGCAGGTGCTTCACCCTTCTGTTCCACAAACGCCTCGACATCCTCCAATCGAGGTCGGATAGCGCGAATGACGCCGGACTCATCAATAAACATCGTGATAGGAACCGCCGACACTCCAAGTAAATTCAGAGAATCGACCATCACTGGCCATTCCATCTGTTTCCACTGCATGAAAAGCTGAGTCCGATCCGGGTGCTGTTCCGGAATGATTCCGACCATCTTCACCTTTCCACTCGCCTGTAATTCTTTCGTTGCGTTGTGCCACACGGGCACGTGCTTTCGACATCCCGCTCACCATGACGCCCAAATGTGTAGGATAACTTTTTGTCCTCGAAACGCCGTAAGGGAGAGCGGGCTACCATTAGAAAGAGAAGGCAAGACGAGGTTAGGGAAAGGTTGTCCAACTTTCAATTCGTAGGCTCCTGCATCTGAAGGGCTTGCAGCCACTGTTTGAATCTCATTAAAGATGATGTGGGTGAAAACGCCAATGCCAAGAATGATGACCACTATTGCGACTTTTGTGAAATTCTTCATTATTCTCATTTTCCTTTTGTTATCGCTCTTCTAATGGGTTGACGCAATGGATTGCATCAGTGCAAGTCGGTGGGTTACATTGTAGGCGTCGAGTCCTGAATTTTCGCGAAAAAGATTCGACGCCTACGATATTAAGATCCCTGTGCTAGAGCCTTTCCTTAATTGCGCCCCAAGTGATGGCAAGTTTTCCGGCAGCATCGACGGCGGCGGCCTGTGCCATATTGTCTTTGACCTCCTTTGCACTTAAAGCACGGAGGTAGATGGCAACATCATCAATATCGCCTTCAAAGTAAAGCGGCTTTATAAAAGCGTTCCGGTCATGTCCCACGGCAACAACAACATGACTTCTCGTGTTTCGATTATTGATTTTGCCGCCTGACTCTGCGTCTGGCTCCCCGTTGATGTATAAAATCTTCTTATCATTTTTCTCGTCCGTTACGAATGTGATATGTGTCCATTCACCCGCCACCACTGGTGTTTTAGTTTTGAAGACGCCAAAACCATCGCCGCCTCTTTGAGTTTGAACTGTTCCATCTGCCAGCAGTTCAAGCCATGAGTCGCCTCCCCCTTGGGGGTCATCATCCCAGATAATGACTTTAGTGGCTCCGGGAAGTTGTTCAACTTTTATCCATAAGGCGTATGTCAAGTCTTGCCCTTCTGTTACCGCGCCCATGACAACATAATCTTCTTTGCCGTTGAAGCGTAACGCCTCGCCGACTTTTCCTTCAACGATTTCGGGCTTTCCCATTATCTCCCCGTCATGTTCTCCAAGCGCATCTTTAGCCACCTTCGCATCCGTATCTTTCTCATCAAAAGTCCAGTGCCCCACCAAACCATCTTCAATCGCTTGAGCTTTAGCCACTGTTGGATAGCAAGCAAATCCCGTAACAACGGCAAGACAAAATAAGATAAGAGATACTCTAAATTTCAATTTCATCATTCTTCTCCTTGTTTTTTTGAATTAAGCGTCTAGTGTAGATTATTCACACCAACATTTTCCATATAAAAATATTGACGATTTCTTAGTCTGATAGGTTGATCGCTTGTTATAAAAATCAACAGGTTTTGATAGATTTCCATTGGAACCGATGCATCAATGACTGACTTAATCACAGCAAGGGTAAAATTCGGGAAAAATAGGGTGAATCCTCTTTCACTAAAAAGAAATTCCGCCTTCTTGCTTTTGCGAGATTCTGACATTTCTTCAACGAATACTTCCTTATTTCGTAAATGTCATAGCCTAAATCGGCTAAATCCATTTCAACATTTCTTAGGCAATCCTTATTCGCGTCGGCAGAATCCTTGAGTTCTGCCATAACTATAGGGTGGTGTTCTTTGAAGAAAATATGTCCACCTCGAAAAACCTCCATCTGATAACCTTCAACATCGATTTTGATGAAGTCTGGCACTGGAAGCTCGGCTAAAATACTGTCGATCGTATCAAGCTCTACGATTTCCGACTCTTTTCCAATGATATATTTTAATGAAGCGGTTTCCTCAGCGAGATCTGAATGAGAATAATAAATGTGCTGTTTTCCTTTTTTATCTCCGATTGCTTTATTTATGACTTTTACGTTAGTGAAATTATTGCGTTGAACATTCTCCGTGAGGCAATTGAAAGTTGTCGAAACGGGTTCAAATGCGATGACATTTCCATTTTCCCCAACGAGCGTTGCAAACAGGCATGTGTAGAAACCGATGTTTGCCCCGATATCCCAACAGACATCACCCTTCCTTATTATTTTTGAATATTTCGTTATCTCGTACCGTTCGTCATGTGTGCCGTAGAAATACAGACGCAGATGTTTATGGTCTCTTAAATTGGCTTTAAGGGAAAAGTTGTATTTTGTGTCAAAAGCTACAAAAGGGTCCTCAGGAGTAATAAAATTCTTCGTGAGCTTTAAGAGTTGGCTTTTGCCCTCTGTTATGGGAAATCTTCTGAGATAAAATCTTACAAGTCTGTTTAATGTTTGCTTAAGCATAAGTTTGTTGAGGCGTTGTTTATTTTATCATGCCGGAAACTGCGATCTGACGTGATATAATTTTGTCTAAACAAACCTTAAACGATTTCGTCTATCATTTCAGTTTTCATGTGTTGGTATTCTCCTTTGTGTTGGAGAATTAAAGGCGAAAGGCGACCAAAATTAATTTTGGTCGCCTTTCGCCTTTTTAATGGAGGCTTTTAACCCTTAACCAAAACCAGCCTATGCCGCAACCTACAAGGTAGTGTAAAAAGTCCCACATGCTAAACGTCGTTCCAATTAGCGTTCGTCCAATGAACGTTCGACGAATCGCTTCCAAAAACGGTGGATGCCACAACTGAAGGAATTCCAGAAAACAGGTGATCGCAAAAACCCAAAATGCGATCCAAAAAGGCTTGGCTTTTGGAAAGAAAAAAATACCAACCAGACACCAGAAGATTTCGTACAAAATTCCGCTGGCGTAATAGTTGAACCACCATGCCCACGGTCCTTTGTAGAACTTGCTGGCGAACCCTACCGGCGTAATCGCACATAACCACAAGAAAACTTTTAGTCGATAAGGTGATGCGCTCATGCTACGGCCCACTCTGTAGTATACTTCAGTTGCGGAAGATTTAGCTTGTTAAACGGCGTGAGCAAAGTGTGCATTCTGCACAGGGATAACAATTTTAAGGATGTTTTGAAGCACTTCCGCCGGGCTACCAATCGCATCAACGGTAGAAATGAGGGATTGGGGGTAATGGTCCAGGACGGGTTGAGTTTCCTTTTTGTAAACCTCCCATCGGCGTCGAATGACATCTTCTCGGGCATCGTCGACGCGATTTTCTTTTAGAGCTCTGCGCCGGAGTCGCTTAATCATCTCGTCCTGATTGTCACAGACAAGGTGGATAACTCTAAGCACATCAATGTGTTCATCCATCAATTCTGCCTGGTTAGCACTGCGAGGGATTCCATCAAGGACCAGCAAATCGCTTAACCGTTTGTAGAGATTCAACACCGTATGGTTGTGGATTTTTTCTTGCCATATTTTGATCGTAATCTCATCAGGAACGAGCTCACCACGTGAGGAATATTCGTAAACGATTTTGCCAAGTTCCGAGGCGACATCAAACGTACGGAAGACATCACCGCAGGAAAGATGAAAAAAGCCGGGGATCGATCCAAGAATTTTACCTTGGGTACCCTTGCCTGCCCCCGGTGCCCCGAAGAGAAGAATCGTCTGGTAGTGTTGTTCCTTGTTCATAATACCTCAAATGATGTAAATTATCTTATTAACTCAAGTTGCTACCTATTGAAAAAGAACCCAAACTGATGTGACAAACCGTCATATAACAGCGAATGTGTGAGGTGCGCGAGGTTTGCGTGAGGTCTGCCCTTCCACCTGAAAGGCTTCCTCCCACCGAAGGAAAGGATTGAACGAAACGAGCGCAAAAATTCGATAAATCCTTCGATTCGTTGTCATATTTTCTCTTCATCACAACTTGGGTTATTATGTTTGCTTCGCTAAGCCTGGATCAAATTCGAGCAACCGCTATTCCTAGGAAGAACAGGCCGAAACTCGGCGGGGTCAGTTGCTAAATAATTCCTATTGTCCCATCAAGTGTTCGAGAATATAGAAATCCAAGCCTTCATAATCGCGGGCGTCGATAAACTGACGCTCGATCTCTCGGTGCAATGTTCGTACCTTTTCTAACAAACGCAGAAACATTTTCCGACTATTCAACAGATGTTTAGTTGAGATTTCGCGTGGTTGTGTTCGCATCACTTTAACATCTAAGCCTACAAACTCGCCATTCCGTCCATAACCGTTTTCCTCCAGTACACGTACCTGATTGAATGCCCGACGAAGATCGACCGACCCAAAAGCCTTGTCCTCATCAAATTTAAGCCCATTCTGATCATTCAGATGCACACTCCAGAGTTTCTTGTGATAGAGCGCATAGCCCATCTCATCGGACGGATCCAAGCCCGCGAGGATCGCGTGGGCACTCTCAATTAAGCCGCCGACCCGATCTGGCTCCTTGCTTGCGTAAGCCAATCCAAGCGCGTGTCCGATTGTCGGAATGTAGGCTTGGTCCATTGGTTCGTTGGGTTTCGGTTCGATCAGAATACGGATGTCCGGATGGTAATCCAACATGATATTAATTGCGTCTGACATCTGCCCGACTGCCGCTGCCGAATCCTTCGCCTCTCGGAGATACGTGCCTTCGCGTGCCAGCCAAAGCACAATGTTTCGACACCCAATCTCATTTGCAACATCAATACAACGTTTGGATCGCTCGATTGCATATTCGCGCTCACTCGAATTGTTGGAAGTGTAAGCACCATCAATTGTTCGTGGATCTTCCCACAGGCGTGGCGCAACAATTTCGGGCGTCAATCCGTGATCGCCGATTAGTTGCTTGACTTCTCTTGTTCGCTGCATCAGTTGCGCGTGAGTCTTATCATTGATATCGGGCACGATGTCATCATCATGAAATTGAATTCCGACAAAACCGAGTTCGCGGTAAACCTTGACTTTTTCGTCAAATGTAAACGAATCACGGACGGGCGGTCCGAATGGATCTGCGCCTTCGTGGATGTTCCATGGACCAAATGAGAAACGGTATTGGGTTGGCTGGTCGGACATATCTTTCTCCTGATTGGTATGAGTCAATTCTATTTTGCGTATTCAGGTTTGTGTTCGTTGGGTCAATGTCAATGTGGAAAAAGATTCGCGTTTGGCTTATTCTATCACACTTTAATGAGCGAATCAACAGAAACTCCGTATTCCCCAGGAGTCCTGCCGTATTCCCAATTGAGATTGGTCTGAAAAGCAAAACGAAATTCGTAAGCGGATTTACGCCTTTTCTAGCAGAACCGAATCGCCCTGAATCGTCGCCTTAAAGTGTGTGAGCGGTCTTCCGGCCGGTCCCCGCAGGACTTTTCCATTTAGGTCAAAACGCGAACCGTGGCATGGGCAATCCAGCCGTTTCTGGTTCTTGTTATAACCAACGCTACAGCCCCGATGGGTACAGACAATCGTATTTGCTGCAACGGTATTTTCATCCACTCGCACGAGGAGAATGGTTGCTTTGGTATCGAGGACGTTGAGCACTTTTCTATCCCGAACCTTCTGGTTTCCTCCCACCTGTTTGAGTGCATTCGTCATCTTGACTGCGCCTTCCGCAAGTGGCTCTTCTACTTCCTCTGGAGGAGGTTGTTCATCCTGCGGAGGCTGTTGTTGTGGTGGTTCCTGTTGTTGCGGCGGTTGCTGTTGTTCAACGGTTTTGGTCGTATTATCCGGTCGGGATGGACTAAGTCCATCGTCTTCGTCGTCTGAATCACCACAGCCGATTAACGCCATCGCACACCCTCCAACAACAAAGTGGGTAGAATTGCGTAAAAATACCCGACGGGTGACCTCATTGCTCGTTTCCTCAAATCTAGTCTTTTTTGACATGAAAAGCTTTTCCTTATCAAGTGTTTTCTGCTTCTGAAGCTTCTAGAATCCCTTCGGCGTGGTGTTGTCTGAATCTTGAATCCAGATACACGATACAATATGTAGATGAACCGTGGATCGAATCCATTGCGTGACTCTATCAAAATATATTAACCCACAGAGATTCAGAATTCAACGTGATTTTTTTTAGAAAGAGAATTTGCCCAAAGAGAAAATTAGTTAGCAATATGGTCAAATCATGGTATAATGTTTTGTGGTTTTTCTCAAAAAACAGGAATTAGAATCGGGAGTTATTATGTCTAACGATACGATACGCGTTGCATTTATCGGTTGCGGCGGAAATGCGCGTGGGCATGGCGCGAGGGTCGCCGAAATTAACGACACCGAAATCGTCGGGCTTGTCGATCCGAGTGCAGACGCCCTAAACGCATTCAAAGAAAGGTCTGGCTTGAGCAATGATGTGCCGACATTCAGCGATCACGCCGAAATGTTAGCCACTGTCAAGCCTGATGCTGTGGTCATCAGCACCCCCCACACACTCCACTTTCAGCAAATTATAGATTCACTTGACGCGGGTTGTCATGTTCACACGGAAAAGCCAATGGTTTGCACAGTCGATCACGCCAAACAGGTCATCAAAAAAGTTGAAGAAACCGGATTGCATTTGATGATCGGCTACCAACGTCATCTCCAGCCAGCTTATATGTATTGCCGACAAGTTGTGCAGAGTGGTGAACTTGGAACCACCCACTTCGTCACCGCACACCAGTGCCAGAATTGGTATCGAAGCCAACAGGGCAAATGGCGTCAAAGTCTTGCGCTCAGTGGTGGCGGGCAACTGAACGATTCTGGCAGTCACCTTATCGATATCCTGCTTTGGATCTTGGAGGCAAGCCCAAGCGAAGTTTTTGCAATGATGGATTATATGGATGCCGAGGTAGACATTCTCACCGCAATGAGCATCAAGTTCGATACGGGTGCCTTATGCACCATCGGCGTTGTCGGGCACGCCGCCGGACGTATGGACGAAGATTTCACGATCTGGATGGAAAAAGGTACGCTTTTTGTTCGAGGTGGAAAGGTCTATCGAGAGGAACAGGGGACTGGCATGGTTGAAGTCCCAGGCGATCAACTCCCTCAAGGCGAGTCTAAAGATCTCGCCTTCATTGAGTTGATTCGTGGTGAGCGAAAAGAAAACCCAATTGATACCTCTAATGGCCTGCGTGTGATTCAACTCACGGAGGCGGCATGGGAATCGGTGAAAACTGGGAAACCAGTGAAAGTCGATCTCAGTTAAAGCGGAGATGCAAGGATGCAGGATTCAGATGGCATCTTGTATCCTCTACTTCTCTCTTACCTTTGGAACTTGCAGCTGTGGTTAATGTCCAGAATTTATCTAAAGCCGTGAGCGGGGAAAAAATCCTCACCAACCTCACTTTCCATCTAGCGGCAGGCGATTGTCTCGCGCTGCTCGGTGCCAACGGTTCAGGAAAATCCCTTCTGCTCAGAATTCTCGCTACGTTGGTGAAACCCAGTTCCGGTAAAGTTACGATTGCGGAATATGACGCTTTTACCAATCTTGATACCGTTCGTCCGCTCATTGGTTACGTTCCGGCAAATTTTGAAGGCTACCCACATCTTTCAGTTTGGGAATATCTTGACTTCTTCGCCGCCGCGTATAAACTAGAAAGAGGCGGACGTTCTCAGGCAATTCAAGATGTTTTGGATCTGATGGATGTCACCGTCTTACGCGATCGGAAAATTCAATACCTGTCGTCTGGTGAGAAACAACGACTGTGCCTTGCCAAGACATTTTTGCACGACCCACTCATTTGGCTGCTAGATGAACCGCTGTCCGCACTGGATGCGCGAGGGCAGATTGAGATGCGTGCATTAATTCAAGAGCTTGGTACAATGGGCAAAACTGTGGTCTTGGCGACGAATCGCCTCGCAGACGTGATGCCTACCTGCAACTGTGTGGGAATTTTGATCGACGGTCATTTGGCGTTTTATGGAAGCCTTGAGAATATTGACACGACTATCGATGATCTGTTTTGGAGCGTTACAAATTCTGAAACTACTGAGGAAGAAACCAACAAGAAAAATAGCGAAGATTCGTGAGTTATCCAGTGACGAAAGGAATCCGACGAATGTCAGATATTAAAGCATTCTTTGATGAAAAAGGTTACTACCTTGCCAAAGGCGTTTACTCTCCAGAAGAGGTCAAAATCATGGAACAGGATTTTGATCGCATCGTTGAAAAGTTGCTTGCTAGCGATGAGAATGCTAATGCCCGTTGGGGCGGGGTATTGATGGATGGACTTGACGGGGGAAGTTCCGCGATCTTCCATACTCACAATGTCCAAAGCTTCTCCGGGGTATGGCTGAATGCCCTGATGCAGAATCGATTTTTGGATATCACCGAAGCGATTCTTGGACCGGACATCATGCTACATCACTCCAAGCTGTTTTGCAAACCGCCGGAGAAGGGGTCTCCGTTTCCGATGCACCAGGATTGGCAATATTTTCCAACCGTAAAGGATACGATGATTGCTGGCGTAATTCACGTTTCGGAAGCGACCAATGAGATGGGCTGCTTCCGCGTCTATCCCGGCTCGCATAAACTGGGTCGTTGCGATGGCATGATGGGCCGAGGGCAAAACGTCGAAGTGACTGAGAAATATCCAATCGAAGGCGCAACAATTCTTGAAGCGGCCCCAGGCGATGTTGTCTTTCTCCACTATTTTACTCTGCACGGCTCAATGCCGAACCGTTCTACCAAAGCGCGAAAGACCGTCCTTGTCCAAATGTACGCGGGCGATGATGAGGTTGAGGAAGGTAACAGACACACAAATGTTCGTCTTGTGCTACGCGGGTGGAATCATCTGGCGACACGGTCGAACGTCGGAAGGATTAGATAGCATGAGAGACATTAAACCGCGTCCAAATCACAAAAAATACATTCAAATCCTTCGGCAAATGACGCCCGAACAACGGTTAATGAAGGCATTTGAACTATCGAAGTTTAGCAAGAAACTTTTCATTCATGGTCTTCGCAAGAGATTCCCAGACCTGTCAGAGGAAAAATTTCACAAACTCTACCTCGAACGCCTTAAGAAATGTTACAACCGGAATTACTAATCAAGCACGTGATTCAAATTCTTAGAGACGCTAGAATCGAATACATGGTTACTGGCTCTATCGCTTCCAGCTTACAAGGGGAGCCAAGGTCTACTCATGATGTTGACTTGGTGGTTGCCCTTCAGAAATCAGCGGCGGGAAAATTGATTGAGGC
>JADFGN010000197.1 GCA_022567695.1 Candidatus Poribacteria bacterium | reverse complement strand
TGATTTGGATCATCTTGAGCTAACTGCTGTAGCTTGTCACGGGCACTCAACTCTTTTAGCTCCCCCAAAAAGCCGGCAGCATACGCACGCTCAGAAGGTAAAGAACTCTCCAACATCGATATGAGCGTGTGTAAGCCCTTAACATCTTTGAAAATGTGAAGAATCTGCGCTGCTTTGGCTCGTACACCCTCATCGAAATCTTCCAAGGCGGTATGCAGGATATCAATGAGTTTAGGAGAGCTCTCAGGGAGTGATTTCTCTATCGATTTGAGCACACTTAACCGCACATTAGGTACAGGATCTCCCAGGACATACTCTATAAACATGGTATTATGCAGTGTACAACCTAGGAGATATGCAGTATGAGCTCTGACCTCGGAGTTGGGGTGTTTAATCAATTTACGAATAGGCACTGCTGTCATTATACTTTCCGGGTTAAATCTTGCCAAGAGCCGGAGTGCCTTTATCGTCATCTCTGGCGCCAAAGATTCTAACATGTTTGCCAAATAACGGGGCACATTCTTGTCCAGGTGCGTTAAGAGCGTGATGGCTTTTTGAGCGGTTTTCGGGTGGGAGGTAAGAATGGTATGCAAAAACTTATTGATAGTTCCACTATCACGTAACCACGGGGCAAATTGTTTGTATTGTTCTGCTTTCGCAGGATCTGATCTGAGATTTCGCAATACATAGTGCATCATTTCCGTACCGCATAACTCCCCCATCAGTTCAAGAAATTTCTTAACATCTGTGTAAAATTCTCTCTCAAAAATAAACGTCCAAATTGGCTCAACTTTATTTGGCGGAAGCACTTTAATTACGCCTTTACAGCGTTGGGCAACCTCCTCATCCTTTAAAAAACACCCACGAGCCAACGCCACAAGGGCTTCCGGTTCGTTACGTGTTTTGAGGGTTTCAATAATCAGTAATTTAATATGGTGCAAAGCTTCTTGATGCTCTTTTTGCTCTTCACTCTCCCTTAGCAGTTCTGTGACCTGTCTTCCCAGATTCATAATAATCTCCTACACCATTAACCTATCGTTCGCTTATTTCTTCCAAATCCGCATCAATTTATTTTTCCTCTAATAGTTTCTCTGTCTTCTTATCAACTTGCGTGCAACCAGAGACGATTAAAATACTGCTCAATACTATTGTCAATAGAACATTTTTCTTCATGTTGTAAACCTCTTTCCTCTCGGTGACCAAAAATGAAATGCCTCAAAACCCTCGCCAACAAAGTCATGACCTAAAGTGGGAGATTCATTCTAAGCACACGTCAGACATGAGACGTGAAAGCGGGAGTTTCGCTTTTGCTCACTTCCTGACCTTTACCTGGGGTAAAATTCTCATCCTCCGGATTCCCCGTATGGCGCATTCGTTTGAGTTCCTGCTGGATGCTTTCATCCTCATGGGTCGCCAAATAGCCTTCAAGCAACTGGATGGCCTCCTCTGTTTCTCCCACTGCTTCCTGCATCAACGCATAATTCACCACCGCATCTGGATTCTGCGGATCTAATTGCAATGCCTGTTGCATGTGCTTCACTGCCTTCTCTGCACTTCCACCCTCCCAATAGAGCACCGAGAGACTATTATGCACTTCAGCCGAATTTGGATCGAGTTGATAAGCCTTTAGGAAAGCGGCTTCTGCTAACTCAACCTTTCCAGCTCGATAAAGAATCTGACCCAGGTTATTGTGTGCAGATACGTCATTCGGCGTTAACTCTGTCAGGGTGCGAAGCAGATCGATTGCCTCATTATCCTGTCCGTCACTTTGCTTGATTGTTGCGAGATTAGCGTATGCTGGTGCGTGGTGTGGATGGAGAGCAATTGCTCTTTCAAACGCTTGCGCGGCTTCATCCGTCTTGTCCCCGTGAACAAGCCCCTCCCCAAGACGACAGTGTGCATCTGCTGAATCTGGATAGTTCGCTACCAGACGCTGGAGATGGAACAATGCTTCCTCCGTTTGTCCGGCTTGCAGAAGCGATGACGCGATTGAAATGAGTGCTTCCCGATAGTCAAAAACACCGTGAGATGGACGAGTAGGCAATGAGGCAGTTGTTTCAACACTTTTATCATCAAGCACAGCCTCTTGAATTATCTCTCTGCCGGGCATTTTTAACATGGAAATGTCATAGCCGTTTTCGTCAAATTTATCCAACACGTCTGCGGGGAGCATCATGTGAGCGATGTCTTGTTGCCAATTTGTCCATGAAGTATAAACCTCCTCTGGATGGAGACTTGATGATTTTTTCCGATGGCTATTGATTGAACCTTGTTTAATAAAGGTTTCAAGTTCCGTCGTTGAATACACAAGCCCGGTCAATGCTTCACAGGTTTCCTTAAGTGCAACTACATCTGTGGTGATTTTTTCCATCTGAATATGTTTAAACTGTGGGAAGGCGAAATCCTTCGTTTGATTGCAGACACTCAAGCAGCTTACAGCGAAAGCCGGTAATTCCTTACTGTCGAAGTTTTCCATGAGCACAAGCTCTGGATATTGTTCCATCGCTTCTTTAAACATGACCTCTTTATAGTGGTGGTATAATTCTGGATGCTTCTCGGCAGATCTCACCATCGAATAGTGCGAATCAATGTAGTTCACCGGATGCCTCAGCAGATTGAGGATCTGAATCCCCGCGAGGTTTTGCTCAGATTTCACGGCTTTCATCAACGTTTCGATTGTATAGGAATGGACATTCCCATACGCCCTAGCCCCGGGCATAATTGCCTGATAGACCTCAAAGACTTCATTCACAGATCTGCTTGCGTAAAAATCTTTCAGTTCATTTCCTTTCGTAAAAGACTCCACGTCATCGGCACGTTTCTCTCTTGTGAAATCTCCTTGAATAACAGAAATCAGCGAGTGCTTTCCGTGAGCTACAAAAACATCTTCATGCGACGCGAGGACAAAGCTCAGCCAACGGGTCGCAGAAAGCCCCGGCGTTGTTACTAAAAAGAATCTAGGATCGGAATGAGTCGTCATTTCTCGACCTCCTCTTTGTTTGCGAAAATGGATAATAGGTTTATTCACATGATTGGCCTGAACGTCTGCCCTGCGGGTGGGTGGATGTGTCAAGTGCGATGGGTTCGTCCTCACATGCGAAGTACGCCCTTCGGGTGAGGGTGGGAGTCGAGCCCGGAGACGAGTAAGTCCCGAGCCGAATACGCCCGGAGCCAAGTCAGGCCTCGCGCGAACCTCGCATACCTTGATATCCCAAATGGTAGATCTGCCCAGTGTCCCGTCTTCAAGTGTGATGGTATCCTCTGCCCACAGATGGGCGGATTTTCCAAATTTTTCGTTTACTGCCAAAATGACACCCGGATGAATCCGCGGGAAAAAGTCGTCCCCTTTAACGGTATCACCGTTTCGGTTTTCCCAAAGGTAATCTTTATTGAAACTTTCAGCTTGTGCTTCACAGTCATGCCCACACAGCGTGCCATCGATGGCGATTTTGGGCAACCAAAGGTCAATGTCCAGAATCGTATCGTCGTAAGCATGACTTCCATCGATAAAGACTAAGTCGAATGCGCCATCCCTGATGATTTTGGCTGCATCTCTGCTAGACATAACAAGTGACTTTACAACTTCATCACCGCCATATAAAGACACATTGGTCCTAAAAGTACCGAACATATCGTACCTTGATACGAGTTCTTGGTGTCGTGATACATTCGTGTTTCCCCGCCAGTGATCTACACAATATAAGATCCCCTTGCCATTACGAATTTCTTCAATGATAATTTTTGTGCTACCGTTCCCAGTCCAACTTCCGACTTCAAGTATGTGCTTAAAGGGTTTGTCAATTTTCCTTATTAAAGCCCGAAGTGCATGTCTGTCAAAAGCAGAAAAAGCAACATATTCGTCTGTAAATATCGGTTTTTTCATTTTCTTAGTACTCTTTGGTCGCAGGGCTGCTCTTTCCGGCGGAAGGAAGAACCTCACGCACCTCACGCAATCCCTTTCCCGATAAGAGAAGAGGCCAGTCTCTTCTGCGATCGGGATAAACTTTGCCGGGGGGATAAATTCTGATGAATCTGAAGGTTGCCAACGCAGTAGAGCCTCCATACCGATCACTTGTCTGGTGTTTCGCTTGGTTCAGAGGAACCAGGACCGGCAACCCAACGCTCAAGGGCAGCCCGCAAATCATTCAGTTGTAACGGTTTACTAATATAATCGTCCATGCCTGCTTCGACGCACCGTTCCCGATCTTCCTTCATGGCGTAGGCAGTCACTGCGATGATAGGAACATGTTCCGTATCCCCCTCGCGCCGTCGGATTTCAGCCGTGGCCTCGTAGCCGTCCATCTCAGGCATCTGACAGTCCATAAACACTACGTCATAGGGCAACATATCTACCATCTTGACCGCTTCTTTGCCATCGGCGGCAGTGTCTACACAGCAACCGAGTTTTTGCAACATCCGCTCGGCGACTTTCTGACTGGTGATGTCATCCTCGACCAATAGCACACGCGCCTTGATAGGGCGCTCGGCCAATGCTGTGGTCACGCCTGTTTGAGCCGCATGCGACTCAGTTGGCTTGTGGCTCGTAAGGGAAGCAGGTGTATGGGCTTCAGTATCGAGGGGTAAGCAGAGAGTCAACCAAAATGTGCTACCTACCCCAGGTGTGCTCTCGACGCCAATCTGTCCGCCCATCAACTCCGTCAAGCGTTTGCAAATTGCCAGCCCGAGGCCAGTTCCGCCGTATTGACGAGTGGTCGAAGTGTCAGCTTGGGTGAATTTATCAAAAAGCGTCTGAAGCTTATCTTCAGGGATGCCAATACCGGTGTCCTCAATGGATAATCGTATCCGCGCACTGCCATCTGTCTGTGCCTCACTGTTAACCTTTAGAAGGACGTGTCCCTGGTGCGTGAATTTAATGGCATTGGTTGCTAAATTGAGGAGTATCTGACGGAGGCGACCCAAGTCACCGATAACACGATGCGGGACGTCAGACGCATAGTCTACGATCAGTTCGAGTCCTTTCTCTTCCACTTGGGCAGTCAGATTATCCACGACCTCTTCCACTGCCAACCGCAGGTCAAAGGGGATTGGCTCAATGGCCAATTTGCCTGCCTCGATTTTTGAAAAGTCAAGAATGTCATTGATGATGGTCATTAACCTGTTCGAAGAATTTCGGATAGTTTCAGTATACTCGCGCTGCTCCGGTGCCAACTCAGTGTCGAGTAAGAGTCCTGTCATGCCAATCACGCCATTCATCGGCGTACGGATTTCGTGACTCATGTTCGCCAAGAATTCACTCTTGGCGCGATTGGCAGCTTCGGCGGCTATTTTGGCCCGGAACAATTCTTTCTCTTTCTGCTTCTGCTCGGTGATGTCTCGTATCGCCGTCATCCTGACGGTGCGCCCATAGTAGGGGATTGCTTTACCGTAAATTTCACATGGAAAAGTTGATCCGTCTTTCCTGAGACTTACGACTTCATAAGGTCTTTCATCTCCTGACATGATATTTTTTCTGACGAGGGTCCGATATTCCGGTGCCGTCATCTCCGCTCTGCTCATTCCAATGACCTCAGAAGATTCGTATCCAAACATTGTGGCAAAGGTCTCGTTCACATCTAAAATGTTTCCCTTTTCGCTAATCACGATTCCTTCAAAAGTGGTTTCGGATAATTGGCGAAACCGCTCTTCACTCTCTCGCAACTGATTTTCCATTTGAGACTTGTAAAGCGCCATCTCGATGGTTGCTCGTAATTGCCCTTGGTTGAACGGTTTGAGGAGATAACCGAACGGCTCTGTTGTTTTTGCACGTCGTAATGTGTCCTCATCTGAATAAGAGGTCAGATAGATCACCGGAATCGAAAAACGATTACGAATCTGTTCGGCGGCTTCAATGCCGTCGATCTTCCCTTGCAGCTTGATATCCATCAAGACAACCGTCGGGCGAGTTTCTTTTGCTTTTTGAATGGCATCCTGCCCAGAACAAGCTACATCATCAATCACATCATACCCTATCCTTTTCAATTGGTTGTTTATGTCTCTGGCGATGATCGGCTCATCTTCAACCACCAGGATGAGTGTATTTGCCATTGTTCTTAGTTCCTCTCGAGTTTGGGAATTTTATAAATAAACTTTTTGCGTAAAAACGCGGCTGGGCCTATTTATGGATAAACTCTAAGTACTCAGCATAGGATAAGCATAGTAAATCGGGAGCATATCCAAGATTTGAGTAATTTTTGGCATCGGCGAATAAACCAAGGTACAGGATTCACTTGCCTTCTCAATGTGGAATCTCTTACGATAATTATGCAAATTGACTATACAGCGATTGAAATATCTGATTGTGAAGCGATTGCACACCGACATCAGCACAGTCCTGAATGAGTTCGTTGCACCGTTTATCGAGAGAGCGAATCAACGTTTGAAAGCTCTGCTTACCGTTCAGGTTGCTATTGATCACTTCTAACAGCAGGTCGTTAATCACCCCGCAAGCCTGTTCCGCCGTTTCGGAGACATCTTCCACAACGGAATCATCAGAAAAGGTAGACCGCTCAACGTGTGTCCACTGTTTTTTGGGGAACGATTTGAAATTGAACTTTGACGCATCAATGTTTGATTTATTGAAAGCAAAGGTGAATATGTCCGGATCGCCCGTGTTGGGGTAGACCTCACCGCGCTGAATGTGTCGGGCAATCAATTTCTGGAATGGCGAATAGTCCCTCGGATCGAACTCTGGAAGTGGCGGATAACCTAATTCTTTAAGATATGTTTCAAACCCGAATTCCCGGAAGATGTCGATATGTTCGTTCACCAGACTGTTTTTCCAATCTCCGACGATGCCCTTGCCACGCCTATAGTTGTGCTTGTGATGTTCCAACAAGTTCTTGTGGTCGATCGGTTGCCAGATTGCCAAAGCCATATCATCATTGATTTCTACCCCCAATTCGCTCGCCACAATTTTGATAGTTTGGACTGGGTTGCTAATCAGATTTTCCCACTTCATGATGAAGTATTGTTCTTTCAACGGGATGAATTCGTCGAGATAATTTTTCAAGAAGTTTACCAAGCCTTCAACCACTTTTAAATCCGTCAATTTGTACAAAGCTAAACGTTGGCGGATGACGTTTTCATCCTCATTAGCGGCAAATTTCTGAATGTACTCACTGGTCATCGCGTTGAGAGAAAAGGTCGCCGAATTGATGATTCCAATCGGGTTTCTGACAGAGGTGAATTTCTTAAACGGTTCATAGTACGGGTGTTCTAGCCAAAGCTTCGGGGCAGTGTGTGAGTGTATGACGGAATAATATTCGAAAACTTCCTTCGGGTGAGATGTGATTAGCAAAAAATCCCCCATGCCTTTCGCACCGAAATACTTCCTCGTACTGGCGAGTTCAGGGTTGTCTTTGTCTAACCATTTTGGTCCTCCAACGAGTAGATGGAATTCGCCATTGAAGACGAGATTATCGGTAATTCCATGCTTCGCAAAGGTTTCCTTGTACTTGCTGGTAATATAACGACTCGTGAGATCAACGAACCCGCGCATGATAAAATCTCTCGCGGGACGTTGAGATTCATATTGCACCAAATGCTGGATGGATTGGATAACAGCGATGAGCAGAGAAAATCCACTCCTCGGTGCTCCCACGACCAATGGTCTGTCGATAGCCATGATTCACATCTCCTTAGGCGAGTAAGAATGAAACGTGATGAGTAACTTCCAATAAAGTTTTTACGTTTTGAGAGGGTTGCACCCCCGACTGGCTCTCCGCTGGGGTACAACCTTTCGGGTGGGAGGTGTGCTGGGTCTTCGACTGGGAGGGATCGTCGAGTCCCGAGACGATAGATAAAAGAAGACCTCACGCAGTTCTTGCTTCGCATGGGAGGCCGGGGGGAGGTTTTGTATACCCTCTAAGTGAAAAAGTCATATTCTCGATGCTTTTTCGAGCAGGCTATGAAAGGTCTCTCCTAATCAGGTGTATCTTCTCTCAAGCTGGCGACTCGCCATTTCCTGAATGTGCTGGGCGGTTTCTATACCAAACTTCCGGGTAATCATGTCCAAGTAATCGGGTCTGTTGAAATAAACCTGAAATGCTTCATCTCTGAAACGAAGAACTTCGGCCGATGATAGATATTTTGTAGGCAAGGGCAACGAATTCACAGCGTGCTGAGAATACCCACTCCAATCCTCCGGCAACTGCCAGCCTTCTTTGAAGGCCAAATCGTACAGCTGTGACCCGGGATACGCCATTGTTGCGTAGAAGTTGACAAACTCGCAGTTGAGTTCTAGAGCCATATCGAGTGTTTGTAGCATTGTGTCCATATCGTCTTCGGGTAGACCAAAGATGAAATTCCCGATCACATTGATGCCAGCAGCCCGAACTTTTTCAATTGTTTTGTACACATCATCCTGATCGAATCCTTTCTGAACGTGATTGCGGACGCGCTCGTTTGCGGCTTCGATTCCAAAGGCGAGCCAATTGAATCCGGCTTGCTTAAGCTTGTCGATCATCCCATCTCTCACAGTATCTACCCGGGCATAAGCCCAGATGTTTAATTCGTAACCTCGCTCGATAATTAGGTCGCAGATTCCCATAACATGCCTGGGGGTGAGGACAAACATCTCATCGGCAATCTTGATATTTCGCACGCCATATTCATTGACGAGCGTGTCGATCTGGGAAATGACGGCTTGTGGACTCCAGAAACGATAACTATTCGCACTCGCTTTGTAACCCTGTACCTTTTCGCCACTCTTGAAAGGCGCTTGTATGCAGCAGAAACTGCAATGGTAGGGGCATCCGAGTGTCGTATAGAAAGCCGCGTAGGGTTGTCGCTCGAGATCGCCGAAGCAGTGCCAATTGTGGGCTCTGTATGTTTCCATCGGCAGAAGATCCCACGCAACGTTTGGCATGTTGCCATCGAGGTCTTTGACCAACGGTGCGGGTGGAGTCGCTCTTACAATGTTTCCCTCCCGGTACCAAAGTCCGCGCGCCATCTTGTAATCTGCTGGAGCTGATTTAAGGGCTTGCAGAAGTTCCAGAATTGTATGGGGGCCCTCCCCTCCGCAAACAAAGTCAACGTCTTCCTCACGAAGCGTGCGTTCGGGCAACGCGGCGACATGCCCCCCAACCAAGATAGTTTTAAGATTGGGTGCTCTGTCTTTCAATGCCGTACAAATTGCACTTGCGGCGGGCATGTTCTGAGTTGAAGCAGACGGTTGATGGCCATAAACGACCACCGCAGTTAAGGTTGGAGCCAAATCCTCAATCTGTTCTGCTGTCTGCTCAGGAGTCAAACCTTCGGCGTCGGCGTCAAGAATGTGAACCGAATACCCAGAGTTGCGAATAAACGTAGCGATTAAACCCACCCACACCGGTGGTTCGATTGCCGTCAATGTAGATGCAAGGGATTGGTAAACCTGTCTCCGCCCCCCTGGATTGACCAACATTAAGTCGAGACATTTCTTCTGTGCCATAGTATTTATTCATTCTCCTGATATTTGATGGATGTCTGTCGGAATTGGCGCCTCGCCGAGAGAACCAGATCTATGCTGCAATCAATAACTTCTATTTCATGCAGGGATTCAAGATTCATCCTGGCATCTGACATCTTGAATCTGGGTCCCAAACCATTGTATCTCTGTTAAAAAGGACCTTTGAATTCGATGATTTCTGGTGACTCCACTCCAACGGGCATCCAAAATTTGTCCTCGCCACGAACAAGACTGTATGCGGCTGCGGTGATCTTCTGAGGGTTTGGATAAAAAAGTTCCTCCAAGTTTTTCGTTGTTGGGCAAGTCACCGGCTCAAATCCCATCCGCCGAAAGCTAATCTCTTTGATGCCCTGAAGTCGTTCTGTGACCTGTGCAATAATTTCCGCACTGGCACCACATGAAGTCCATGCTGTGTCAACAACGATAAGTCTTCCGGTTTTCTCAACAGATGCGACAATGGTATCTATATCCAGAGGACTCAGTGAAATAGGGTCAATCACCTCGGCGCTGATTCCAACCTCTTCGAGGTGATTTCGAGCGCGAAGGCACTCGACTGCCATATATGAAATGCCAACCAGTGTGACATCATTCCCCGCCTCAAGCACTCGTGCTTTGCCAAACGGGACGGTGTATTCAAACTCCGGTACGTAACCCTTCTGATGGTGAACCATTCGGTGTTCGACGAACATCACCGGATTATCGCTTCGGATGCTTTGAATGAGGCACCCCTTAGCATCGTAGGGTGTACTGGGCGCAACCACTCTGAGTCCCGGAATGTGCATAAAGAATGAATGAAGTCCTTGGGAATGTTGAGCCCCTTGTCCCCAGCTTCGCCCAATGACTGAGCGAATAACGATAGGGACTGAAACCGCCCCGCCATACATATATCGACTCTTAGCGGCTACGTTCACGATCTGGTTCATCGCTAACATAAGGAAGTCCATCCGGATGTGAGTGTGGATGGGGCGTAGTCCGGCAAGTGCTGCGCCAATTGCCACGCCGGTCATGGCATCCTCGGAGAGTGGCGTGTCAAACACTCGCTCCGATCCGAATTTCTCGGCGAGACCTTTGGTGGTGCCGTAAAATCCCTTAAAATCATCAACGCCCTGTCCAAGAAGGATAACCGACGAATCCCGTGCCATTTCCTGTTCAGTTGCTTCGTGGATTGCTTCAGCGTAAGTTAAGATACGCTCCATCTAATTCCTCCTTGAACATGTGGGTGTAAAGTGCCTCATCGCTGGGGAAAGGACTGTCCTCAGCGAATTGGAATGCCTCACGAATTTCCGCTTCGACTTCGGCTTCGATCTGTAAGCGAGGATTATCTGCATCACGGTCTAAGCGTTCAGCCAGCACTTTGACCGCATCCTTTTCAAACCACGGAGATGCTTGATCTCTTGAACGGTAATCGGCACTGAAATCGACGACGCGGACGTCTTGAGCCAAATACTTTTTGACGGCCTCAGCCGACGCTGCGTGTGGCAGACAGCTGAAAACAACATCCGTCCGAGCCGCCACCGACTCGGGCGGCAGATTCTCCAAACACAAATCCAATCGACCGGCAAGTTGCGGATGCACCATCGCCACATGTGGCCGATCTTCCTGGCGACTGGTCAACGCCGTCACCTCAACGTCCGGGTGGCGGAGAAGGATCTTGAGTAGTTCCAGCGCCGTGTACCCGGTCGCGCCAAGAATTCCAACACGTACGTTTGCCATATTTTCCTCGTCTCGTAACCGTCACTCATGCTGTTGGATCGGGCAAATACCTAGCAACTCGCATTTGGGACACTGCCGTGACTCAGTATACCTGTCAGGTCTAAAAGTCCAAGGCATCGGCGCTTGACACTCTGCCATGCGGCCTCCTACCATCGATGTGATGAAGGATTTGCGAAAAGGTGTGATTCTGTTGAGCGGCGGGCTTGATTCGACCACGGTTCTGGCGATCGCCAAGAGCGAAGGATACCAGCCATACGCGATCAGTTTTCAATACGGCCAGCGTCATGTCTATGAGCTCTCAGCAGCGAAACGAATCGCGCAACAAATGGGTGTTTCTGAGCACACGATCGTCGAGTTGAATCTGCGCCAGTTCGGAGGTTCGGCGCTGACCGACAATATCGACGTTCCGAAGAGGACAAACGCCGATGAAATTGGTTCGGAAATTCCTATCACGTACGTCCCGGCACGCAATACGATTTTTCTCTCGTTCGCGCTGGCATGGGCAGAAACACTCGGCGCCAGCGAAATTTTCATCGGCGTCAACGCACTAGACTATAGCGGCTA
>JADFGN010000727.1 GCA_022567695.1 Candidatus Poribacteria bacterium | reverse complement strand
GTATCTGCTTGCCATTCCCATCCACGAGTTGAATTTGATGCAGTGACAGCATGGTGTCTGCTCTCGCATGCGAAAGCTCTGACTCTGCGAGTGTAATGATTGCGAGTTCAGAAGCGTCATCAATCCCGCCGATATTCCCAAGATAGGTGAATGCCCCGTTGTTCAGCGATGAATGCCAGTAAGCCTGTTGATCTGACTTTACCCCGGAGCCGCGATGAATATCGATAATTTCGTGCGATGCCGTCTTTGTTGGCAGTCCTGCGGGTGAAGTTATGAAGTCAAATTTACCCCCGTAAATCTCGCCGCCAGTCACATTCACTTTTAAGCTCGCACGCAAGAGCTCGCCAGCCTCTTTGAATCCGCCGGCGATTGGTTCAAGCCATATTCTCGCAGAAGTGGTGCCGTATTCCGATTCTCTTCCCTCTCCTGGTAGGAGAGGGGCCGGGGGAGAGGTTAGAAGAGTAGTCAAGGTTGGCGCGGCAAGTTCAGATCTTTCACCAAAATGCCTTGATACCAACACAAGATCGAGAATATCAACAACACCATCCCCATTGACATCTGCGCGAAGAGCTGTAAGCACAGGTTGCCCAAACTGCCGTCCAACAGCGACGAGATCTAATATGTCGGTTACACCATCTTGGTTAATATCCCACGGTGGGAATTCTTCCGTCTGCGTGGAAAGTGTTGCGACCAACGTGAATTCGGCAGGCGAGGCTTCAAAATTGCCCACTGTGATGTAGTAGGTCCCTTTTTTCAGAGGCGGATTGGTATTTTTGCTAAGCTCAATCTGCTCTTCGCCATCGGGATTTTGGGACTTGATATCAGCGATGAAAACACCGTCTTCGATCGTCGATTTCTGGTCAAATCGAACGGCGAGATTGAGATTCATCCCGGTGTCTTTTGCGACTAGATTGATTGTCAGCACAGAGGTGTTTTCTGGCACTTCAAGTTGATACTGATGATCGACATCCCACAGATGCAAGTCCGGTGGAATGGCTGCACCGATTGTGCCGTCTACCTCTTCGCCGGGTTGGAGGATGATAGCAACGCCGGGGCGCACGCCCGTACGAACAGTTGCAGTGAGGGTAAACTTCGCAACTGTTGTGTCAAAATTCCCAACGGCAATGTAGTAGATTCCACGCTGGAGAGGTGGATTCGTTGACAGATTGACCGTAATCGTTTCAGTCGCGCGTGGACTCTCTGAAAGAAAATCAGCCACGATTTGCCCATCGCGGAATTGAACAGGACGTTCACGC
The DNA here is from genome assembly GCA_022567695.1 of Candidatus Poribacteria bacterium. Taxonomy (GTDB): domain Bacteria; phylum Poribacteria; class WGA-4E; order WGA-4E; family PCPOR2b; genus JADFGN01. The sequence continues at coordinate 1,125 of JADFGN010000727.1, read as the reverse complement.
TGAAGGGCAAGATCGATGTCTTGCGAAATGTTAATTCCTTCGAGCGTCACGGTAAGTTCAATAGCATCGTCTGGTAGGTCGATTTCGTACTGATCGTCGAGTTTCCAGAAAACGGTACGATGAAGGGGATTGCCCGATGGAATCTCCCCTTCAATCGGAACATCAGACGTCAACACAAAGGGAGATTGGGAATATGGAACAATCGTAATCTGAGCGGTTGCACGGATGCTTGAATCTCGAAGGCTGAACGCTTCAATGGTAATAGTCCCAGTTGATGGAATTGTTGTGGGCGCGGTGTAAACTCCGTCTGGCGTAATTGTCCCGAACTCATCGTTGCCGTTTGGTACGCCGTTCACCTCCCACCTGATTCGCTGATCGGTTGTGCCGATTACGGTGGCTGTGAACTGTTGTGTGTGATTGATTTGAATCCTCACAACGTCAGGGGAGATCTCAATTGCACTCGGCTGTCCACCTTGAAACTCATAAGCCCCCATGTCGATTTCAGCTTCTCCATCCCCGTTCCCATCGAAGAGGCGTAGATTTCCCAACAAGTCACGTTCTGACAGCATTTCAAGTTTGCTAGTTCCGGCGTCGATTGCAGGCGAGAGGTTGCTCAGCCGGTAATTGTCCGACGCTGAATCGACAAATGCTGGGATACCGCCGATGTTATGATTTTCTCCTGTAAAAGTGCCATCACCGATCAAGGAATAGTGAACCTGCTCCAGCTCAACGTTTTCAAGATCTGATGCGTTCTCGGCAACAATTGTATTGATAATCGAAACCTCTGGACTCAAAGCCCCAAGGCCTGGTGATGTTACAAAGATGCCTTGATTGTTTCCGGCAATTGTGGTGTTAATTATGGCAATCTGCGCAGTCAGGTTTGAATCAAAAAGACCGTTAAAAACAAGGACTCCGTTTTCGCCGTTTCGTGTAATTTGATTGTTGACGCAATCCACCTCGGACGCGAAAATCAGAAGGCCCTGAGTGCCGTTTTCGTCGATGACATTATATCGAAGGGTCACACGCTCAACCGCATCAACAATCAAAATGCCGCCATCGAGTCCCTCTGATGTGTGGGGCGCATTTTCGCGCACGTTAGCGTTGTTCCGTTCAATACGATTGCCT
>JADFGN010000726.1 GCA_022567695.1 Candidatus Poribacteria bacterium | reverse complement strand
CTTCTGACTGGGTCCAACCTCCATGTTACTCATACCGTATCACCTCCGTGTGATACCCATTTGCCGTTGCTCACTTCTCGGCGAATCGTTTTGCTGTTTAATAGAATTTGCTGAGATCTGTTGCTTCTGACTGGGTCCAACCTCCGTGTTACTCATATCGTATCACCTCCGTGTGATACCCGTTCGCCGTTGATTATTTATCGGCGAATCGGGTTGGAACTTTAATAGAAAAAATTCAGGAAATAAGGAAATTCTGAAAAAGATCTTGACATTCTGCGAAAGGTCTGTTACCATTGGTGACGTTCAGTCGGCATTCATAATTTGTATTAGGAAAATCCTCTCATGTTGTACTCACCACCCGTTACCATCTCAATAAGCAAGGCAGATCGGCAGGGCACTTTAATTGGCCAGCTGTCTATTTTGATAGCCATTATTATTGGCTCGTCCTGCGATGGTGGGCTGGTGAGGAGGTTGTAATTTTAATCTTATAAGCCATTAAAAAGATACAAACGCCCATCATCGACAAGATTCGGTGGTGGGCGTTTTTTATTTCAAGCTAAAACAATGGGAAGCCGTCGTCTCCAGCGATGGCGGCCCTCTAAATTTCTCAAAGAGGAGCAGGAAGATGTTTAAGGAGGTACCAAATACAGTTGATTTCGTCGCGCAGGAGCATGAGGTATTGGACTTCTGGCGGGACAGTGATGCGTTTGGCAAACTGAGAGAACTTCAGAAAGACAGACCACGCTGGAGTTTCATCGATGGACCGATTACCGCCAACAACCCGATGGGCGTGCATCACGCATGGGGGCGAACCTACAAAGACCTCTATCATCGGTTCAAGGCGATGCGTGGTTATCAGACACGCTACCAAAACGGCTTTGATTGTCAGGGGCTCTGGATCGAAGTCAACGTTGAGCGCGAAATGGGTTTCAAAAGCAAAAAGGATATTGAAACCTATGGACTGGCTGAATTTGTCAACGCCTGCAAGCGGACCGTACTCAAACATGCTGCGACGCAGACTGAGCAATCCAGACGTTTGGGGTACTGGATGGATTGGGATGACCCACAACGATTGCGCCAGCTTGAAAAACAGATGGCGGAGGATGCGGGGCAGACCATCACAATTGAAGGCCCGCAGGGGCCAGTAACCGATACCGTCGAGCAGATTGTCGCACGATTGGGGTCGCCAGAATTGGGCGGTTCCTACTTTACCTTTGCGGACGAGAACAACTACACGATTTGGGCAATGCTCAAAAAGTGCTTCGAGCGCGGCTGGATTTACAAGGGTAGAGATGTGATGCCGTGGTGCGCCCGATGTGACACAGGCATCAGCCAACACGAAATTGTTACCGATGGATATCGCGAATTGACGCATACCAGCATCTTCCTGCGTTTCCCGCTACGTGAGCGTCGCGGCGAAAGCCTGCTGGTCTGGACAACGACACCATGGACATTAACAAGCAACGTCGCTGCCGCCGTCCATCCCGAACTGACCTACGTTCTTGTTGAGCAAAACGATCATCGCTTCTGGTTGAGTCAGGGCGCGATGAAAAATGCACTCCGCGGAAAATATAAAGTTGTTGATGAGAAATCAGGGGCGGCGTTGGAAGGTTGGGCGTATGATGGTCCCTTCGACGAATTGCCAGCGCAACAGGAGTCGGGGGCTGTTGAAAAGCACCGTGTTATCTTGTGGGATGAAGTCAGTGAAGCCGAGGGTACGGGTATTGTCCACATCGCGCCCGGCTGTGGGGCAGAGGATTTTCAGTTGAGTAAAGAAAACGATCTGCCTGTCATCGCACCGCTGAAAGCTGGGGGAATCTACGACGAAGGATTCGACTGGCTGACAGGGCATTATGTGCATACCGTGACGCAAGAGATCTTTGAAAATCTAAAACAGAAAAGGGTCGTGTACCGCCTCGAAGACTATACGCACCGCTATCCGGTCTGCTGGCGTTGCAACGAGGAGTTGGTGTTCCGGCTTGTGGACGAGTGGTTCATCTCAATGGGAGAGCAACTCGATAAACCTTACGAAGAGGTTACTGAGGAAGAAAAAAATAAAAATCTGCGGTATCAGATGATGGAGGTCGTTCTGAACGACACCAACTGGTATCCGAGCTTTGGGCTTGCTCGTGAACTCGACTGGCTCCGCAACATGCACGATTGGATGATTTCTAAGAAACGGTATTGGGGGCTTGCACTCCCGATTTACGAGTGCCACGACTGTGGGAATTTCCACGTCGTCGGAAGTCAGGAGGAATTGAAGGAACGCGCCGTCGAAGGGTGGGAAGAATTTGAGGGACACACGCCGCACCGTCCGTGGATCGACGCTGTGAAAATCGCTTGTCCAAGTTGCGGCGCACCCGTTTCGCGAATCCTTGACTTTGG
>JADFGN010000196.1 GCA_022567695.1 Candidatus Poribacteria bacterium | reverse complement strand
CTGTATGACTTGAGTCGGGACATCGGTGAGCAGCACAATGTTGCAACGGCGCATCCCGAAGTGATTGAAAAGATCGAGATCTATCTCCAGACGGCCCGCACCGAATCGAAGAATTGGCCCACACAGGAGTAGATGGGATTATGAAAGCGAGTGTGTTTGGTTTCTGCTTCCTAGGTATCGTCCTGCTATTTGCCTGTCGTGGCGATGAACCTGATGAATTATCGTCAAGTTCTATATTACCAACAACACCGACAGAAGTTCCTCTTGACAATCCACCAAAACACGAAGTCGTGCTGGAACTTGTGGGAAAGACATGGGTGCTTGTTTCGATCGGTGAACCAGATAATCCAACTTTTATCCCGGAGAACATACAGATTGGGCTGATCTTTGACTTTGTCACCGGGCAAGTTACTGGTTACGGCGGATGCAATTGGTATTACGCTCCACTTGGACTGAATGACAATGACCTCGCAATAGACACCGTAGGTTCCACCAAGAGATTCTGTGGTCGTATCGGTGGTCAAATTAACATGCGCGGACTACTGGAGGATGAATATTTCGCCGCACTCGGAGACGCTGAACGCTATGTCGTCAATGAGAACAGGCTACGTATCTTCTATCGGGACACGTTAATCTTAACGTTTGAAGCCAATGATGACGAGCAGTTAGCCGAATTCATGTGTATGTTTGTTCTGGTTAAACCTCACGCTGAAAGATAGCCATGCAGTTAGTCTTTCGGTAAAGCCTCACCGCAGCTAAACTTGAGCATAGGAGAATCAATGCGGTTTCAAGGAAAATCTGTGATTGTCACCGGCGGAGCTTCAGGCATTGGAGAAGCAACCGTGAAACAGTTTATCGCCGAGGGAGCGAGTGTTGTCATTGCCGATGTGAATCCTGCTGGAAGAGCTATTGCACAAGGACTCCGTCAGGAAGGCGGAAAAGCGATTTTCGTCCAAACCGATGTTTCAAAGGCACACGACGCGGAGCATCTCGTCCAGGAAACCCTCCGCCAATATGGCCGATTAGACATTTTGCACAATAACGCGGGGATTTTGGTTGTCGGCGATGTCACCACAATTTCGGAAGCAGACTGGGATCGATGTATAAACATCAACCTGAAAGGGGTCTACCTCATCTCCAAGTATGCGATTCCAGCAATGGAACAATCCGGTGGAGGGGTCATTATCAACACCGCCTCCACGGCAGGAATCTCTGGCGGAGGTGGCTACTCTGTCTATGGCGCATCAAAGGCAGGAATCATCCTTTTGACGCAATGTATGGCTTTGGATTTCGCCGCACAAAACATTCGCGTCAATGCGGTCTGCCCCGGCCCAACAGCAACCCCGATGATACTTTCATCAGCCGCTGATCGACAGGACGCACTAGAGCGGTGGTCGGAGGAGTTACCGATTGGACGCGCCGGAGAACCGGAAGACATCGCCAAAGCCGTTGCTTACCTCGCTTCTGACGATGCAGCGTTTGTCACCGGAACCGCTTTTGTCATTGACGGTGGACGCTTGCTCACTGGCATCGGGCAACGAATCGCGGTCAATCCCAATTGAAATAGCTTGTAGCACGTTCCACAGCAATCAGATCACGAGTTAGGATTTGAGATTGTTTGTGCAGATAGACCATCTTCCCAATCACAATCGAGACAAAAGCTAACTCCGGGTCCGAGACTTTGGATCTTGCCACCGCAACTTGGACAAGCGGTAGGTGCACGAGCGGTAGCAACCGCATCGGCGTTAGGCTCTTGATGCAAGTCTTGAGCACTGATTAAGAGGTGCGTGCATTCGTAGATGTGCTCGTTGCACTCTGGGCAACGGTAAAAAAAGTTTGTGCTTAACCCCATGATGTCCGGCGAAATGGTACATTGCAACTCATAAACCACCGTGTTATGGCGCACAAGCCACGCAGTTTCCGAAGCTGAAATCGCGATTAAGTCCCACTCGTTGAGATTACGTTCCAGTTGCACGATTAGGTCTTCAATGCGATAAGCCGCAGCCGCCCATGGCTCGTTTGTGATGCCGAAGATAATGCTCGTGCGTTGAGGAGCAAACATCTCAAACACCCTCTCGCCGGCGAGAATCTTCACGGGGGTAAACCCACCCTGAGAAGCAAAGTTTAACATTCCCTCTCTCCTTGGCCGTCAATTCTGCAGGTAACCTTGATCAACTTGAAAATACTGAGGCTAGATTATTTAATCGTGACTACTTCCTTTTTGTGATGCGAGTCGAGGATGGCATGCGATACTTTCAGGGCTGCCAAGCCGTCAATGCCTGTGATAGTAGGCTGTCTCTCATTGACAAGGCAATCAATAAAATACCGATTTTCCGTCTCGTAAGAACCGGAGTTGGCGAATGAATCATTGATGACTTCGACTCTCTCATGCTCCATGTCACTTGTCTTCCAACGGAAATTCTGACTATCCCAAAGTCCTGGCCCGTCCACAACCGCTGTCCCATGAGTCCCGATAACCCCTCTGGAATTCATACCGAGATGAGATGACCAACTGGCATGAATCACTGCAGTGCCGCCATTGGCGAGGGTAAAAACAACATGGGCATTGTCATCAAAGCCTTCAAGGTCTGGGTTTGAGATAACGATATTTGCCCGGACATCAACGATTTCCCCTGCAACCCATCGGATTAGATCGATATCGTGTGAAAGGGATTCGATACTCATGCCACACATGAGCTGCGGATCGGTACGCCAATTATATCCGCGAGGGATTCCCATTCCCATCCGTTGACTCCACATATTGACGAGTACGCCCGACCTCCCTTCGTCAACCCATGTTTTGAGACGCTTAAACCCTTTTCTAAATCGCTGGTTAAAGGCTATCATCAACTTCACGTTCGCCTGTTTTGCGGCTTGTACCATAGCAGAGGCGTCCGCTACGGAGATCGCTATCGGTTTTTCGCAGACAACGTGTTTGCCGGCATCAATCGCCTTCAATGCCAATTCCCGATGGGTAGAAGGAGGCGTGAGAATGTACACGACATCGACAGAATCGACGCAGTCTTCTAGTCGGTCGTAAACTGATGCCCCCACGGTGTTTGCCATGGCTTCAGCTTTCTCCCTGTTTAGGTCGACGACTCCGACGATGTTTGCTTCCGCGATTTTCAAAAGTGAGCTGGCGTGTGCTTTGGCAATGCCGCCCGCGCCAACCATTATAATGTCTATCATCATCAAAATTCCTACTTTACGCCCAAGGATCCATAACCACTTTTCCACACTCGCCAGTTGTCTGAAGCTCCCATGCCTGTTGGACTTGACTCATCGGAAAAGTGTGTGTAATAAACTTACCAAGTTGCTCGGCCGACTCCTGAATGACCTTTATCAGTTTCGGATACCCTCCAAGATTGTAATGCCAGCTTCCACGCAAAACCAATCCTTTCCGAATCATATCCCGGCTAGCTCCGAGCGGGAACTCGCCCCCCTCGCCGATGAAGCACGCCTGACCTTTGCGGCGGAGGGCATCCACCATCAGTCGATGCGCCTGAGATGCACCGGAGCAGTCTATCGCCTTATCGACGCCAACCCCGTTTGTCAAGTCCATAATCTGTTCAAGCACATCCTCATCATTGGGATTGAGCACTGCTTCAGCGCCCAATTCTTTCGCTAGATTTGCACGGTATGGATGGCTCTCAATGCCGATGACACGCGCATTACGATAGTGTCCGTTAATCACGCCGCCTAATCCCACTGGTCCTAAGCCGGTGATGAGAACCGTATCGAGGGCATCGACCTGCATCTGCTGCATTGCCCCAAATGTTGGTCCCACTCCACAACATGCCAAGCTCGCATGTTCGTAGCTGATGCCGTCTGGAATCGGTGAAAGAAGCCAATCCTGCTTGAGCACGTATTGTGAATAGGTGCCAAAGGTTTGCTGTCCGGTGACGGCTCGGGCGCGACGACCACTTTGACAGTGAATAACTTCACCTATGAGACACATCGGGCATCTGCCACATCCCGACCCACACTGGACAACCACGCGGTCCCCCACTTTGACCTGTCCCGGTTGAGCCACTTCCACGACCTCGCCAGCGGCCTCATGCCCAAACCCTTCGCCCGGTCGACCAGCTTTGAAACCCTTGTATTCGGTACACATTGGCACGGCATGCACCTTAACAACGACAAAATCCTCTTTCGGCGTCAGATCCGGTTTTTCCACTAATCCAGCTTTGCCATCATCAAATATTGCTGCAACTTTCATTAAAATATCCTTGCTTATGATATATGTAAGTTGACATATCCTGACAACGATCTAAACATTGACTGCGCAATTAGACGCACTAACTGTTGGCTTCGACGTAATCTCTTAGCACATCGTTAATCCGTTTCCCTGACTTCCTGAAAAACTTGGCAATGTCACGGTCTACGATGATTTGAATCAGTTCCATGGTCTCTGGTAGTCGGATCGAAGCGTTTTTCCAGAAATTTTCGTCAAGAGGTGGAATCTCCGAATAATCAATTTCTTCGTCAGCTTGAGCCTGGAGCTCCTCAATAGTAAGTTCCCGCGTATGCATAATAATCCCTTCTTTCTTGTTTGTTGGCCTTACGAGCAGATATGATCCGAATCAAACCATTCCGATCGGTATGAATAACGACAACAACCACCATGCCTTCCATAAGTCCGATGCTTTTTTCTCGGACTTCTCCGTAGTTGTAGCGGTCATCTACGTCGGTGTACACAATCCCATTAAAGATGGTTTTGGCACGTTCGAAACTGATACCATGCCCTTGAATATTCTCTTGATTTTTGTTTTCGTCCCATTCAAACTGTGGCATAATGTCTCCGTTTTGGCTTGAATTCGACGAACGGGCTAACTCACACCAGGCGTTTAACATTGTCAAAATATAAGCTCTGGAACAACTGATTATAGCACATCTCCAAACAGAGATCCATCCTTTTTAGGCGATTGACATCAAGCCCCAATCGTGATATAATCAGGGGCGTTTTGACCTCAAAAGCACACAAACCAAAATCACAGGGAGATACAAATATGCCACTTGGAAGAAAAATACGTTATGGAATGGTCGGTGGCGGTCCCGACGCATTTATCGGTGCCGTCCACCGAAAAGCCGCAGCACTCGACGGAGAGATTGAACTCGTCGCAGGTGCTTTTTCCTCGTCACCAGAGAAATCGCGTCAACAAGGCGAAGAGCTCCTTTTGGATGGAAATCGTGTGTACGGTTCGTATCAGGAAATGGCGGAAAAAGAGAGTCAATTGCCTGAAGGTGAGCGTATCGACTTTGTGTCCATCGTGACGCCAAATCACGTTCATTTTGGTGTAGCGAAAACCTTTATTGAAGCAGGCTTCCACGTTGTCTGTGATAAACCGATGACAACGACCGTCGAAGATGCAGAGGAACTTTGTCGCCTCGTAAATCAACACGATGTCGTTTTCGCGCTGACGCACAACTATACCGGTTATCCGATGGTCAAACAAGCGCGTCAGTTGATTCAAGAAGGAAAACTTGGCACAATTCGGAAAATTGTTGTCGAATATCCGCAGGGCTGGCTGGCTACATTTCTGGAGGGGGAAGGTGCCAAGCAAGCCGTATGGCGAACCGATCCAAGTCAGGCGGGAGTTTCTTCGTGTATTGGAGACATCGGCTCGCATGCAGAGAATCTGGCGCATTATATCACAGGTTTGGAGATGGAGGAGATCTGCGCTGATTTGACGACCTTTGTGCCGGGACGTAAACTTGAGGATGATGGAAATCTCCTTGTGCATTATCAGGGCGGCGCACGTGGCGTTCTATTCGCTTCGCAGATTTCTGTCGGTGAGGAGAATAACCTTCGTATCCGTGTCTATGGAACCGATGCATCCCTTGAATGGCATCAGGAAAATCCAAACTACCTTTCCCTCCGCTTCCCGGATGGGCCTGAGCATGTCTACAAACGTGGCAATGATTACCTTGCTCCAATTGCGGTGCATAATTCACGCATCCCATCCGGGCACCCGGAAGCGTTTCTTGAGGCATTTGCGAACATATATGTCAACGTAGCCCGCACGATGAGTGCTAAAATTGCTGGTGAGCAGCCGGGTGAATTCGACACAGATTTCCCAACCGTGCAGGACGGCGCACGGGGCGTTCATTTTATTCACAAAGCTGTGGAGAGCGGCAATCAACGCGGATGGGTTGATGCGAGTTATACACCGCCGGCGCAAAAAACGGTGGCGGAAGATGCAGTAAGTAGAGTCTCGTAGTTACCTACGACTTAATGAGATACAAAATTAGGAGGAACAAATGGCAAGACCAGTCACTCTGTTCACCGGACAGTGGGCAGATTTAACACTTGAGGATTTAGCGAAGAAAGCCAGCGAATGGGGCTATGACGGCTTAGAATTGGCATGTTGGGGCGATCACTTCGAGGTTGGTAAAGCCCTTGAAGATGATAGTTACTGTCAGGGGCGACACGACCTCTTGGCAAAGTACGGATTGAAGGTCTGGGCAATTAGCAATCACCTTGTCGGACAAGGGGTCTGCGACAACATAGACGCGCGTCACGAGGCAATTCTTCCCCCGGACGTTTGGGGCGACGGCGATCCGGAAGGAGTCCGTGAACGTGCTGCTGAAGAGATGAAAGCGACCGCAAGGGCTGCAGCGAAGCTTGGCGTGAGTGTTGTCAATGGATTTACGGGTAGCAGTATCTGGCACCTGCTCTATTCTTTTCCCCCGACTGACGCGGCTATGATCGATGCGGGATATGAAGATTTCGCGAATCGGTGGAATCCAATCTTTGATGTATTTGACGAAGAGGGAATTAAGTTCGGCCTAGAGGTTCATCCAACCGAGATCGCTTTTGACATTGTTAGCTCCGAACGCGCTATTGAAGCACTCGATGGTCGTGAAACGTTTGGATTCAATTACGACCCCAGTCACCTCGGTTATCAAGGTGTAGATTACGTCGCGTTCATCGAACGGCTCAGTGATCGCATTTACCATGTTCACATGAAGGATGTCTGGTGGTCACCGACGCCGCGTCTCTCCGGCGTGTTTGGCGGGCATCTGAATTTCGGTGACAGTCGACGATATTGGGATTTCCGCTCCATCGGGCGCGGTAGCATCGATTTTGAAGAGATAATCCGTGCGCTCAACTTCGCCAAATATGATGGTCCGCTCTCGATTGAGTGGGAAGATAGCGGCATGGATCGGGAGCACGGCGCACGCGAGGCATGCGGTAAAGTCAAAGGTTATGACTTTGAGCCTTCTGCTGTTGCATTCGATGCAGCATTTGAAGACTAAGCTACTTATTAAAGAGAGTCTGAACCGCCTACTTCGGAGTGCAGAATCTATTTTGCACTCCGAATTTGTTTGAAATGATGTATGACGCGATCAGGTGCAAAGCTTGTCCCCGCTTTGTCGGGAACACTCTCCCGCAATTTGCCAGAGAAACTTGGCAACGAATAGTGAGATTTTAAAGTCAGCTACCCCGCCATAAATGGCGGAACTTGTAAAAGCACGCCATTATAGGACTTACGGATTTCTCGTTTCCTTCTCTCGGAAGAGATTTTTCGGGGCTGTCTATTACCAGCGCACCTCCACGAAGGGTCGAAGCAACCCTGTACGGTATAGTCTAGCAGAACGAGTCGATTTTGTCAAACAAAAAGGAGCGCGGCTTCCTCTCCCGTTTATTAATTTAAAAACAGAAAAACGGAAGTCTCCGCCGCGAAGAATTCTATGAAAATTTACATCTTGACGGACTTAGAGGGCGCGGCGATGGTGTCCCGCTTCCGTCAAACTCGTGAGGAAGGACCAGACAAGCAGACCGCAATGAAATTATTGACGTGGGAAATCAATGCGGCTGTTGATGGTATTCTTGATACGGCTCCCGATGCTGAAATCGTTGTGTGGGATGGGCACGGTAGCGGAGGAATCGACGTTCTGGAATTTCATCCGAAAGCGAAATTGATTGCGCGGGGTCCCATCCGCCCACCCTACTATCTTGATGCGACCTACGACGCGCTCTTTTTCGTCGGCCAACACGCGATGGCAGGAACATCAAATGCGCCATTGAGCCATACCTATTCGTCAAAGTCAATAGAATATTACAAACTCAACGGCGAGCCAATCGGGGAATTCGGCTGTCGTGCAGCGATGGCGGGATGCCTTGGCGTACCAACGGTTTTCATCTCTGGCGATGACAAGGCGGTCGTCGAGGCAAAGCAACTTATCCTCAACATTTACGGTGTCGAAACAAAACAGGGACTTGGACAGGAACTCGCGTTGCATTTGTCACCACAACGCGCTCGAGAGTTAATTAGGGAAACAGCGGCTGAGGCTAGCAGAAATATTGATCGGATTGAGCCGGTGAAAATCCAGCCACCATACGAACTTGAAATCCGAGTTCTTGAAGGTCAATCAATCGATGGGTATCTGCGGCGGGGTGCATTGAAGATCGATGATCGGACGGCGGTCAAACGCAGTGATGACATTTGCGATCTTCCTATTTAAGGTCGGTAGAGGATTCGGCAGGCATAAAATAAGGGACAAAACGTATCCGCAGAACCTTATTAAAGTCCTACCCCCCTATCTACGTTCCATCCCTTTTGATTACGCGAGAGTGCGTGATTGGCTAAATAAGCAAACCTTATGCCAATTATGTTGAAAAGAGGGATTTCAGTAATACCGTGGCTTGGTTTTACTTAGCGCGTATTGATGGAGATGGGAAATACGAAAGTACAATTTCATTTGGGATCAAACGTGCGAATCCGTCACATACTGAAATATTGCGGTGTGCGCATGAGTCACATCATGAAATAGCGATTTCACCTGACCACAACGACGGTTCCGCTAATCACTTCATCTTCCGTCCGGATCTGATAGATGTAGACACCACCGGGGACGATGACTCCACTTTCATCTTTCCCATCCCATACATTCAAACCATCTCGCAATGTCATTATCCGCCGACCCAGCAGGTCAAAAATTTCGATTGTAAATCTGACATCGCTGTCCTCTGCTTGTACATGGAAGATTGTTCGGTCGCTGGCATCACCACTGTTATTTGGCGTAAACGGATTCGGAGCCGCCCAGCCGCCTGTAATCTTTCGGCTCGGCTTTGGAGCAGCTATAATCAGGAATTCGCCGGGATGACTCACTCGCGTTATGAGGTGTCCACTCACAATCTCTGTCCCAATTGGATGCTTCCGTACACCATCATCGTAGTAAATTGTATACGCCATGTTTCCCGATGGAATTGGGAAAGTTGGATCGATTGGCAACTGCAATTCAATCGGCGCAGCAAAGGTCAGATGTGGTACCAAAACGCTGTGGACATTCCAAGCAATCAGCCGATAGCGTATCTGTCCTACCGATTTTCTACCGATTCGTTCAAGATGCAAATGCACATCGGATTTCAAAGCGTTGGGCGGAATAGTCACGATGGCGTTGTCATCGCCGATTCGATATTGAGTTTGCGTTTCGTTTGCATCGATGTGCGTGTCAATAATCACTTCCCGCCCGGTCACAAACTCGTTGCCTACATTTCCCGCCCGATCTTTTGCGACAAATCTGAACTGACCAATACCATTGCCCGTTTGGGGAGAAATTCGTAATGTTGTACGCCAGCGTATCGGCGATTCTTCGATGGGTGTCAGATTAAGCGTGAACTCCGGTTTGCCACTGGGCTGAAAAAAAAGTTGAGGGGATTCAACCGCATTTTCCGACAGCACGAGTTCGATCTGAACCTCTCCCGAATTAACCCGCGGAGGAACTTCGTCAGGGATAATGTTGCGAAGAGACTTGGGGCGACCGCTCATCACGACCGGTTTGCTGATGTGAATGCTCGCCTTCGGAGGGCGCATATCAATCTGAAGCCGATAATGAACAGGAGCGCTTGTGTTACCGGCGCCATCGACCGCGATAGCATGAAAGTACCAGATGCCATCGGCTAATGCTTCCGTACTGTGTATCGTGTATTGCGTACTCCCTGATGGTGTTTGGCCGATTTGTTGGCTCGTCAATTCATTTGATGGCTTTGGAACCGCTTCAGGTCGGTTGTCCCATCCCCACAAGAGGGCAGCCATCCCGGAGAAATCCTGATTCACCATCAATTCAACTGTCGGCTGTGGGTTCGCGTACCAGATCTCCTGACGGGGATGAGTGGGACTTGTCACAATCAGCGACGGTGATTCGAGATCGACCATGAGTTGAATCTCCTCGGAAACCCCTGCATTCCCTGCGCGGTCGCGAACACGAACCTGCAACGGTATGCCATCCGCCTGCGTCACATGGGGAAATTCATCTGTGTCCTGCCAGCCGTCCAACGCCTCGTTCACAAATGACGTCCAGTTCAAATCATCGAACCGATATTCGAGGGTTGCCTCGTTAATCCCTGATCGCTCGTCGCGCATGTCGCCGCTATAACTCGTAATCGCCTCCCGCAGCCACTCTCCACCATGTGGGGTCTCGAGCGCAATCTCCGGCGGGAGTGTGTCAATTCTGATCTCATAATGAGTAGTTTCGCTCCAACGTCCTGAATTGCCTCGCGCACGTAGGTGAAAGTACCAAATCCCGTCAATGAGTTCAGTCTGGAAACGTGTCTGTGTACTGTTGAGTTCATCGTCGGGAATCGTTGTCGGTTGCTGATCAAGGAGGAAACTGTAACCCGCAATCTCGCTGCGATTTGTCGGGACATTCCAGCGGACATCTACAGCGGATTGCGACTGCCAACTCCCAAACGGATGAGAACTGGATTGGATGGAAGGCGTTTCGGGAGCAGTGGTATCAATCTGGACACGGTAGTGGGCGGTTTTGCTGAAATTACCTGCGTTGTCGATTGCCCGCAAGTGGAAGTACCAAACCCCATCTTGGCGTCTGAAAGTTTGGTTTTCCTGAATCGGCGATTGAGGTACTGTATTCGGGCGATCGTCCCATTCACCGAAGTAACCCGCAATTCCGGACAGATCGCCATCGGGGATTGTCCACTCGATGAGCGCGTTTGCCTCTGCATACCAGATCTCCCGATTCGGGTGTGATGGACTGGTGATGACTGGCGTCGTAATTTTGGTATCGATGCGAATTTCGTAATGCGCAGTTTCACTCCAAAACCCCGTGTTGCTTTGACTTCGCAAGTGAAAGTACCAGATGCCATCTGTCAGATTCGCCGTCCACCGCGATCGAACGTCGTCGATCTGCTCATCGGGCACAGTGGTGGGCTGCTGATCAAGGGCATGGCTATAACCCGCAATCCCGCTTAGATTCGCGTCAATGTTCCACCGAAGGTCTACAGTGGACTGTGAACTCCAAACCCCTGCCGGATGAGTGCTAGACTGAATCACGGAAACTTCGGGCGCAGATGCATCGATTTTAACACGATAGTGTGTCGTTTCGCTGAAATTGCCAGCATTGTCACGCACTCGCAGATGAAAATACGATGTTCCCTCTTGAAGTGTGAAAACGTTGTTTTCGCTATTGACTGGCAACTGTGGCACGGTATTCGGCTGATTATCCCATTCGCCGAAATATTCGGCAATGCCGGATAAATCGGCCGCGATTATCCATTCAACCATGACACTCGGATTCGGATACCACACATCGCTATTCGGGTGCGATGAACTACGAATCACCGGCATGTCAATCTGGCTATCAATCTGAATGCGATAATGCGCTGTCTCACTTGGAATTCCTGTTCTGCTAATCGTCTTGAGGTGGAAGTACCAAATACCATCATCTAATGTCCACTCGATTCGAGGGCCGTCTGTAAGTTCCGTTTCATCGTCGGGAATCGTGTCTGGGGCGTGATCGTGCGCAAAGCTGTAGTGAGGCGGACCGCTTAACGAGGCAGAACTTTCCCAAC
>JADFGN010000195.1 GCA_022567695.1 Candidatus Poribacteria bacterium | reverse complement strand
GGTGCCAAAGGAATTGGGCTTTACCGAACTGAATATTTTTATATGGACCAGAATCGCTTGCCTTCGGAAGAAGAGCTCTTCGCAAATTACCGAGATGTGGTCGAGCGAGTAAGTCCAGAGGCAACTGTTATACGCACGCTTGACTTGGGCGGCGATAAGCTTGCTCCGCACTCATACTTTGACGGTGTATCCAATTCCATGATGGGCTTGCGAGCCATTCGCTTGTGTTTGAAGAATCCTGATATGTTTCGGACTCAGTTACGTGCTATACTTAGAGCGAGTGCTTGCGGAAATGTCAAGATTATGTTTCCCATGATTTCCGGTTTGGACGAGTTGCGTGAGGCAAAGTGGCACATTGAAAAAGCGATGGCGGAATTGGACAGAAAGAAAATTCCCTTTAATTCCACGATTGAAATCGGTATCATGATTGAACTCCCTTCGGCAGCGATTACAGCAGATTTGCTTGCCAAGGAGGTCGATTTTTTTAGCATCGGGACAAATGACCTGATTCAATATGCGTTAGGGATTGATCGCCGTAACGAGGAGACGCTTTCGCTTTACGAGCCGCTTCACCCGGCTGTGCTTCGCTTGATTCAAAATGTCATTTGTGTCGCTGAGAGTGCGAATATTGATGTCAGCTTATGTGGAGAGATGGCTGGCGACCCGATTTTCAGCATCTTACTGATTGGCATGGGAATCACAAAACTCAGCATGAGTCCTGCTGTAATCCCTGAAATTAAAAAGCTCATCAATTCGATATCGCTTGAGGACGCGCAATCACTCGTGAAGAAGATTATGGAACTGTCAACAGCCGGAGAAATCGAAACCTGTTTTTGGAAGGAAGCACTCGATCTTTTCCCCGAGTTGTCGAATTGGGTGTGAGGAATAGGGATTAAAGATTATGCGTTACCTAATCACAGGAGGACGTCAGGTTAGAACAAAACAGATCTGGAGGAACCGATGGTAATTGACATCCAAAGATTAAAACAGACGCTATTTCACCTTGATGTACTTATTGAAAAGCAGGAAGATTGTTATACTGCCCATTGCTTGCAATTCGACTTGATTACCGAAGGCAACACGAAAGCGGAAGCAGAAGAAATGATTGTCGACGCGATTGCCGAACAGGTTGCTTTTGCCATTGAGAACAATTCGATGGATTATCTGTTTAGGCCTGCTGTACCTGAAGAGTGGCGAAAACTCCTGTATAGTCGTCATCAAAAAAAAATAACCTTAGATGCCGAAATCGATCTCCCGCTCATTTCTGAAATTGACTTTACTGAGGTAGAACTAAATGCCGCGGAAACCCAGACTGAATTATCGTCAAGTTAGGAAAGTTTTGCGGCCGTTCGGAATTATGGAAAATCCACGACGTGGTAAGGGTAGCCATCGTGTGTTTTCACATCCGAATTTTCGCGGTAGACCCCGCTTTTATCCCGTAAAATGCCACAATCCAAATCAGCAATTGAGTATCAAAACCCTTGAAGGAATCAGAAAAGCGTTCGACCTTACTGAAGAGGAATTTTATTACACATAAATCTGCATTTGTCAGTTGAAGACACTTCACCGATGCAAATTGGTATTTCCAATCTTCACCGGAAAGGGGATGAAGATGAAGGGATTCCACACAAACTTATGACAGACATCCCAAAAACTTATTCACCACATGAAATTGAAAAGAAGTGGTACAAATTTTGGCTGGAAAAGGATTATTTCCATGCCGCTGATAAATCCGATAAGCCCTCGTTCTCAATTGTGATTCCGCCGCCCAACATCACAGGCAGCTTACACGTCGGGCACGCCCTCGATAATACATTGCAAGATGTGCTTATCCGCTGGAAACGGATGCAAGGCTACAACACGCTATGGATGCCGGGCACCGATCATGCTGGAATTGTCACGGAGATTATCATGCAGAGACGGCTCGCTGACGAAGGGACAAGCCGTGAGGCACTTGGTCGCGAAAAATTTATCGAGCGGATGTGGGAATGGAAGGACGAATCTCGCGGCACAATCATCGATCAGCTGCAAAGTATCGGATGCTCCTGCGATTGGGCGCGTGAACGCTTCACGATGGACGAAGGGCTGTCCAAAGCCGTGCGCACTACATTTGTCCGGCTCTATAATGGTGGCTTAATTTTTCGCGGTGAGTACATGGTTAATTGGTGTCCGGAATGCCAAACCGCCGTGTCCGATCTCGAGGTTGACCCAATCGAGATTGATGGGAATTTTTATCACATCAAGTATCCAATCAAGGATTCTGATGAGTTCGTTGAGATTGCCACGACCCGCCCGGAAACAATGCTCGGTGACACAGCAGTCGCCGTTCATCCGGAAGATGCGCGTTATCAACACCTCATTGGCAAAACAGCTATCCTACCCATCCTTGAGCGGGAGTTGCGAATCATTGCCGATGAATATGTCGATCGAGAATTTGGCACGGGCGCGCTGAAGGTAACCCCCGCGCATGATCCAAACGATTACGAGATTGGACATCGGCACCAGCTTGACCAAATCAATATCCTCAATCCTGACGGCACACTCAACGAAAACGCAGGAACAAAATATCAAGGGATGGATCGGTTTGCGTGTCGAGCGGCGCTAGTCGAAGATCTGCGTCATCAAGAGTATCTGATTAAAATTGTACCGCACCGTCATGCCGTAGGGCATCACGATCGGTGCGATCAGATTCTTGAACCCTACATTTCGCCGCAATGGTATCTCAACGTCAAACCACTCGCGGAACGCGCCATTGAAGCCGCTCAAAAAGGTGAGATTATTTTTATCCCGGAACGTGAAACAAAGCGATTCTATCAGTGGATGGAGAACATCTTGCCGTGGGCAATTTCCCGCCAACGCTGGTGGGGACACCGCATTCCGATTTGGTATTGTGACGATTGTAACGAAGTCATCGCCGCTATAGACCCACCGGATGGGTGTCCAAGTTGCGATTCACAGAATTTGCGTCAAGAAGAGGATGTGTTGGATACATGGTTCAGTTCGGGGCTTTGGCCCTTCTCGACGATGGATTGGCCCGAAGAAACCGAGCTCCTCAAGACCTTCTATCCGACCTCCGTGTTGGTAACGGGGTGGGACATCCTTTTCTTTTGGGTCGCCCGGATGACCATGCTTGGATTGGAGTGTATGGATGAAGTGCCGTTTCGCTATGTCTATCTGCATGGGCTTGTGGCGGATGAACACGGACAGAAGATGAGCAAATCCCGCGGCAACACAATCGATCCGGTGCTGACAATCGATAAGTACGGTGCTGACGCCTTTCGTTTTGCGCTCGTGTTCTGCACGCTTCCGAATCCGTATATGCCGCTGCCCGAATCACAGATCGAAGCCGGAAAACGGTTCGCCAACAAGATTTGGAACGCTTCAAGGTTTCTGCTCATGAACCTTGAAGATTTCGATCCTTCCGCGAAAACAGAGTTTTCGCACTCCAAAATGCTTTGCGACCGATGGATTCGTAGCCGTTTCAACGCAACCGTGAAGCACATCGGCACTTACCTTGAAGAGTTCCGTTTCAGTGATGTCGCCCACGCGCTTTACGAATTTCTCTGGCACGAATTTTGTGATTGGTACATCGAGATGATTAAGCAACGCTTGTATTACACCGATGATTTGAATGCCAAACGAACGGCCCAAGCTGTCGCATCTGAAATTCTCGAAGGCACGATGCGCCTGCTCCATCCGATTATGCCTTTCATTACCGAAGAAATTTGGCAACGACTCCCGCATGAAGGAGAGAGCGTGATGGTCGCCCCCTGGCCAGAGCCAAAACCTGAGTGGGAGGATTTAGCGTCCGAATCCGCAATGAGAACGATTATGGACGTGATTGATAACATCCGTAGTGTTCGTGGTGAAATGAACGTCCCGCCCTCCAGCGAAATTGAGGTTCTGGTTCAAGCACCCAACACCGAAATTCGGGAACTTCTCAACGCACATTTGGAGGAGTATCTGCCTGCGTTCACGCGCTTCTCTCAAATTTCGATCGCCGAGGTTCAAGAAAAACCTGCCGCGTCGGCATCTGCGGTGATTGGCGATCTGGTCATCTATATCCCGCTCGCTGGCGTGATCGATATTGAAAAGGAAAAGGACCGTTTGCAGCGGCGGCTGGATAAAGTGCTCAAGGATTTCGTCGGCACACAGAAAACGCTCGACAATCCAAGATTCGTTGAGCGTGCGCCGGAAACCGTTGTCGAACAGAAACGTGCTCGGTTTGCGGAGTTGACAGTGGAAAAGGAGAAGTTGGTGGCAAATCTGGAGATGTTAGGGTAAGACCAGATGCCGGATGTAAACTAAGCCCTGAATCTGGCATGTTGAATCCTGTAGCTTTATTCTGGACATCGAGCTGTCTATTGTCCAATTCGGAAGATGATTCGGTCAAGGAGTCCAATTGATGCAGATTGAAAACAACAACCGATGCTTTGTTTGCGGTCAAGAGAACCCCTATGGATTACAGATTAAACCAGACATTATCTCAGACGGGGAGCAGGTCAGAATCGAATGCACACCTCCGACACATTTTCAGGGATGGGCGGATGTCATTCATGGTGGCATCCTCAGCACACTGCTGGACGAAGCAATAACTTATGTCGGAATCGCGAGTTTCGATGGCCCTGCTGTGACTGCACAACTTGAAATTCGATTCAAAAGCCCAGCACACACAGGGAACAAACTCATCGTTACCGCCAATCGAGTCAAAAACACAAGACGGCTCATCGAAGCCACCGCACATATCACTTTAGAAGACGGAACCTTGATCGCTGAAGGGAGTGGGAAGGTGATGAAAGCTGCAGGGCAACTAACTTCCTGATCACGTTTCACACAATACACAAAAAAATGAACCATCGATATATTGCTCATTTCGATTCTACAAAGCTGCCCCGCATTGACACCGATTTCTTAGTCATTGGGAGTGGGAGCGCCGGTCTAAGGGCAGCAATTGAGGCTAACCAACACGGCGACGTTGTGTTGGTGACCAAAAGCGTTGTCAAAGAAAGCAATACACGTTACGCTCAAGGCGGTATTGCCGTCGCGATGAGCGAGGATGACGCGATTGATTTTCATGTCGAAGATACCCTCAAAGCCGGTGTTGGATTCTGCGATGAAGTCGCTGTCCAGACCATGGTTGAGGAGGGGATTCAACGGGTTTCGGAACTGATTGAATGGGGTGCGAATTTTGATAAGGATGGAAACGAACTCAGCTTTACGATGGAAGCTGCCCATCAACGACGTCGGATTGTCCACAGCGGTGATGCCACCGGTTGGGAAACTGCCAATGTTTTGTCGAATCAGCTTATAAAACAAGAGCGAGTGCGAGTCATTGAACACGCCTTCGCTGTTGACCTCATGACCCAAGATGATACCTGTTACGGCGCAGTCGTTCTCATTGATAATAATCTTCACTGCATTTTCGCCAAGGCCGTCATTCTGGCAACCGGAGGATTAGGGCGAATCTATCAATGCACATCGAACCCCGACGTTGCAACAGGCGATGGCTTCGCGGCGGCATGGCGAGCGGGGTGCAAAATGATAGATATGGAGTTTGTCCAGTTCCATCCAACGACGTTGTTCCTAGTAGACGCCCCGCATTTTCTTATCTCCGAAGCGGTACGCGGAGAAGGCGGTATCCTAATTAACATACGCGGCGAGCGATTTATGGCGAGATACGATGAAAAGGAAGAACTCGCTCCACGCGATGTTGTGAGTCGGGCAATCCTTAACGAGATGCAACTTACAGGTTTCCCGTGCGTTTATCTCGATATAACGCATCGTTCCCCCGATTTCATACGGAATCGTTTCCCAACAATCTATCAAACGTGCAAGCATCACGGAATCGACATTACGACAGACCTGATTCCCGTTCGATCTGGAGCCCATTTTATGATGGGAGGCGTGAGAACCAATTTGAATGCAGAAACTAATATTCGTGGGCTCTATGCCTGCGGGGAGGTCGCCTGTACGGGGGTTCATGGCGCGAATCGACTTGCAAGCAATTCCCTACTTGAGTGCATCGTTTTTGGGGCGCGAGCTGGAAAAGCGGCAACGGAATACGCGAAAAAGGTCAAGGTAGATGATTATGCAAAAATTAAGATTCACTCCGAAGCCCCTCCACAAGGCGTATCGCCTAACGCGGCATTCAATGTACAATCTGTCCGAGAGATAATTCGTGAAGTCATGTGGAAAAATGTCGGCATTCTGAGAGAGGGCAACGAACTGAAAACTGCCTCCGACACATTATTAGAGATAGTTGAAAAGCGTTTATGGAATCGTATAGAAGAATTTGAACTGCAGAATATACTTGATATTGCAAAACTCATTGCTGAAGCGGCGACCCTCCGTACCGAAAGTCGAGGTGCCCATTATCGAACGGATTTCCCGGAACGGGATGATACCCACTGGCAAAAGCATATCGTCCTCTGTCGGGATGAACAACCGGAGATTGTGGAGTAATCGAAAGTGAGGGATAACAAATGGCAGAAAAAGGGATTCTTGACAAAAATAAATGACGGAGACATAACATGGCAGAACGAATCAACATCGGTATTATTGGCTGCGCGCGGATTATGCCAGCCCATTTGCGCGGATACAAGATCTTGCAGGAACACGGCTACGATAACTTTCGCATTACGGCACTCTGTGCGCGAAGACGGGAGGATGCGCAACGTTTTCGTAAGCGTGGAGAGGGGCCTCCACCGCGACCTCCTGTGATAACAGATGCCTCCGATCCCCTCGCGGCACCTCATTCTTACGTCAGCGATCTTCACGATGATGTGGACGTAGAGATCTACACGAATTACCGGGAGATGGTGAAGAATGCCAAGATCGATGCGGTCGATATTTACGCTTCACTATTTGTTCATCACGATGCAGCTATTGCCGCTGCCGAAGCGGGAAAACATGTGATCGTCGAGAAACCGTTCGCTATATCGATCAAAGCCGGTCAAAGAATGATCGAAGCCGCAGAGAAAGCAAATCGCGTAATTTGCGTTGCTGAGAATGCCCACTATCGAAAGGGGACGCGTGCGCTCCGTTGGGCGATCGAGGGAGGTATCATCGGAGACTTACAGATGTACATCTCCGGCGGAATCGGTGGTTACTGGTCACCCAACAAGATTGTTGCACAGACGCCCTGGCGTCACAGCAAGATATTGGGAGGCGGAGGCGGCGCGATCGACATCGGCGTGCATCGATTCAACACCCTGCGATATACGTGTGGTGAGGTAGATGAGATTTTTGCGCTCGCCAAGATTCTTGAGGAAACTCGCACTGAACGTGATGAAAATGGAGTCATTCTTAATGAGATTCAGAATGAAGTCGAAGATGTTTTTATGGCATTACTGAAATTTAGAAACGGCGCAATCGGGCAACTGTCTTTCTCGTGGGCGGGGCACGGTGAACCGATGAGCCTCGGAAGCGGAATTTATGGCAGTAAGGGGTGTATCAAAGGAGATACAGTCATTCTTGATGACGGTACCCGGAAATCGGTTGAGGCACTGTTTGATGAAGGTGCGGATGAAACCCTCAAAGATCGATTCTTCCCGCATGGAATCACCGACGGATTTGCGTTAGAAAAACTAGATTTCTTCAATGCAATTGAACACGGCGTAACGCCAGAAACCAGTGGTGACGAGGGCTTGCGCGATCTCGCGGCAAGCTTCGCTATTCTTGAATCTGCTGAGGTGAATCAGCCGGTCAAAGTTGACGATGTAGAATCCGGGGTGATTACCGCATACCAAAAGGAGATCAATGATTACTACGGCCTCTGATTAAAAGCGCGGCGTTGCGTTCCAAAGGGAGAACCAGATTGTGAGAACTATCGGACTTTTTATCGCTTTACTCGTTATCTTCGCCTTCGTGAGTCGTGAAGCAAAAGTTGCGCTCCAGATCGCCTTGGCGATTGCTTTTACGCTGGCACTTTTCGTTTTCTTGATTATCGAGATCGGCAGTGTTTACAAATCAAAAGAGGTGGAACTTGACGAAGGTGCTTTAGAAGGCGAGATTGCTGAAGATCCGGATTCTCCAGAGGAAGCGGAAGCGATTGTTGTTGAAGCCGAAGGAGAAGAAAGCGGCAATTAAATGTAGGCCGCATTAATCAGATCAAACGCAGCATTAACCCGCATCCTGCATCTTATCTTGTTCTCATATTTTAAGGAGACAATATGAATCGAAACAACGCACAACAGCTTCTTTATGAATATACACAAAAGGATGGCTTGAGAAAACATGCCTTAGCAGTTGAAGCTGCGATGAAAGCCTATGCGAAAAGGTTTGGACAAGATGAGGAAAAGTGGGGGATTGTGGGGCTTTTGCACGACTTCGACTACGAGAAGTACCCGACCCCCGATCAACACCCGGAAGTGGGAGCAAAAATCCTCAGAGAGAAAGGTTACCCCGATGACGTGATATACGCCATTCGGTCACATGCGAATTATCTCGAGCTTGAGCGAAAGAGCTTGATGGACAAAACCCTTTTTGCTGTCGATGAGTTGGTTGGTCTTATCACAGCCGTCACACTCGTTCGACCCAGCAAGAGTATCGCTGATGTGAAGGTGTCTTCGGTGAAGAAAAAGATGAAAGACAAAGCGTTTGCCCGCTCTGTTAGCCGGGACGATATTCGCGATGGGGCGGCTGACCTCGGAATACCACTTGATGAACATATCGCCTTCGTGATTGAAGCCATGAAAGGTATCGCCAATGCGCTTGGTCTAAGTGGTGCATAATCCTATCTCTTAATCAGATGCCATCAGATTGGCACAGTACACGGGAGGAAAACGAATGAAAGATATGATTGCTTTGGTGATTTTAGGTCTGGTGTTAGCCCTCGGCTTGTTTGGAACAACAGTTGCCTATGCAGAAATGAAAGCCTTGTTCTATGAATTTGAACAAAGCGAGCAATGGTTCTTTAAGCTAACGGAGCAAAATGTGCCGAAAGCGAGCGGGGAGAATATCAAATACGAACTGACCCAAGATGCAGAGAAGGGACTGAAACTGGCTAACCTGAAAAAGTTTGATATGGTCTTGTTTGGCACTCACGGTATCGGCGGCTGGGGAGTCTACCATCTGGAAGGGGTCGAAGAAGACCTCATCAAATATGTCGAGGGTGGAGGGTTTATCTTCGTTCCAACAAGTGATGATAATTTTTACAAAGGCGATATGTTTCCAGAGGAACTGCTGATGCGAGAGTCAGGCGACCATGAGTTTGAAGTCACGCCGGAAGGGGTTAAGATAGGCATCTTCGATAATCCCAACAAGGTGAAAGATGTGATAGAAGATGATAGCTATCAGGATGTTAAAAAACCGTGGACTATTCTTGCAAATAGCAAAGATTCTGGCACGCCTCATACTTTACTGTTGAATCATGGCGTCGGTGAGTATCTCGTTACTTCCTGCAGAGGCGAAGCGAAAAATCAAGCTGAACCGAATATTCCGTTCATCGAAAACGTCATCAATTATTTCGTGAAGCGCATTAAGGAAGTGCGTCCTGTCCATCCCGCCGAAAAGCTAGCGACGCATTGGGGAACGATAAAAAGAAAATGACGGCGTTGCGTTTGCCGTTTTAAACATAAAGTGTGGGCGAAAAATGCCTTAACGGAACGTTACGTTTGAGCTTAACTTGAGCAACGGTTTCTTGATTGGCTACGCTTTCGATACTGAACTGTCCGCCATGCAATTCAGCCAATCGCCTGACAATAGCTAAACCCAAGCCCGACCCTTGCTGTTCATGCAATTCACGACCAAATTGCATGAACGCCCCAACATTGGCAATTTGCTCTGCTGTCATCCCACGTCCATTATCTGCGACACGCAAAATAAAGTCATCATCACGGAAACTCATGGATACAAATACGTGGGTCCCGGCTTCAGAGAATTTTAGGGCATTGTCAACCAATTCCTCAACGATTTTCTTCAGGTAATTTGGAGTCATCTGTACTGTTCCGTCTGCCATCTCCAGAACCAAATCTGTTTCTCGTCCTACCTGCTTTGCCTTCGTTTGGGCGACGTCGGGAATGAATGTTCCCGGCTGGATGATTGGTGCCTCTGCCAATGACCTGATTTTCTTAGGCTGCGCCCTCATCAATTCAAGGTCTGCATACAACAGATAATTTTCGATAAGATGTTCTAGTCGGAGGCTACTGCCGTAAATAACTTGCCCCATTTCCGTAATCTGATCGCGCCCAAACGAGATCTCCGGTTCACTGAGCAATTGGGACAATCCCATGATTCCGTTGAGTGGAGTTCGTAATTCATGCGGAAGTGCATAGCTGATGTTGCAACGTAAATCCTCGAATTTTTTTGAAATTATCGCCTGTCTTTCGAGCCGTACTTTGATAGCAGAAATCAGTTCTCTTGCTGTAAAGGGTTTCGTGAGATAATCATCCGCACCGAGTTCCATACCTCGTCGAATATCCTCTTTCCCTGTTTTGGCGGCAAGAAAAATGAATGGGGTCGCGGCTGTAGTCGCATCCGCCCTGAGTTCATTAAGCACACCATAGCCATCAAGTCCGGGCATTAGGACATCGCAGAGGATTAAATCCGGTAAATGCTCAAACGCTAATTGCACACCGATCCGCCCGTCTTCTGCTTCGATAGCATTGAAGCCCTCGGACTGAAGGGCAGAAAGGACGAGGTCTAATACGGGCGGTGTGTCTTCAATCACAAGAATCTTTTGCATAATTACCTTTGCAGCAGCGACTTTGCGGCTTGATAGAATTTGCTGAGATCTGTTGCTTCTGACTCGGTCCAACCTCCGTGTTACTCATATCGTATCACTTCCGTGTGATACCCATTTACCGTTGCTCACTTCTCGGCGAATCATTTTGCTGCCTAATAGAATTCGCTGAGATCTGTTGCTTCTGACTCGGTCCAACCTCCGTGTTACTCATATCGTATCACCTCCGTGTGATACCCGTTCGCCGTTGATTATTTATCGGCGGATGGGGTTGGGACTTTAATAGAAAAAATTCAGGAAATAAGGAAATTCTGAAAAAGATCTTGACATTCTGCGAAAGGTCTGTTATCATTCCTTCCTTGCTTACCGGGTTCCAGGGTTTCACCAGGGTTTCACCCGAAACTGGAGGAATCCACGGCCGCAACACTTCAGCGAGAATTTGACAACCAGAGGTCATTCCTCGTCTGCTGAAGCGGTTCACCCGTCGGCTCAACGACGCCAAAGGAGGCTACCATGAAAATCTCCTGTCTGGCTTTACTTGCTGTGGGCATCATTCTGTTCTGTTCGTTTCCTGCGGATGCAACAACATATCCTGAAGGTGTATTTGACTTTACAACGATTCACACGAAGACGACGCTTGAAGCGAAGCATATTATTGTGGGTGAAGTGGTCGATGTTTCTTCTGTATTTGAGTTGCCGAAATTCAATCAGCCTTTTAGCTTCGTGACCATCCACATCGAACGAGATATCAAACAAGAAATAAAACGTGCTGCTCAACAAGGGGGCAACCGTAACGCGGGGCATGCTGACGAATCCAAACCAACGGTCACGTTTGTGCAACTTGGTGGCCCCTACCCTGATGGCAGCGTTGTCCGGGCTTCAGGAGTGCCTGTTCTCAAGCCGGGTGACCGCGTCTTTCTCCGGCTCATTCCCACCATCGAATCCATCCAACATGGCGGTCAGAAGTCAGATGTGACGATAAGCGAATTTGCGTGTCGGTATTCTCTGAAGGAAAAGGGAAAAACGCTGGATGAGCACATTGTGAAATGTGGATGGCAGGGGATGGATGTCACCGTTCTGCAAATGGCACGGATTACGCGAGCAACGCTGGAAACGCCGGAACGGATAAAGGCGTTGGAACGCCGTATGAATGCGCTGGCTCGAC
>JADFGN010000194.1 GCA_022567695.1 Candidatus Poribacteria bacterium | reverse complement strand
GAGAGCTGCCACGACGCGCGTCTGAGTTGAACCCTTACGCTGAAATCGTGGTTTATTCCCATCGGGGATTGCGTAGCCTAGACGCGGCTTATTTTCTGCAACAGCTTGGATTCAAGCGAGTCAAAAGTTTGGTCGGTGGAATTGATCGATGGGCTCAAGAGATTGACACCTCCCTTCAGCGGTATTGATTGAATCCAATACATCCCGTTCCCAAGAAAGCCAGATATCTGCCGATTCATTGATACCTCTTTGGCCTCGTGCATAAGCCTCAAAGCATGATTTTGGTCCCTCTACCGTCCTCTTATTTTCACATGCCTCTGACGAAACCTCCTACACCTTTCCCAACAAATTGAGTATGCATACTTCCCCTTAACGAAGGGGGGGCATAATCACCTTCCGAACGAAGGAACGTCAGTAATCTGCGAAAGTCGAGCATGCTACCATTTTGTCGCTTGCTGAAATCGCAAGAAACGAGCTAATAGCACGCGATAGGAAATATTGGTTACCATTGGAGGACTACAAATGTTAAAGGCTACTGAGTTGCTTTGATTTCACCCCACGTTGTGGCAAGTTTGTGAATTGGTTCAACGGAGAGTGCTGCCTCGATGCCATCTGAGAGTTTTTTCAGGTCATCGACAGACAAGGCTTCGTTGAGGAAGATGACCTCGTCAATTACGCCATCCCACGTCTCACTGCCTTGTCGCCCAATATTTATAAAATCGTATTTCGTGAGTTTACCGGGATAATCGACTACACCGACCTCTTTTGCATTGACGTACTGCCTTGCTTTTTTCGCCGTTGGGTCAATTACCATGGCGATATGATACCACGTATCCGCCTTGAGGCTTTCGTTCTTTGGAAAGTTCGTATTACCTCCCCCATCAGGAATGACCCGTCCCCATAGTTGCGTTGAATTCTCAACCCACATGCCAATGGTTTTCGTGCCGGGGCCGCCGTTTACAATCTCGCCTGCCTGAACGTGGATAAGGCCGATATTGGCGGTCGGAAGCGTTTTGTATTTCGCCCACAGTGCGACTGTCACGGTATTACTGTGGGGGAGTGGCGCGCGGACATTGTTAGCTTTCGCAAATTCAAACTCCAATGCACCGCCGATTTTTCCATCGTTCACCCACTTTGGACTGCTAATCAGTTTCCCATCATTCCCATTACCTGACGAATCTTTGGCAACATCGCCTTTTCCATCATCGAATAACCACATCCCAACGACTGAATCTTTATCTAACGAATAGCTTATAGCAACGATATTACAAAGACAAAACACCGCTATCGTAAATTTTAGAAACTTCATGATAGTAATCTCCATTATTGTTGTTTTCAAATCAACAAGCATAGCCTGAATTTTGCGCTCGATAGAGTTGAGACAAAATAAAAACAACCCAAATTTTTGTATAAACACTCTACATCGTACGGATGCAGGACATATCTCACAACTTTTAACCTTTGTCAGTTTGGGCAATTATTAAAATCATCCAAATCGCCCGACTCACTTGAGAAGGTATTTTACCTGTTTCTCGCGCTCCGGTCAACAAAAATCTCCTAGTGCTGAGCAAGTTTTAATTCTTCTTATTATGCCACTTCACTGTAAAATTTCTGCGATTTTTTTGCTTGTATTATTAATGGCGATGTGATACCTTATCATGCGATTTGTACTGTATTGCTACATCAACACGGTGTTGTGACATAAGCCATTCAACACAATTTTTTATCATTCACGCACTGTGTGTTATTCCCATGCTCGCGCAAAGACAAGAGGAATGCTATGAGTCTCGATGTATCTTCTGATTTAATCGATGCTGACGCTCAAGTGAAACAACTTGGAACTGAATGTCAATTCACCGAAGGGCCGCTCTGGAACGCCGAAGGAAAATTTCTGTTGTTCAGCGACATCCCCGCGAATCAGATGAAAAAGTGGACGCCCGAATCTGGAATCATAACCTTTCGCCATCCGTCGGGCAAATCGAATGGATTGACCTACGATAAACAAGGACGCCTTATTGCATGCGAACACGCTAACCGTCGAGTCTCACGTACAGAAGCTGACGGCACTGTGGTCACAATCGCCTCGCATTACGAAGGGAAACGGCTTAACAGCCCGAACGACATCGTTGTGAAGTCTGACGGAAGCATCTACTTCACAGATCCACCTTATGGTTTAACAGCGGATTTTGGCGTCGAAGGTGAGAGCGAACTCGACTTTCAAGGGGTTTACCGCCTATCCGCAGACGGTCAGGAGTTGACACTCCTCATTGATGATTTTGACCGACCAAATGGGCTTTGCTTCTCACCGGATGAATCTATCCTTTATATTAACGATACAAACCGGATGCACATCCGCGCTTTTGATGTGCAATCCAACGGCACGATTGCGAACGGGCGTGTTTTTGCTGAAGAAGAGGGAGACGAAGGAAAGCCGGATGGGATGAAAGTTGACGCGCACGGGAATGTGTATGTAACTGGTCCGGGTGGTATTTGGATTTTCGATTCGGCGGGTGAACGTCTCGGTATTATCAATGTTCCTGAGAGAACTGCTAACCTCGCCTGGGGCGGTGATGACTGGCGTACACTTTTTATTACCGCGAGTACGTCAATTTATTGTGTCCAACTGAAAGTTGCCGGGATTCCGGTGCCCTAAATTTGAAAATAGAAGGAGGTCGGAGTAAAGTGCTGTCTTTAGAAAACATGATACTCAGTAAATTGTCTCCTCGTTTTATCACGAATGAGGAGGGAGAAAAAGAAGAAATCGTCTTCAATCTTCGGAAATTTGAAGAGTTTTGGGAGGAACTTGAGGGCTTGTTGGTCGATGAGCAATATGAACTGAAAGAGGACCTCAAGACTGCTTCTGTTATTCTGGAAAGAGCTAGGAGGTACAACGAGGGGCAAAGTGGGGGATATACTCAAGAAGAGGTCGAAAAGATGGTTGGAGTTTCCAAGTGAGCTATCAGATTATCTATGGAGAGGAAGTTATTCGAGAGGACTTTCCGCGACTAGCCGAGCCTATTCGTAAGCGGATTGTCAAGGAAGTTGGAAAAAAGCTCTCGGCGACTCCGTATCAATTTGGTAGACCTTTGAGGGGCCTGTTAAAAGGATATCGGCGTTTGCGTGTTGGAGATTATCGTGTAATTTACCGTGTTGATTCTAAGAATGCTTCAGCCCTGATTGTCATGGTGATGCACCGCCGGACGAAATATAAAGGGGTAAAAAAGAGGATATCGAAGAGCGATTAACAGTCTGGTGGGAGGTACACAGAGACTAGGGCAATTGCTCTACAACCATATCAATGAAAGTCAAAATCAAACGTCTTGATAAAGAACTTCCGTTGCCCAGGTACGAAACAAACGGTTCTGTCGGATTTGATTTCATCTGCCGTGAATCCGTGACAATCGCCCCCCAAACAGTGGGGCTTATCCCTGCAAATGTCATTGTCGAAACGCCGCCAGGATATATGTTGATGGTGACACTACGCAGTAGCACACCGCGCAAACGGGGGTTGCTTATACCGCATGGAGTCGGTGTCATCGATCAGGATTATTGCGGGGAAGATGATGAAATCAAGATTCAGGTCTATAACTTTACGGATAGCTCGGTAACAATCGAACGCGGCGATAAAATTGCTCAAGGTATCTTTGTGCGGGTAGCTCGGGCAGAGTGGGGAGAGGTCTCTGAAATGGGGTCAAGGACACGCGGCGGGTTTGGAAGCACCGATGCTTAGAAGGGAAAAACAATGAGGCAGTATTTAGACGCGCTAAGACAAATCATAGAAACGGGTGTTGACCGCGAGGGACGTAATGGCTTCACTCGCGCGTTATTTGGTATGCAGATGCGCTATAATATGGAAGATGGCTTTCCAGCTGTTACGACTAAAAAGCTTGCGTTCAACACCGGTGTAAAAGCTGAACTTCTGGGTTTTTTAAGGGGGTACTCTGACGTAAAAGACTTTCAGAAGTTGGGGTGCCACGTTTGGGACGCGAATGCTGAAGCGGATTATTGGAAACCAAAAGCGGCATTCGAGGGCGATTTAGGGCGCATCTACGGCGTTCAATGGAGGTCATGGAAAACGCCCGACAACCGTACCATAGACCAACTTTCCGAAGTCATTGAACAGATAAAAACCAATCCGAGTAATCGTCGTCTCGTCGTTACCGCATGGAATGTCAGTGAACTGGACCAAATGGCGTTAGAACCATGCCACATGTTTTTCCAGTTTTTTGTGGCTGAAGGGAAATTGTCGCTACAGATGTATCAGCGGAGTTGCGACATGTTCTTAGGAGTTCCATTTAATATTGCGTCGTATGCCTTATTATTGCAGATGGTCGCTCAAGTGACAAACTTGAAGCCAGGGGAATTTATCCATACTTTAGGCGATGCCCATATTTACCACCTCCATTTTGAGGCAGTAGAAAAGCAATTGGAGAGAAATCCTCTCCAACTTCCAGAGCTTTATCTAAATCCAAGTGTGGCGTCAATTGATGATTTCAAAATGCAAGACATCAAATTGCTCAACTACAAACATCATGGCGCGATTAAAGCACCAATGGTCGTGTAAGGGCGTATCGAGATGATTATTTCCATCATTGCTGCCATGGACAAAAATCGACTGATTGGCCAAGGCAATCGCCTCCCTTGGAAACTTCCGGCTGACATGAAACACTTCCGTCGATTGACTTTGGGCAAGCCTGTATTGATGGGGCGCAAAACATTTGAGTCCATCGGCAAACCCTTGGCAAAACGTACCAATATCATCGTGACACACAATCGTAATTATCAGGCTGACGGCTGCATTGTGACGCATTCCATTGATGAAGCCTTAGTGGCTGTCAAGAATCACGAAGAGCTCATGATAATCGGTGGGGCTTCAATTTACAAGCTATTTCTACCGCGTGCAGACCGGCTGTATTTAACGCAGATTCATGAAAGCTTTGTCGGCGACGTCTACTTCCCAACGTTTGATTGGGTTGATTGGCAGAAGGTCAAATGTATCGACCATCAAGCGGATGAAAAGAATCCTTACCCACACAGCTTTCTTTTTATGCACAGAAGGAGTTAATATGCCGAATCCCCCTTTAAAACTTTGCATGATCTCTGGCTCGTTTGAATATGACTCCGAAGAGTCATTAACCATTTTCCGAGATTATATTGAGAAAAATCACCCGGTCAAATCGACCCTGATTATTTACCAATCAGAAGACGACAATCAATCCCTCGCGCCATTAGAGGATACAGATGTACTGTTGGTGTTCACGCGCCGTCTGAACACGGCAGGCGAAGAACTTGAGCGTTTCAAAGCGTATTGCGCGCAAGGCAAACCGATCGTGGGAATACGAACGGCAAGCCATGCCTATCAGAATTGGCTCGCCTTCGATAAAGAGGTACTTGGAGGCGATTATCAGGGACACTATGGTTCAGGATCTCTGACTCACATAGAGACCCATCCGGCTGCTAGAGCTCGCCCCATCCTAAAGGGTATCCCTCCCTTTGATACCTACGGAAGCTTATATAAAAATCCAGCCATCGCGCAAGATACAAAGTTGCTATTAACCGGTAAAGCCGCAGAACACTCCGAGCCAGTGGCGTGGACACGATTTTATCGGGATGGAAAAATTTTCTACACGTCGCTTGGCCATCAAAAAGATTTCCGTGTTGATGAATTTCTTCGGCTCCTTGCGAATGCAGTTTTTTGGGTCGCAGGCCGATTGTAACGAAGTCGGTGAACACAAATTTTGGAACGCTTTTGAGGGAAGGTGATGGTTATGCAGACGAAAACAATCAAGGCGAGATACAGAAACGGCATCCTAGAACCATTAGAAAAAATCGATATGCCTGAAGGTTCCGAGATTGATTTGAGTATTGAAGTTATTCCGGTTTCTGCCCAATCTGAGCTATCTAAAGAAGAAAAGAAAAAGTTGATTAGAAAACTATGCGGTTCAGCTAAAGGTTTGTGGGGAAAAACCGCCGAAGAAATTGATGCCTATATCAAATCTGAGCGCGAATCATGGGAATAAAACGAGAGGCGTTTCTTACTCAACTTGCTGATTTTGAGTCAGTATGTTTAGATACGGCTCTGTTCATTTATCATCTGGATAAAATCGAGCCGTATTATTTGCTGACAACGGAGATTTTTGATGCCTTTGTTGATGGAAATCTTCAAGGAGTTTTATCGACGGTCTCAGTGGCCGAGTTTGTGGTCAAGCCCTTTCAGGAAAATCGCATTGAGGAAATCACCAACTTTGAACAGCTTATCTTTGCATTATCAATTGATGTCGTTGACAGCACTTTCCAAATAGCTAAACAAGCAGGTAAATTGCGGGCTGAATATGGGATTAAAATACCTGACGCGCTTATTTTCTGCACTGCTTTGGAAAATGGATGTGATGCTTTCATAACCAATGACAAGAACTTTAGAAAGCTAGAAGCTGAAGGCATCGCAGTTGTGGTGCTTTTGGATTTTGTGGAAGATTAAGGTTTGCCCCTGTTCTTACACTATTGGCAATTGTGAATTATTGAATAGAACAGATATAAATCTGCTTTTCAAGAATTTCGGCTGTACTCGATGAGTACAGCTTTTTTATGTCTTCATGAAAACGACCTCCCCTTCCCCCAATCTCTCACGTTTGACCGTACGGAGTGTGCTGGTTGGGTTGATTTGCGTGGTATTAATCTGCGCAATCACGCCTTACAATAACATGTACCTCGACGGGACGCTCCTGGCAGGGAATCATTTCCCAATTGCTGGGATGTTTCTATTGACGGCGATTATCCTATTCGGCAACGCTTTCCTTCTTAAAATTCAGCATCGTCGCTACGCCCTATCCGCTGGCGAATTAATGGTGATTTGGGGAATGATAATCGTTGCCGCAGGCATTCCCTATTCCGGGCTGATGCGTTACCTCATCCCCTTGCTCGTTGCCCCAATCTTTTTCGCATCGCCCGAAAATGAATGGCGGGAGCTCTATCACCCCTACCTCTCCGATTGGCTCGTTGTCACGGAACCACGAGCGGTACGCGGATTTTACGAGGGACTTCCCGGCGAATCCATTCCGTGGGAGGCATGGGTGAAACCATTGTTTTCATGGGGGCTTTTCGCGTTGCTCGTCTATTTCGTGATGCTGTGCATGTGTGTGTTGTTGCGTCGGCAGTGGGTAGAGCGTGAGCGCTATACCTTTCCACTTGTCCAACTCCCGGCGGAAATCGCGCAGTCTCCACAAAATGGTTCTTTGATTAACAATTTCTTCAAGAACCGAGCGGTGTGGATAGGTTTTGCTGTCCCTGTGTTTTTGCATACACTCAACGGACTTCATGACTATTTCACCGGACTTCCGAGCATACCCACCGTATTTCGTCTATCTGACTACTTCACCGAGAAGCCGTGGTCCGCGTTGAGTTGGGGCCCTTCCCTACGATTCAAAGTATTTCCCTCTGTTGTCGGGATTACCTATCTACTGACCCTTGATGTTGCTTTCAGCTTCTGGTTCTTTTTTCTTTTAAACAAGCTTGAGCAGGTTTCCCTTTTCGCTATCGGTTCTAAGTGGACGGGTTCCTCCTTCGCGCTCCGGCAGGGAATGGGCGCTTACCTTGCGCTGATGATCGCCATGATTTGGACGAGTCGAGTGCATCTAAAGGAGGTAGTTCAGAAGACATTTCAACGCCGGAAATTGATCGACGACACCAACGAAATGCTGCCATACCGGTGGGCGACCATCGGGCTAATCGGTGGATTTGTTGGATTAACTCTGCTCTGTATTCTCGTTGGCATGACCCTTTGGGTTGCCGCAGGGGTCTTGTTGATGTTCTTCATCATCTCGCACGGATTGACATGGATGGTCGCCAACGGCGGGCTACTTTACGTCAAACAGACATTTCGCCCATCGGATTATCTCGTCGCTGTGGTTGGATCTAAGGGCATTTCGCAGGGGGATTGGACATTGCTCTGCTTTCAAGATGGCATGATGCGCGATACGCGGGAAATGTTAATGCCAAATTTGATGAATGCGATGCGGCTACCAGACTTTGTCGGGCTTCGGCGGCGATCGATGTTTTGGGCAATCGCAATCGCCGTCTTGACGACGTTGGCTGTATCAGCGTATGCGTTCATTCATCTGACCTATGCCAAGGGCGGATTAAGCTTGGAAGGGTATGCGTATATCACCGCAGCAGTACGACCATTCAATCAATTTAGCCGCCACTTCATCTCCCCAAGCGAGGTAGACATTGTGGAGATTTCAACAATCGGCGGTGGCGCGGGTGTTATGTTCTTCCTGATGTACATGCGGAGACAATTTATCTGGTGGCGGCTTCACCCAATTGGCTATCTCATGCACCTGAGCGGGGCGTCCGGTGAGATGTGGGGTTCAATCTTCCTTGGCTGGATTCTCAAGTATCTCATCTTGAAGTACGGTGGCATCGGAGGGTATCGTCGTTTCCGCCCCGCGTTCTTGGGCATGGTTTTAGGTGAAAGTCTAATCGGTGGGGTATGGGTCATCGTTGGACTATTCACAGGAATTGGATATCGCATGCTGCCGGGATGAGAAATTAGCTCATGGCAGACATTTAATTGACCTCCTGTAGATAGTACCGAAGGTATTTTCGTAGATTTCGGTGCGCATGGAAAAGATGGGCTTTCACCGTGCCGCTCGATCGCTCCAGCCTGTGCGCAATCTCGTTGAGGGGTAGGTCTTCGCAGTAGCGGAGCCGGAAGATTTCCTGCTGTTTGGGCGGAAGTTGCCGAATTGCTCTGCGGAGATAAACCAATAATTCCTTGTTTTCTAATGCTTGCGGCGGTGCAACCAGCCTCAAGTCAGCGATGTTCATCATCGGCAGGTCATCCGATTCTAATTCATAAGTCACCATCTCGCGTCGGGTATTCTTTCGCAAGAAATCGATGCACAGATTAACGGTGATACGATAGAGCCAACTATAAAACTGAGATTTTCGTCGAAAACGGGGCAGTCCTTGGTATGCACGGATAAAGGCATCTTGAGTAATATCGAGCGCGTCTTCGGGATTTGAAAGGAACTGTTGAGCCAACTGATAGGTGCGATCTTGGTAACGTCGAACAAGTTTATCGAAAACAGATTGATCGCCGCGTTGAAATTGCTCGATGAGTTGTATATCATCAAAACTCGCTTCCACACACCGTGGAAGCGCTCTCTCATGGCTTTCCTGACTCTGTTGTAGCATGTTCTCCTCTTACGTATTTGCCGGAGCCGTCTCTTAGATAATTAGTCGCCCATCTGTTCGAGGGTATCACGAAACCAGCGTTTATACCTTTGGCTATCTTGGACCATTTGTTGCAATAGTGATAAACTCTTGTGATGATTTACAGCGTATGCTGTGTCAACGAGTTCCAGTAATTCTTCGGATACAATTCTATCTTGCGAAATGAGATTGGATAATAAAGCTTTGAGGGGCTGCTTATGTTCAAACAGCGTAAAAATCTGATTTGTATGACGGATTTCTTCTGAAGCAACCTGCTTCAAATAAGCAGCCAGTTCATGTTGATTTTGTTGCTCCGCCATTTGAGCAAGTGTAAAGCGGCGTCCAATCAGTCTTAACTTCGTCTGTGCAAATTCCTCCAGTTCAGCTTCTAGCCGGCTCTCCAAATGATTCAGATCGCGTGGATGTAACTGGTCATAGCTTGGCCAGGTTGGCCCCTCCATAACCTGGGCGAGACGCTTAAGACTTTTGATCACCCATACTTGTTCTTCAGGAGTCAACTGTCCAACTGCTTGCTTCCAGAAACTGGCCGCGCTTTCCACACGCTCCTGAAAAAGCACCTTCGACTGCTCTGTAAGCTGTACCTGACTTCGCCGACGGTCTTTATCGGATTTACGACGCATAATCCAACCATCGCGCGCTAAGCGATCCACCAACCCAGATACGGTACTATGGGCGAGTCCAAGGTGTTCTCCCAGTTCGCTGATTGTCATACCTGACTCACTGCTATACCAGTGGAGATGCTGCAATGCGTTGAACTGCACGATTGTCAGTCGTTTTGGCACGACTTGCTGCACAAAGCGCGATTTTACAGCAGCCTGTGCGAGCCTCATCACGCGCATAATCAACATCGCGTTTTCAGTGTTTGTAGACATTTTTCCCCTGCTTTAAAAATCAAACCTATCTATAATTCCGTCGCATAACAGATATTATTCCGTCGCATCCGAAATAGTATCACATATGGTTTCTCAAAGTCAAACGAAAATATCAACCACAAGGCATTTAATTCTTGAGAGTCTCTTCGAGTGGGAGGGCAGACCCTGCGGGTTCCCGAATTCCCCGTTTCACGGGATCCAAAGCAACTTGCGAATTCGGCTACAAGTGTCCGCCCCTAAAGTGGTTAATGGCAGGGTTGATGACGCCAACCGTCGTCCGGTATAGATTCCCTGACGAATCCAGCGCATGAAAGCCCATCCGTGCGGTCAAGAGTATGCCAAAAGACCGCGGAGCCACACGCCGAATTCCGCTGGACTTGTACCTTCAAAAACGATTTCTCCATTTCAAAATTCGTATACACGACACTTAGGAACAGCCGCTTTGAATTTGTCGATGCCAGATACGCGCGTCTTCGGGAGGTAGAGCGATGTGAGTTTGGTCAGACTCGCCAGCGGAGACACATCGCTGACCTGTGTGTTGGTGAGGTTGAGCGATGTGAGGTTGGTCAGACTCGCCAGCGGTGACACATCGCTGACCTGTGTGCTTGAGAGGTCGAGCGATGTGAGGTTGGTCAGACTCGCCAGCGGTGACACATCGCTGACCTGTGTATTCCGGAGATCGAGCGATGTGAGTTTGAGCGATGTGAGGTGGGTGAGACTCGCCAGGGGCGACACGTCGCTTACTTTTTCTATAGCCCAGGAGGGGACACTACCGAGCTGTTCGATAGAACGCATCACGGACGGTACCGTTAGCACATTTTCGCCCTGGTTGGCGAGTTCTCGGCGAACCGTTTCAGTCGTATCCTCGAAGTAAGTCTCAAGATAGGTACGCGCTCGAGAGCCTCCAATCAAACCAAGCGTCCGTACACAAGCGGCGCGTTGCGATGCATTCATGCCCTCTCTGTTCGCGAGATACGGAACCACGGATTCACCGCAAGTCGCCAGGGCTTCTGCATCTGTCATATTGCGTGGTGGCAGCAAGTGCTGCGAAAGCTCGTCGAAGGCCGTGGTGAGTTCGGAATCATTGAGTTGATACGCGGTGGTGTAACATCGGAAGAAGAAAAACTGGCGTGACCTCAGTTTCGCCGCGTTTTCTCGAGCCTGTTTCGAGCGGCCCGTCGGCGGTGCATCCAAGGGCGTTTGCTTGAGAATCACACGCACGAGGTCTGTCGCGAAACTTGAGCCGTCTCGCGGCAAGGCGACGGCGAAAAGGATGACCGGTTGCCAGGATTCCTCGGCGGCGTTATCGGCCATCATCCGGAACTCGCCCATGTTGGCGAAGCGTTCGGCGGCGAGGAATTCCTTCAGCGTGTTGTGGAGGAATTCGATCCGTTGTTCGCTCGATTCTTGAAGCATGCCGCTTCGCTCGACGAGGGCACGGCGGACAGCAACCGAGTCGACATCAGGGATGTTGTAACTCCGCAAGGCTTCTGCAATCTGTTCGTCTGCTTCGGCTTCGTCAATTGCCGACACGCCCGAGACGACCATGTGGTGCGCGAGCTTTGAGAGCAGCCCTTTGCGGACACGAAACTCAAGGCGGCCGTACGCCTCCTCAATATTCTTCTGCGCGTCGAGGCCAGGGCGTTCAATGTCACGACGGTATAGGAGCATCTCGCACAGTTTTTCACACAGCTCGACGGGCGTTTCCGGCAGGTTCTCGTTCCGTTCGCGATGCAGCGCACACACCAC
>JADFGN010000193.1 GCA_022567695.1 Candidatus Poribacteria bacterium | reverse complement strand
TCCATTTGCCGTTCAAGAAACATTTCCGTCTTGCAATAATCCCGTATAATTCATTTAATCATTTATTGTCGGAGAAAGACCAAAGGTTATGTCTTGAGGGAATTCGTTCGATTCTCAAAAAGGACGGGATGCTGATAATGGAGGTCCTTCCTTATCATCATTATTATGAAACAAGTTTACGCCTGCGCAAAAGGGGAGAATTATTAGAAAATAAATCCAGGATTACAGCTTATTCACGGGTAACTCAGAACCTACCCGGAAAAAGTCATACGGTTTATTGGTATATTTTCATAAAAAATCCCGAAGGAAGGGTTAAAAGAATAACAAGCCATTTTACACGGCTCGATATTCCACTTAAACAACTTCGACATTTAGTAACTTCTTCCGGATTTGCTATCCAGGAAATTAAATACAGTTATTCGGACGAAAAAGACCTGAATAAAAGAATTGTCATCGCGCGGAAAGTGTAGAGAAAAATCCTCTTAAAAGTGTAAATAATGTTACGGGCGTTGAATGTCGTGATTTTCCTGCTTGACAAATTTCTTATTTTTTAATATTTTTCATGAGTGTCCGGTTAAAAATTTGGTGATAAGGATAAACGCCAAATCAGATACCATGTTACCTGCTTGAATTGCCTTGTGAAATAGATCTGTAGGGGCACGGCGTGCCGTGCCCTCCTCTGATGATTGGACAGACAATATTGGCACGGCACGCCGTGCCCCTACGGGAAATGTATTTTCTTTGTAATTCATGTACGGCGCCAACAACAAGGCACAGGCACCAAATCAAGGCGCAAGCACCAAATCAAGGCAGGCGCAAGCAGTAAGAACAAGCAATTTGTTTTACAGTAGAGTATTAAACGATTGTCGGCGTTTTTAACCGGACAGTAGTGAATTTCAGTAATTGTCCCGCCACGCGAGTGGTCACTACGTGATAGAGATGGCTATGCAACACTCACAAAAGCGTGGATGACAAATTAATTGATAAATGCTAAACATTAACAAGCGCTATACCTGAAAATTGATTATTAATTTAATTTTTTCACCACACCGGGTTATTACACTAATTATTGTACCGGATAATATTATCAATGACCAAATAAAAAAGCTGTTTTCACAATTTGGTTGTAAAAAACAGCTTCTGATAATCTTTGCGGAGAGGGAGGGATTCGAACCCTCGGAGAAGCTATAAACCCCTCACTCGCTTAGCAGGCGAGCGCCTTCAGCCAACTCGGCCACCTCTCCATGCCTGCCAAAAAATCTGCGTTAAGATTAGCGATATTTTCCAAAAAAGTCAAGCGGATAATTCCTTCAGATCCTGAAAATCCTTGCTATTCCTTCTTCGATTGACAATGGGTGTGGTACATAGATATCTATTATTGTTTTTATATTCGGTGATATTAATTTGTCGTAAGGATTTCTCAGTGTCATTAGGATAACCGGTTTGGCAGAATTGCCGACTTTCATTACGAGTTTCGCCTGATTTTTGTCAAGATGGGCATTATGGCTGCACAAGATAACTTTGTCCGCGCTCATTACATCTGCGAGAATTCTATCAATTTCTTCCCGGGAAGGACTTGTATTGTACACGCTTTTTTGCACATTAGAATGGTGGTTTTTTATCGTATGTATGAGCAATTTCCCGGTTTGCTCCATCGCCTCCCCGTGTTCTTCCACCGGCGTCAGTTGACGAAATTGCGCGATTGATGTCTGACACAAACCCGAAATCGCTTGTGAAAGAGATCGCTCAGATATTGAATCAGCAAGAACTCTACATTTTGGAGGCGGTCAAGCCACTGCTAACTTCCTTACGAGAACTTGTTGAGAGTGGAAATCTCACCGAATCTGAGAGTACGCAGTTGCTGATTCAACTCGGAAAAACACATGATATCTTAGCCCAATGGGATAGTGCTCTAGATCGGTTTTATCGGGCTTTGGATTATTGTCAGGACAGTCTCGAAGAAAGAGCCGAGGTTCTGAAATACATTGGGCATATTAAATCAAAACAGGGAGACTATCGTGCCGCTCAGAGTCAGTATCGGAAAAGTCTTGCCGACTACACAGAACTTCAAAAACGAAGTGAAGTTGCTTATATATATCTGTGTCTCGGATTTAATGACTTTGAGTCCGATGATTATCAAAGTGCTGAAGAGAACTACCGAATTGCCTTGAGTACGGCGAATTCTATAGCGAATGCCGAACAGATTATTGGCGAAATCAACCTCACGCTCGGCATCCTTGCAACCGTGAAAGGGAACTTTCAAGACGCACTGTCTCATTACAAGCAAAGCCTGCAATCCTTCGAATCGATTGGGGATGAGCGTGGATTTTCTCAAGTTTATTATAATATGGGGCTACTCCACGTAGATATGAGGCAATTCGCGGATGCCGGTGAGTGTTATCAAAGATGTCTTGGTTATGCTCGTCAGCACAATGATTTGCACCTGATTGGTCTCATCCATCTGAGTTGGACGGAACTTGCATTGAAACTCTCCGAGTTCACGCTTGCTCAAGCCTATTGCATGCAGGCATTCAGGATTTTTGGACGCCTGGGGTGTCAACCCCAACTCGCTGAAGCGTATAAATATGCGGGGCAAATTCAGTTCCGCAAGGGAATCCAGGATAAAGCGGAACGCTTCTTCCAAAAGAGCATTGCGCTTGGGAGCGAGTGCAACTCCCGTCTAAATCAAGCTCAAACACATTATGAATACGGTCTCATGCTAATAGACAAACCAGATTATGATACGGCAAGGGCGCA
This sequence comes from Candidatus Poribacteria bacterium, assembly GCA_022567695.1. GTDB lineage: Bacteria > Poribacteria > WGA-4E > WGA-4E > PCPOR2b > JADFGN01. The sequence goes on along the minus strand of JADFGN010000193.1, from coordinate 9,123 downwards.
ACTCAATACCGCCTTGAACATCTTCACCGAGTTGACCGCACAAGCTGATATCCAAAAAACGCAAACGGCTCTGGAGCGGCTTGCGGAATCGGAGACCAACGTACAAGCAAAACCGCGACGTCGCTTCAAACGGATTCGTTAATCGGTGCGTTTTTTGCTAGACTTTATTTAGTTTGACTCTGTCACATTAGATTCGTAGGTTGGGTTGAACGGCACCCGGGCCAACAGAACTGCCAAGCCTGTCGGGTTTGGGTTGAGGCAAATCGACAAATGGAGCGGTTGGTCCGTGAAACCCAACTCAAACTTTGCACCGCGTTGCTTTCCTCAACCCGATCTACGGGGAAAGAAATCTGACAAAGTCAAGTCAGTATTACAACGAGATTTAGTCATTCTGAGGAGCGCAGAGGCGAAGAATCCCCGCACGATGGCTGAATCACGACTGAGATTCTTTGCTCCCTATGGTCGCTGAGAATGACACTTTGAACCAAAGTCTCGTTGTCGTATTAGATTGCCTCGAAAAGAGTTGGCACAAATCATTAATATAGGGAGAGAGATGGAAATAAAACTTCCTGAAATCCAAGCGGTTATCGATGAACTGAGAAATGATTCCCAGGCGATGGCAAACGAGCAGGTGCAAACAGCGGTCGAGCAGCTTGATGGAATATTTAGTGAATTGGAGTTGCAGCAAGCGTTGGCCGATCCACTTAAAGCGGATGCCGATCAACCCAGCACAAGAAAGATTGAAACGCTGATGGCGCCCGTGAGAATCTATGGAGACGGATCTGAGCAGAAATCGCTACTGGATCTTCTCCTTAAAGGTTTCGAAGAAATCCATCAAAAGGCACCTCTACTTGAGCTGATTCACCAAGTTGCAATCATATATCGGCGTATGGGGGAGAATCAACAGGCAACTGAGTATTGTGAGCAGATCCTGAATCTCACAGCGGATGGAAGCTATCCACAAATTCGAGCAGAGACATATAGGCAATTGGGACATCTCCAATTCGATCAACGGCAGTGGAATCAAGCACAATCACATTACCAACGATGCTTTGCGCTGTTTGAAGCGGAAGATGACCTCGCCGGTATTGCTAGTATTTATAATCGATTAGGGAATATTGCCTTTTACCAAGGAGACTATGAGATAGCCAAAGTTAATCACCAAAAGGCAATCGACATTAGTGAACAGAATGATTATAAACGAATCACCGCGGGGGTATGTAGCAGCCTCGGTATCATAGCCAGCATACAAGCAAATTGGGACGCCGCCGTTGATTACTTTGAGCAAAGCATTGAGATTTACGAGGAATTGGGACAGAATCGAGCTGGCGCAGGCGTCTACATGAATCTCGCTATGGCTTATGCGGATGCAGAAGAGTGGGAGGCTGCCGGGGAGTGTTATGCAGAAGCCACAGCAATGGCAAGAGAATCGGGAGATCTCCTCTTTCTTTCAAAGATCTACATTAACCGCGCTGAATTCCTTCTCAACATGACAAACATCGACGCCGCACAGGTGTATTGTGACAGAGCCTTGGAGATTTTCAAGAAAAGCCAAAATAACAATGGGATTGCAGAAGGATATAAGCTGTATGGGCGCATCTATCGCCACCACAAAGAATGGAAGCTTGCCATTGAAGCCTTCACGAAGAGTATCGCACTCTATCAGTCCTGCCAAATCCCGCAGGGGGAAGCGGAAGGAAGCTATGAATTCGGGTTGATGTACAAAGACATGCAAAACTCCTCTCAAGCCCGTTATTTCCTTCGGCGAGCTCGCCAATTATATAGCGTCCTTGGTGCCACCGATGAGATCAAGCGTATCGATGTTGCGCTTGCAGATCTCGCTATTTGAAACCACTTTCGAATTCCTTCCCGCCGAAATAAGGCATAACCCCATCTCACCACCTTCGTCACCATTCTATTTGTTCATCATCCGTGCTCGTTCATATCAACTGTAGGGATGCGGTCTCACTTAAATGCGACAAATACGCACACCCGTCCGAATCAACCTTGCGTGATGCCTGGCCTTTTAGAAGGGTTGGCATGAATTTCGCTCAATCTAATCGGGTAGGTGTGTAGTTGCGCAGGACCGAGATTCGCAATCCTCTCCTCGTAAGGATAAAACCTTCCACATCAAAGCGAGAAAATAGTCATGAAAGTGTGCTGAATTGTCTCGGTTATGGATGCGACAATTCAGCACATCGTTGGCTCAGATGATTGCACGGCTTACGCAAATCTTTGAGGCGACGAAGCAATGGAGATCTAATTTCTACCAAATCGCTTAATTGGGAACTAAGACCGTTAACCCGCGTTCGACAATTTCGATTGTCGTGGGCGTAGAGCCAACCGGTTCTCCATCGGCATAAAGAAACCCCGGGGGATCTGTTTCTACGGTCAAGGATTTGGTACGATGGATGTTTACGGCGGGATGGGAAACGTGTCCGCCCCAAAATATCTTAACCAACATACGTAAGATTGTCCAACGTGAGACCGGCTTAATGATACACACATCAAAAAGCCCATCATCAATAACGGCATTCGGCACGATTTTCAGTCCGCCTCCATACCTCGGCGTAATTCCGACGGCAGTGAGAAGAACCTCCCCCTCGTAGGACCCGAAGTCCCCTTCAAGACGAACATAAGGCGATTTATAGCTAAAAAGCATCGCGATCGCCGTATAGACATAAGACGCCATCCCCGCAAAGGGCGCGCCTTCTTCTGCAACCCGTCGGCTAACCTCTGCATCATATCCGCATGTCACGATTGTATCGAAATAGCGATCGCCCACCTTGCCAATATCGACCCGACGTGTTCTGCCATTGAGCAAAACTTTGATTGCATCCGCATGGTTTTTCGGTATTTGCAGTGCGTTGCTGAAATCATTTCCCCTACCACAGGGCAGCAGCCCCAACACGACATCTGGCTTTTCTGCGATTGCGTTGACAATTTCGTGAATTGTCCCATCACCTCCACATGCAATCACCCAATGCGATCCCTCTTCAACCGCTGCTTGTGCCAGGCGATTGGCGTCACCCGGACCGGTGGTAAATTCAACCCGTCCCTTCCGCCCCTCGGCCGTGAGTTGTTGGTAAGCACTTTCAGCAATTACAGTTGCCTTTCTCTTGCCCGAAGTCGGGTTTGCAATTAACACAAAGTCATGCAAAGAAAGCGATCCAGTTTCGGTGTGCATAATCATTCAGATTCTTTTGTGAAGCGTGAAGCGCAGAAAATCCACCAATCGAAGCTCCGTCTTCACTCTACGAGGCTTCTTGACTAACTCCTCCAGCTTCCTCCAAATAGATGATTAATTTGCCCAATTGGAGGCGTAACAGCATTCCATAAATCTGCATAAGCAATGCAACTTGTGCTTCAATAGTCAGATTGCCTGCCCGGATTAAGCCCATGAGTCCATCTACCCGTTGACGCACCTGATTCACCCGCGTCAAATCAATCTCGTCCGTATTGTGGAAACTTTCTTTGATAAACTGCCAGATCCGATCTTGAAGTTCAAGCATATAGTTTCTTGTCATCGCCCGACGTGTTTTTTGGGCAGAATCAATCCAGATCGTGTTCGATTTCCAGTTTAACATGAAAGCAATGCTATTAATGATTACGTCCCGTAATGTATCCTCACCTGAAATCAGTTCTTCCAGATTTGTCAGTCCTTCCGCCTTGGCAGAGAGTTTACGAACATTTGTATAATCCTTGAGATTCACTAACGTATCTTCGTTTTCCGTAATCAAGTTCCAAAGCCCTTTACTTGTTGAGAGCATTACCTCGACATGGACGGGGAGTTCATCAGGTAATTGAGTCTGCATACAATAATGATGAAGGGCATGCAGTTGACTCCGAAATTCCCAGACATCCTCAGCGGTTTGAAGTTCCACCTGTCGGGCAACGCTTGGGAGGATATTCTGGCGAATATAGTCAATCGCATCGTTTGCGGCTCGCTCGGCATTCATACATATCGCTGCCTTTCATTGTGAAAAAGGTGGGAAGATGGTAACAGATTTATCAAGTGGTGTCAATGATAAAAATGCGAGTTTTGGTCGTTGACAAACTGCGTTTTTTCTGGTAGAATTCAAAATCAGCGGTGGACTGACCCCCTTGTAAAGGAGACCTATCTTGAAAACAAGAGTTGCATTTGTCGGTACAGGTGGAATTTCACGAGCCCACATAGAACCGTTATCCGAGATGGAAGATGTTGAATTGATCAGCTTCTGTGATGTTGACATTTCAAAGGCGCAAAAAGCTGCTGAGCCGTTTGGCGCAAAGAGTTACGAAAATGCTATCGAAATGTACGACACCGAGAAGCCGGATGCGGTCTACATCTGTCTGCCTCCGTTTGCTCACGGCGAAGCAGAAATTGGTGCTGCCGAGCGTGGCATTCCATTTTTTGTTGAAAAGCCGGTTTCAAACTCAATAGAAACGGCGATTGCAGTCCGAGATGCTGTGGAGAAAGCTGGTATTTTAACTTGCGTTGGTTACATGAATCGCCATCGTCAGGGAGCACATCGCGCCAAAGAGATCCTTGCTGAAGACCCGCCGGTGTTGGCACTTGGACATTGGATAGGGGGTGCTGGCGGTGGCTGGTGGGGTCAGAAACACCTTTCCGGTGGGCAATTGGTTGAGCAGACCACCCACGTCGTCGATCTCGCCCGTTTTCTGCTCGGTGAGGCAGTGGAGGTCTATGCTCGTGCGACGAAGGGCTTTGTCACAGGTATTGAAAATTATACGAACGACGATGCTTCGTTGGTTTCAATCCAATTTGAAAATGGCGCGATTGCGAACATCACATCATGCTGTGCGGTTCGTGTCGGTGGTGGTGTGGGGCTGACCATTCATGCGCAACACGCGCATCTTGTGTTCCGCGATTGGGCCATGCATTTGCAAATCCAGCGGCGCGATGGGGAACCCGAGGAAATTCGTGGGGAAGATAACATCTTCGGAATTGGAGACGAGCGTTTTATTAACGCCGTCCGCACCGGGGATACCAATCAAATCTACTCGTCCTACGCTGACGGTTTGAAGTCGGCGCAGATTACGATTGCCGCGAATGAGTCAATGGAGACAGGGGGGCCCGTCAAGATCGAAGCCGTATAAAATGTGAAACATGAAATCATCTTATGCATCATGCAATACAGCCATCCCGACCATGCTATTGAACCCGACTTCGTGGAAGCAGAACATCGCGTTTCACGTTTTACATTTCACGCATTCCGTCTATATTTTAATCTGTATCCTGCTTCTATTCCAGCCGAAAGCAAACGCCGCTTTTGAAAACGTAGGCGTCTCCGCCCGTCCGATGGGAATGGGCGGCGCGTATGTCGCGCTCGTGAACGATACCAGTGCGATGATATGGAATCCCGCTGGTTTGGCGAGACTTAACGAACCGGAAATTGGATTGAATTATCTGGAGCTTTACGGTTTAGTCAACTATAGTTTCGTCGGTTGGGCATACCCCCTTCAGCTTGGAAGAACAGTCGGCGTCGGCGTTTCGAGTTCAAGCGATCCGGATGGATTATATCAGGAACTTGCCTTTAACATTTCCGCAGCGCAGGAGATTGCGAAAAACCTCCACCTTGGATTAAACATCAAATACCTTTCTTCAGCAGCGAGTATCGGCGAAATCTCTGTCGGAACTAGCAATGGCGGCGTCGTTGATCTGGGCGTGCGATACGCCTTGGCGGATGGTCGCCTTGCCTTTGGATTGGCGTTGCCTAACCTGCTCTCACATGTGCGGTATCGCCGTGCGGCACTTAAGAATGCAGATGCCAAAGATTATAATGAAAGGCTTGCCCGCGAATCACGCATTGGTCTTGCCCTTCGATTGGATCTATTTTCCCCCCGACTCTCCAATGCTATCTTCGCGTTAGAGTTTGTCAACGGCGATCCAATTTTCGGTGGCGAGTATGTCATCGGTAATTCCGAGCGAAGAGCCGCTAGTGTAAGATTGGGGTGGCGTTTGACAGAAGGAGTTTCGCGGGGCATCACAGCGGGACTCGGTTATCGATTCGGCAACTTGCAACTTGACTACGCCTTTGTTGGTGGGCGCTATCAATCTCAAACTTCCCTATTTTCAGTCACACTTTATTACTAATTGGATGCAAGATGCTTTTCAGAATCTGGTATCTTCTGTATCCTGAATCCTGTTTTTAATTTTAGGACTTGATTTGCGCTATTTGACAACACTTATCTTCTTGGCTTTGCTGATTACCGTGACAGGAGCGGCAGACGAACAACTGCGAATTGCTGGTATGGGCGGCGTGAAAGTTGGAATGAATGCACCGGACTCAGGAATCTTCGGAAATCCCGCGGCCCTCCTTGAGGTTGTAGAAAATAATCTCTCCCTTGCCTTTTCGGTCGAAAACTACCACTACGAAAAACTTCCGGAAACCGATGCAATTCAGTTCGCTGCAACTCTGAATTTCGATTCCCGCCCTTCGGTCTACTATTCCCGTGCTTTCGATGATTTTGGAATTGCTGTCGGATATGCAACCACACTCAATAATTTTGCCGAATCTGAGATTGAACGTACCCGATCGGAGTATCTTGTCGATCAGCGCCAGTTTTCTGCAACAACCAATCTGGTGACAGACTATAATCTTTTGTGGGAGTCTAGTTTGACAATCGGTTTCAGCAAACAGCTTAACGAATCGCTGATCGGTTTTCGCCTCAAACGCGTCTCCCAAACTGCCAAGCGTGGTCAAATTCTGTCGCTGCTGAATATCGAATCTCAACACAGCAGCAATGTCAACATCAATGATCCCCGCGAGTTGATTCCTGCCATTATAGATAATGTTGATTTTACAGATCCGGCGCAATACTTTGACAGCGTGGATAGGCCCTCACAAGATTTAACTGTGAGTAAATTTGAAGTCGATTTGGGCTATCAACGCGACTTTTCAATTGAAGCCCTCGGCAATCGACCCCTTCGTGCTGGGCTAATTGTTGAAAACCTGCTTCAGCGAAAGTTAGTCCGGCAACTCCCACTTAAATTCGGCGTTGGAGCGGCTTACGAACCGTTGAATTGGATTGCGGTGGGAATGGATATATGGCGTGTTTTGGGACATCGTGGACTGGATTTCGCTGTCGGGTGGGAATTGCATGAATCATGGGCGCGTGGTTTTAAAGGCGCGGCAGCACTGCGGGGTGGCTTGAGTCGAATAGACGCGACGGCGATCTTTTCGGTCGGCGCATCTTTTGCGCTTGGAAGTTTGCATTGGGAGTATACATTAAATAAGCGGTTCAAAGGCCAAACGTTGGGAGAAGCAACTCACCTTTTCGCGTCAACAGTGCGATTCTGATTATCCATAACCGGCGGATTTTGTAATCCGTCGAAGCAGTTGGCAAGTCTTCGAACATAAGTTTTCGTCATCTGTAAAATAAAAGCTGAGGAGTAGATGAATTCGCAAGAATTCATGCTGAGTGAAGCAAAGCATCCCTTATTATTGTACAGGACAGATTCTTCGGCTTCGCCTCAGAATGACAATAGAATCAAATCTTATTTTGCAATGTACTATCCACGTACTTCATTAGGAGAAAATCATGTCAGATAAACTCAAAGTTGGTATTATTGGAACTGGAATCATCGGCAAAAGTCACATTCGTCGTTATGAGTCGATGCGCAATGATGTTGAGATCGTCGCAATAGCGGATATCAACGAAGCTGAAGCGCAGCGAGTTGCCCAAGAAAATAGTATTCCTCGCGTATTTTCCGATTATCATGACCTGCTGAAAATCGATGAGATCGATAGCGTTGATGTCTGTCTACCCAACTTTCTGCACGCGCCAGTAACGATTGACGCTCTCGAAGCGGGGAAGCATGTCTATTGCGAAAAGCCAATGGCTAAGACAGGTGTGGAAGCACAGGCAATGTATGACACCGCGCAACGGGTTGGGAAAAAGCTTGCCGTACAAATGGGAACGATTTTTGCCAAAGAATCCCAAACCGCCAAACGCCTGATCGAGGAAGGTACACTTGGTCGAGTTTACTATGTCAAGACGAGTCACTATCGCCGTCGCGGACGGGTGTACGTCGATGGCTACGCCACACCACACTTTGTGCAGAAGGAGAAATCGGGTGGCGGAACACTGGTAGATATGGCGATTTACCACATGGCACGGATGGTCTATCTGCTGGATAATCCAGAGATTGAAACCGTAACGGCATCAACTTTCCAAGAGCTTGACATGGATGAAAAACGTCGACAGGAGAGCGGCTATAATGTCGAGGAGTTAGGTACCGGATTTGTGAGGTTCAAAGGGGATGTTACGATGTTTGTCGAAGAGGCGTGGGCTGCCCATATCGATGGTGGTGAGGGCGATCGCATCATGGGGTCGAAGGGGGGAATCAAGCTCGATCCGTTCACCCTCTACACGAATATGTCTGGCATAGACGCTGACATCAGCCTCAACATCGATGCCTACGAAAGACGCATGCGGTCTCTCGGGTACGCGGCGGAGGGTTATGAAGGATCGCAACAGCACTTTGTTTGGGGCGTTCTCGAGCGCGTTGAAATGATCGATACCGCTGCTATTGGTCTGACGGTGGCTCGCATCACAGAGGGGATGTATCAATCCGCTGAACAGCGCAAGGAAGTTGATTTCCGATAAACTCCACAATAGGCAAATAAGCGTAACAGGTGAACTATTCCCCGATTGGAGATTTTTGTGCATCTCGATATGTCACTTTGACGAGACAATTCCTCATCGTTATCGGACATAAAATTCAACAATTGTCACAAGTGTGAATCAATAGTCATGTGGGTTTGCGATTTTGGATAACCCAAAAATCGACTAAAACGTCTAATAAGGCAACTTACCGGACATTTTATTATCAGGCAGAATTCTGGATAAAAAGATTATCCGGAAAAAATTCCGTCTAATAAAGAGGAGTTAGGCGGTTGAGCCACATTCCCACCATTGGAGGAAACGAACATGTTCAAGCTAGATTGGAAGAGCGTGCTTTTCGGCGCACTATTGGCTGTTTGCGTGATGATTTTCTTTGGTGCCAACGGACAATCCGAGAATCCGGATTCCCTACCATCTCCTAAATATCAGATCTCCGCGTATTCTTTATCTGACAACTCCGGCGTCTTCGTCGGCTTCCCCGACACCGGCGCG
>JADFGN010000725.1 GCA_022567695.1 Candidatus Poribacteria bacterium | reverse complement strand
TAAGTTTGAGGACTGGATTATCCCGGCAATCGTCACCGATTTCAAGAAGTCGGAGAAAGCGGGATTGGAGTCGAATGGTGCCAGAGTTAGTGCCATGCGAAGATCATTCCTCGCTTACGAAGATTGGGACCACGCCGTTGAGGCAATCGCACGCATGGAAAAGTTAACGAAAGCCGACGTCGTCTCGGTTGCGAATCGGTACTTCGGTGATGACTACGTCGCTGGGTATCGCGTGGATGAGCAGCATGAAGTTCCTTCTATCGAAAAACCGGAGATTGACAAAATCGAGATCGACCCGACGCGACAATCTGACTTTGTCAAGAAAGTCTTGGAAATGCCTGTGGATGAAATCGAACCCGTTTTTGTCAATCCAAACGAAGATTACCAAATCGCAGAATATGCAGATGGCGTCAAGCTCTACTACGCCAAGAACCCGATAAACGACCTGTTCGTCTTGACGATTTCGGTTGATGTTGGCAGCCGTCATAACAACAAGCTCAGGGTTGCAGCACAATTGCTCGATAAATCCGGCACGCCGAAATTCAGTGCAGAAGACCTAAAGAAAGAATGGTACAAACTCGGTTCCGACTTCAGCTTTCGTGTTGGCAGCAACGAAACGACAATCAGCATCTCCGGGCTGGACGAAAACTTTGGTGCGTCTTTAGCGTTGATGATGGAACTCCTGAAGAATCCCACCGCAGATGATGCAACGTTGCAGGAACTAATCAAGATCATCTTAGTCAATCGGGAAGATGCGAAGAAGAATTATCGTGCCATCCGTAGTGCTGTTATACTTTACAATCGCTACGGTCAAGATTCGCGCTATCTGCGTTTGTTACCAAGTCAGGAGGTGAAAAAGCTAACCGTTGATGAACTCCATGCGGCAATCTCAGGACTTCTCGGTTATGAACATACAATCAGTTATGTTGGCTCGTTGCCGATTAAAAAAATGCTTGCAACGCTCAAAGAGTACCACATCATTGACGGCAATCTGAAGTTTCCTCCGCGCTATCATTTCTTAAAGGCACGTGCACCTGAAGAAACACAGGCTCTCTTTTTCCACAAAGAAATGGCACAGGCTCAAGTGGACATTGAATTCGGCGGAGAAGACTATAACGAAGCCAACAATCCAGCCAGTCAACTCTACAATGCCTACTTCGCGGGAGGGATGTCCGGGATTGTGTTCCAAGAGCTTCGGGAAGCGCGTGCCCTTGCTTATTCGACGCACGCCGCATACACAACAGGCAGCCGCAAAGGAGATCAGAATAGCATGTGGGGTTACATCAGTTGTCAAATGGACAAAACGGTGGAAGCCGTGGAAGCCTTAGTCGATCTCATCGACAACCTGCCAGAGTCTCCCGAGCGTTTCGAGCAAGCACGCGAATCCAGAATCAATCGCTATCGTACCGCCAAAATCGGTTTCCGCAGTGTCATTGGCGCAGTGCGTTCTTGGAAACTTTTAGAGGTACCAATTGATCCGCGAAAATGGCGTTATGAGCAGATTCAAAACGCGGACATGGACCTGATGCTCCAATTCCATAAGGCACACATCCAAAACCGCCCGAAGCTTATCTCGATTGTTGGTGACCGGAACAAGATTGATATGGAGAAACTAGCGAAAGTCGGCAAAGTGATTGAAGTTGAGTTGGAAGATATTTTCGTCGACTGATTGGCAAGTTAAAATGAGAAGGAGATTTGACAATGATCCGTGAAGCGATTCAAAAAGTTTCGGATGTAGACAGAGGCGAATCAGCGGAAAAAATACAGACCGATTTCCCATCTATCGTTAAGGTTAAGGACATTTGCCGCAGCAAAGCTATTATTGAAGGAACACGCATAACAGTGCGCCATATCGTTGTAATGCTCCAGTCTGGGGATTCCGTTGATGATATCTTGCAAGTCTATCCACATCTCAAGTCAGCCCAAGTGCATGATGCAATTCGTTACTATCATGACTACAGGAACGAAATTGAGAGAGAGATTAAGGAAAATCGAATTGAAAACGTCCTTAAAGAATATGACGCTATAATGGACGAAAGGGGTATTGTCCATTTTCCAAATCGGAGAAAAAAGGATGTCTCTCGCTTGGCTTGAGGTTAAGCTTTACTTGGATGAGGATTTACCCCACTACCTCGCGGAGGTGCTCAGGCAAAAAGGCTATGATGCAGTTAATACTATTGAATCGAGCAATTTAGCCCTTTCTGATGAGGAGCAACTAAAGTTTGCAACCGCGCAGGGACGTGCAATATTGACTTTTAACATTGGTGATTTCGCAAATCTTTCTAATAAATGGTATACCCAAGGGAAGGAACATTACGGTGTCATCATCTCCCAACAGTTTTCAAAACGGGAATTTGGTGAATTGTTGAGACGTACACTTCACTTCCTGAACACATTCACTGCTGATGATGCTT
>JADFGN010000192.1:2390-11942 GCA_022567695.1 Candidatus Poribacteria bacterium | reverse complement strand
GTTGGAAGTCCATGCTATTGCCAAATGGGTCTCTCAGAGAGATCGACGGAATGTCGTACGGCGGCTCAATGTCGACAGTAACCGAGTTGGGACGCTTGGCATTCCACTCCTCGGCGAAAGCGTATATATCGGTCACCTTCAAAACGAGCGATGAGGCGGATGAGGAGGCAGGATGTTCATTCAGCATCAGAGACACCCCATCGCGGGAGATCGCCATGATGACCGGCCGACCCGGCGCCTCTCGCCACTCCCAGTCGAGATTGAATCCCAACCAGTCGACATAGTGCGCGACGGCTTCGTCGTAGGATCCAATCCCGAACACAGGGACTATTTCCGTGATTTTGGGCATCTCGCCGCTGTTGCCGTCAGAATCAACCGCGATATCAACGTTGCCCTTTGCTTGGTTTTCTTCAAGATCTTGACCTAGTACCGCTTTCTCGCCTGCTTTGGAACAACCAAACAGAAGCAACAACACGGCGACGTATAGGTTGGCAAACGCAAATCTTCTCATGATAAATCTCTCCTTTTTGAGGTGACTATGAAACTCGCTACATTGGTTATATTCGACATAACTTTCTTTTTTACTCCTTGGATAGTATTAAACGAAGAAAACATATCCTCAGCCAGGAGTCATTATAACATATGAGTAATTTAATTTTCACATAAAAACACGCCGTGGATCTGTCCGCAAACGTCAAAAATGCTGGGCATGAACATTGATTTTCACGGCCAGCATTTTTAACACAAACTAGAGGGGCATAGATTAGTTATTTCTGGACGCCCCGTTTTCAGCCTGCATTGGGAATCATTTTCCGTATTCCGTTTTCATACCTCACCTCATAGTCGCCATCAGGAATGGGCATCGCACGGAGGGCTAATTCTCCAAAGGTAATCAGCGGTTCAGAAAGTAGCAACAGTTCATCAAAGGATTCCTCTGGTGTCTTGTCTGTGGTATCAACCACGATTAGACGACCTTTTTGGGTAAAGAGCGACTTTTCAATCTCCTCGTCGAACCGCTTCTTAATCTCTAGAATATCATCTGCCTTGATAACCTGATACTCATGCGGATGGGTCTTCATGCGCTCACGAATTGCCTCATCACTTGCGGTCACATGAATCATGACCACATCGGGCAAATGGGCTTCAAACACCTGCGCCTCGTAATGACGCTGTGCGCGATACATGTAGTTCTTATAGTACGGGCTTTCCGGGTTGTCCCCGTACATCGCGGAATAAACCGCTTCTTCAATATGCCACCCGGCGATCAGGGGATTTGCATAATTTTTGATAATCTCAACATGATACTGAATCTGCATGCGTTGCATGCGTTCCTTCACATCGGCGGGGAAGTTCACCATCAACGCCCGTGATTCAGGACTCAGGGAGGCATCGGGGATGGTAAAATGATCATCAAGGTGAGTGCGAAGCTTAAGCCGGCTGTAATAGGCTTGCAAGAGCTTGATGAGCGTCGATTTTCCAGCGTATTCGATTCCAACAAAGATACTACGCATAACTGAAAACTCCTTTCGTGTTTTCTGCCTTGCCGTTAAAGATAGAATTTTGGCATGGTTCAAAACGAGTTGAAAATCTTGTAGAACCACCTACGAAACTGTCACGACGGGTGGGTTGATGAAGTCATGATATTTCTGGGCAACTTTACCTATCGAAGCATCGCCAGCGTGGATATAAATGCGAAAACGGAAGTTCATCTCGTCGCCGTTTTTGAGGATATAGGAAGCGTCTTTGCTGGGGTTTCCTTCAAACGTCCCGGCACCGAATATGTTTGTCGTCATCAAGCCGTAGTTGCGGACATGCCAGTACGTCGGATAGCGAGGATTGGTAATGTGATCATAGACCGCAATTCCCACCTGTGTGCCCTCAACGATACCTGAATAATCGCACCAGTTCGCACGTTTACCCCACGTCTCCGATTCGCTAATTCCGCCGAAAGCATTCTCAATCTTGCCGCCATCAGAGGCATTCAGCGATGGGTTGACGCGAATCGATATGATTCCGCCCTCTTTGGTGTCGCCAAAGTGCACATCACCCGCTGAAGCAATGAACGTCAAATCTAAGTCAATAACCGATCCGGTGTCGGGAAGGCTATAGATCTGGAAATTCTGCCGATCGGACATCAGCTTTTCGCCACTCTTACTCACCCAATCGTTCTGCGTATAGATTCTGCCGACCACAGCACCTCCGCTTTGCTCCGTGAAGCATTGATGCACAACACGCCCGGAATTTCTACCCTCGCCCCACAGGTCCACATCGTTGACTTCACCATACGCAACATACAGCGATCTGTGATGGACATGATCTTTAGAAATCTTGCTCACCTCGCCACGAGTGACCAACCGCCCCTCTGCACCGAGCACGGGAAAGAAGTAAGGTCGAAACTGATCTTTTCCGTAACGAAACGTGGTAAAGGCTCGACCATCGATTGCGACATCAATGGAGTCTTCGTGGGCGTTGAATCCGACCCCTGATTTGCCTTCGACACTACCCTCTGAGAGGGTATATGTTCTCTCCTGATGCGCTGCGAGTCCATCAAGTATCCATCCAAGTGTCGCAGATTTGCCATCACTGCTGAGATCGCACTGCGCCGGGATAACTGCGCCGCTGTCTCCTGCTGTAAGGATGACGGATTTATCAGCGAGTGCTTTGATCTTGGCGTTATCTACATTAGCAATAACAGGACAATTGTCCCGATTATGTTCGCCTGCTTTGACGGTGATTTTGAGAGCTGTCATAAAATATCTCCTTAGAATTTTTCGCAATAGATTTCCTCCATTATATCATACCTAATGTTTGCAAAACAACTGTACCCTTTAAGGCTTGCCGTTTTCTGTTGCATACCGTTTGTGTGTGTGATAAAATGGCATGGCTTGTACACTTTAGGAAGGAGCATCAACTGATGGAATATAGATCACTTGGGCGTGCTGGCGTTAAAGTTTCACAAATCTGCCTTGGCACGATGATGTTTGGTGGCCCGACGAATGAGGAAGACTCGATTCGCATCATTCACCGCGCAATCGATGCCGGAATCAATTTTCTGGATACTGCAAATGTATACAATCAGGGAGAGTCCGAGCGGGTCGTGGGCAAAGCGATGCGCTCGATGCGTGATGAAGTTGTGATTGCAACGAAAGTGACGGGCGGAATGGGAGACGGGGTGAATCAGTCAGGGTCGAGCCGCTACCACATCATGATGGAGGTTGAAGCAAGTCTCAAACGACTCGGAACCGATCGGATCGACCATATCGAAGTGGAATTGCTGCCATTCTGTCGGGAAAACGGTTTAGGCGTTGTGTCTTACAGTCCGTTGGCGCGGGGTGTTCTCGCTGGCAAATACCTCCCTGGACGACCTCATCCATCCGGTTCACGGGCAGCCCGTCAAGATCGGCGAATATATCAAACCGAACTCCGTGACGAAAGTTTTGAGGTCGCACAAGAGCTCAAGCCGTTAGCAGAGGTACACGGCAAAACATTGACACAATTTGCACTGGCTTGGGTGCTTGCAAACCCTATCATCACGTCGGTAATCATCGGACCTCGAACGATGGAACAGCTAAAAGACAATTTGGGATGTTTGGATTGCGTTTTGAGTCAAGCGGACGAAGAGGCAATCGATCAGCTGGTTTCGCCCGGCGAACATACCGGTAAAGGATACAACGATCCATCATATCCGGTAACCGGGCGTCCGACAGGGAAATAGAAGCAATTAAGGATTGGCTACGAAATGCCTAACTCCTACATTTCGGGCGAAGCATGCCTCGCCCCTACGTTGTGGGTATAATAGTTGTGTCTAATTTATTAAATCGCTATTCCTAAGTTGTCATATAACAAAGTCACAAAGATGCAGAAACAAGCGAATTCTGTATTTCGCGTCAAGTCGATTTGTTGAGGTATCATAAACGTTAACGTCTGAATTGTACGGAGGTCATCTTTTCGTGAGTGAATACATCAGTCCCTATTCCTCTTCCCGCCGATGGTTACGCGGGAATCTTCATGCACATACCTGTTGCGGTCCGTTCATGGATATTTCAGAGAGCGGGCCAATGTTTGCGAGTCTGGGCTACGACTTCTTAGCAGTCACAGATCACAACAAAGCTCCCGATAAGAAGCAATGGCGAATTTGGCAGGAACAAGCGAACCTGATTCTCATTCCAGGCGAGGAAAACGGTAGCACAGACCACATCCTTGAAATCGGTGTCCACGAGGTCACACCGACCCCCACCAGTTCATTCCTTGCTCGTGCACAGGTACTGCGGGAAGCGGGGGGATTTGTTGCAGCTTGTCATCCCCAATCGTATTCACACGGCGCGGACAGCATTCAGATCGGTGCAGGAGCCTTACACGCCTTTGAAATCTACAACGGCTTGCGTGAAGCGCGGGGAACCAACGAAGCAGCTAACGTCCCGCTTTGGGATGAGGTCCTAACGGAAGGCAAGCGAATTTGGGGCATTGCCTCGGACGATTTCCACTGTGCTTATACGACGCCGGGTCACGGTTGGGTTTGTGTACAAGTTCCTGAAGAAGAAGAAACCGTTACGTGGCAGGCGATCGTAGAACAACTCAAGGCAGGTGCCTTCTTTGCCAGCACTTATCCTAACTTCAAAGAAATTTCTCTCGATGACGGGGTTCTGCGTGTTTCCGCCGACGGAATCGTTCAACAACTGTGCGTCATCGGTCCCGAAGGCAAGACGCTGCATAGCGTCGATGGGAGTAAATTGGAATGGCAAGCAACTCCCGAGCTCACCTACTTCCGGGTCGAAGCGGTGTGCGGTGCCAAGCGGGCGTGGAGCCAACCGTTTTTCCCTGCGTAGCCAACTAACGGATGGATAAAAAGATTGGAGGTTTTGCGAAAATGGATATTCTTAAAAAAGAACAGCTTCTCTCGACCCGACGTACATTTCTTGGAAAAACGGTGCGAGGAATCGGATCTTTAGCGCTTGCGTCTTTACTCAACCCACCGATGCTATTGGCAGCGGGTGCAGGAACAAAGTCACCTCACCCGGAAAAATGGCAAGGTGTTATCACAACGCCACACGTGCCGCCGAAAGCGAAGCGTGTGATTCACCTCTGTATGGCAGGTGGCCCATCACATCTGGAAACCTTGGACTACAAGCCAAAGCTGGCGGAACTACATGACCAGCCGATGCCGCAGTCATTTACCGAAGGTCAGCCCATTGCACAACTTCAAGGCAGAGAACTCAAATGCTTCGGACCGACGCATCCTTTCAAGAAATATGGCGAATCCGGCCAGGAGATCTGTGAGGTTCTTCCCAACATCGGAAAAATCGCTGACGACATCTGCATTATCCGGTCAATGCAAACGGAGCAGATTAATCACGACCCGGCGCACACTTTCATGAATACAGGCACAGCGATCTCCGGTCGTCCAAGCATGGGGTCGTGGTTGCTCTACGGGCTCGGTAGCGAAAATGACAATCTGCCCGGCTATGTTGTCCTCATCTCTTCCGGCGGTGGTCAAGATCAGCCCATTGCAACGAGACAATGGCACAGCGGCTTTCTGCCCGGCCAGTTTCAGGGCGTTCAGTTTCATTCAAAGGGTGACCCCATCCATTACGTTGGTAATCCCAGCGGCGTAAATGCAGACCGTCAGCGGGACGTAGTCAACGCCGTTAACGAACTCAACAGCATCCTCGATGAAACGGTAGATGACCCAGAGATTGCCACACGCATCAACCAGTATGAAATGGCATTCCGCATGCAAACCAGCGTTCCGGGACTTATGGATATTTCCGACGAACCACAGCATATCCTTGACCTCTACGGCGCGAATCCCGGTGATGGCTCATTTGCGTCCAACTGCTTGCTCGCCCGACGCCTCGCCGAGCGCGATGTGCGCTTCATTCAGCTTTATCATCGCGGTTGGGATCACCACGGCGGAATCAAAGCGGGCATCGAAAAAACTGCCGGATTGGTGGACCAAGCTTCGGCTGCATTGGTGATTGACCTGAAGCAGCGCGGCATGCTGGACGACACCTTGATTATTTGGGGAGGCGAGTTTGGTCGTACACCGATGGCGCAGGGCACCGGACGTGACCATCACATTCGTGGCTTTTCGATGTGGATGGCAGGCGGCGGAATCAAAGGTGGGGTCAGCTATGGTAAGACAGACGACCTGGGCTACTACGCCGTGGAGAACATCGTACATGTACACGACTTCCATGCCACGATGTTGCATCTATTCGGCATCCACCACGAAAAACTGACCTACCGCTTTCAGGGTCGCGACTTCCGTCTCACTGATGTACACGGCCATGTGGTGCACGATATTCTGGCATAAATAGAGCATTTTGATTAACTAAATTTCTCTATTAACTTGACAATGTTAAATTAGGATCCCCATGACATCTAGGTTTGCTTACATTTTGGGCAAGGAAAGATTGACTCATATTGGCACGTTCCCTGCTATTAGAATTCGTACGAATTCATGGAGACAACAAACAGATGAAAGCAATCAATAAGAACGGTGAGAAAATGACTGAGACGCTCAAGCATCTGGAGAATATCGGCGTCTTTTCATATGGATCTAAAGCGTCACGCAAATTTGAAAACCGATTAAACAGGGTAATGACAAGGTTCTACCGCCAACTCGACAACACGGGTACTGACACAACTGAGATGGCTAAAGAGGGGGCGACTGCTGAGCAAACTGAGGATTTAATGAATAAGCATTATGACATGAACATTGATTTATTTAAATCGTTCTTAGATCAAAGTTACATGGCATATTCGATGGGATATTACGGAGAAACCATAGACGAAATCCGAAACCAAAGTCTATCGCTTGAGGAAGCGCAAAAGAGAAAATTTGACCTAATCTGTAAGCGAGCAATGATTACGGGGCGTGAAAGGGTGCTTGATTTTGGTTGTGGCTTTGGTGCACTGGAAAGGTACTTGATTGACAGATTCCCTGATATCAGAATCGTTGGCATTACTCCAAGCCGTACACAAATTAACTTCCTAACAGAATGTCTAGATAATCCCGCCGATCCTATTTCAAGGGATCGATTTACCTTAATCGAGGGAACTTTCGAAACCATACCCATATCGATGCTAGGGCCCGAATCATTCGATTTAATTGTTTCAATTGGAGTACTGGAACACATAAAAAACCTGAAATCTGTCTTCAAATATATGTCAGAATTGCTGGTCGCAGATGGCCGTTCATTCCACCATTTGATTATTTCGAAGCCCATTATCCCTTTATTTCTTAGCCATAAGGGCATACAATACTTTCCAGGGGCGCGAATTTGGCCATTCCAAACATTAGAGAATCAGACGGAGTACTTCAAGTTAGTGGAAAGTTGGTTCGTAAATGGCTTGAATTACTGGTACACTCTCGAAGAATGGCATTCTCGTTTTTGGCAAAATATAGATAGCCTTTATCCAAGGATTTTACAAGATGACAGTGTCAGATATTGGAATAGATATTTCTCAGACAACAAATCAGCATTTGCACCAATGGATGGAACGGTTTTTGGAAATGGCCAATTCTTGTATGAAAAAATTCCTTGAGAGGGTGTTTGAAAAGGTTTGACAAACGGGTTGTGGTGGGATAAAATGCGCGACCATGAACAGACAATCTTATCCTACCGATTTGACCGATGACGAATGGAAAATTCTTGAGCCGTTGATTCCTCCCGCCAAACCGGGCGGTCGTCCCCGCGAAACCAATATGCGCGAAGTTCTTAACTTGACAATGTTAAATTACCAAGACCTTCGCTTCTGACTTGATTCGACTCCCGTTTAAAGATTATCTTTCCTATGTGTAATCAACCTTGGTAGGAGAGAGTCAATGAGTCTACTTCTAACTTGACGTTATAGCGAAGTGCCTTGGGCTTACGGAGAAAAGTTAATCTCGTTAAGCGTCGAAAATGCCGCCGCTTTAGTCGAGATTTTTTTTCGAGCCGGTTATTGTCAGGTGGTTCTTTCGAGTGGTATTCATTCTCAAAAAGAATTAGATGCACTCAGCACACTTGTGCATACCGATTACCGCATGCTATACGTCTGGTTAGATGTTGACAAAACGGCCCGGGACAAACGAAGAATTGCTCGTTCACGAGACGCAGCAGACAAAGCGGAATCTTTAGATTACATCGATTCGGTGGTCACTGACCCAGGTGATCTAAAAATCTCAAACGGGGTGTACTACAGGCTATCTATCTGCGGCGAAACACCACAGGAAGTATTGGAAAGGGTCGTTGAGACTTTAACTAATTTTCAAAAAGAAAGCTTACATTTCTAACTGCGAAACCCGCATGATTACTAACTTCTCGCGAAAACTTATTCCTGAAAATTAGTTAGCACAAGAAGGACTGATTTTAAAATAGATTTGATAAAAGATACGACTTTTTCACTTAGCCGCATCCTAAAACCTCTCCCCCGGCCCCTCTCCCCGATGGATCGGGGCAGGCTCTGCGAGGAGAGGAAGTATCTCCCCCTTCCCTTGCAGGGAAGGGGGCCGGGGGGTTAGGTCTAATTGCATTCGGATGATAACTGAAAAACTCGTATAAAAGAGAGGAAATTATGGCGATTCATACGATTGAACCGGAGCGGCGCACGCTACATGGACACTTTTCGCGGGAGTTACCGCCAGTGTTGACAATTGATTCAGGCGATACCGTCCGATTTCGTACCCTTAACGCCGGATGGGATATCGAGCCATCTCCTGCGCCGGGGGATTTAGCCAAAAAGTTTACGCCACGTATCAAGGGCAAGGACGACGGTCACGCCCTTTGTGGCCCGGTGGAGATTCGCGGTGCTAAACCGGGCATGACGCTTGAAGTCCAGATTGATAGCGTCAAACCTGATACTTGGGGATGGTCTTGCGGTGGGGGATGGGCGAGTGATTTGAACAAACGGCTCAGTGTGGCAGAGGGGGATGAACATGCTCACTTGTGGAAACTCGATACCGATGCGATGATTGGACAGAATCAGCATGGGCATACCATTGATTTACGTCCATTCATGGGCGTGATGGGGATGCCACCAGATGAACCGGGGACTCACCCGACATGGCCGCCACGCATTTGGGGCGGGAATCTTGATTGTAAAGAACTTGTGGCGGGCAGCACACTCTTCTTGCCGATTCCAGTCGCAGGAGGGCTCTTTTCCGTCGGTGATGGGCATGCGGTGCAGGGAGACGGCGAAGTCTCTGGAGTGGCCATCGAATGTCCAATGGAACAGGTTGAGTTGACCTTCCACCTCCGAGACCATCCTCACCTCTCGACACCGCGTGCCAAGACTCAGATCGGTTGGCTGACGTTTGGTTTGCACGAAGATCTGAACGAGGCGACAATCATTGCCATCAATGCGATGCTGGATTTGATGAATGAGCAGAATGGTTTGGAACGCAAAGAAGCCCTCGCTCTGGCAAGTTTGGTTGTCGATCTGAGGATAACACAAATCGTGAACGGCACGCGTGGCGTTCATGCCGTTCTACCACACAATGCAATTCGATAGAGTGGCCACCCAGTTAATCTTCCTCATCTAAGGCTTGCATGAGCGCATGAATGTAGC
>JADFGN010000192.1:0-2383 GCA_022567695.1 Candidatus Poribacteria bacterium | reverse complement strand
CCTGAGATTCCCGGTACATGGTCCGGCATAACCATGTATGGATAGTCCACTTCCTTTAGGGTACGCAACGCCTTGAGCATGTTCACGTCCCCCTCGTCCGGGAACACCTCAACAAAATCAAGAAAGCCACCTTTGATATTACGAAAGTGAATATTGAAGAGCTTCTTGCGCTCTCCGAAGTAGCGGACGACTTCGTATATTTCCTCTCCCGGATTTCCCAGTGATTCCGAAACCGTGCCAATGCAGAAATTCAACCCGTGATAGGGGCTTTCGTGCATCTCGACAAACTTCTTGAGACCTTCAGCCATCCCCATGACCCTCGCCACACCCCGGTATGTCTGTCCACCAATGCCGGGATCTTGCGGGTGGCAAGCAAGCCGCACCTTGTATTCCTCAGCGACGGGAACAACTCGTGAAAGAAAGTAGTCGATGCGTTCCCACATCTCGTCCGCATCCGCCGCACCGCTTTCAAATTCGCCCAGCGACTGATCTAGCTTGCTGTACTCGAAAGAGGATAGGGTTGCTCCGCCTCGTCCAATTCGCCTTTCTGTTCGCAAATGGCCGAGAATCGTGATGTTGTACCGACCGGCTGGAATTCCGGCTAACGATAGGTTGCGGATAAGGTCGCAAAGGCGATCTAGCTCCTCATCCCGTTCCGAGCTTGGCCCAAGAAAAATGTGAGGTAAGCCCTGACTTTTGGCAGCCACTGAACTGAGAGGAAGAATAATCATGTCGAGTGAAATGCCGATAGACGCAAGTTTTTCCTTGAATTGTGTCAAAATGTCAACAGACCAATTCTGCCATGAGCCGGGTGGATTGGCGGAAACGTGGTTCACACCAAGCTGAGTCAACACTTGGTAACCTTCCCAATTATCCCCACTGACGTGTTGTGTTCCGATGTGCATTTTAGCCTCCTTTGTTATAGCTTTCTCATGAACAACTCTCGACTGCCTGAAGCAAGCCACGCATGTGACCGACGCAATAAGCGATGTACTCCCGACCCTCGGGACCATCGGTCGCGAGCCTCATGATGTGGTCATAATCGATCACGGCGTCGTAGCCGACGTCGTGCAGTGCCTTGGCGACTTGATACATGTCGAGGTCGCCACTGTCAGGAATAACCTCTTCGTAACTTTTCTTTTCGGGAATTGTGCCCCGCACGTTGCGGAAGTGGACGTGAAAGATCTTGTTCTGTTCACCGAAGTGCCGGATTCCCTCGAAGACATCTTCGCCCGACTCATAGCGAGTGCCTACGCAGAACGTCATGCCATTGTTCGGAGAGGGAACTTCCGAAAAGAGTCGGTCAAAGGCGGTGAAGTTGTAGAGAATCTGCGGGACTCCGAAGATACTAGAGACCGGCGGGTCGTTACCGTGCATGGCAATTTTGACCCCAACACTCTCCGCAACCGGCACCACGCCACGGAAAATCGCTAGGGTACGCTCCCAGATTTCTTCATGGGTCGGTGCGCCTTCTGGAGACGGTTGGTCGAGTGCATCGCTCAAATCGACTTTCAGGTGTTTGTACTTGCCCCGTCCCTCAATATAAGAGTGGAGTGACTTGGGGAAGTGGCCAAACAAGCTGGCCTGAAAGCACTGAATGCCCATCACCGGCAAATTGAACTCCCCGCAGAGTTCAGTGTTGGCAATCAGGTTATCGAGCTCCTGCTCGGAGCCGGGCCGTCCAAGGAAGGTTTTGATGTAGTCACGGTTGGAGGTGTTCGCGCGTTCGATTTTGAGCCCGGCCTTGTTGATGGTCTCCACAACTTTTTCAAGCCCCGCACGGTTTGCTCTGCCTCCAGCTTCCGAATAACCAGGGCAGATGTCCAAGGTGATGTCTACGCAGTCAACTCCGATCTGCTTGAGGAAACGCAAATCATCGGGACGATTTAGCCAGTCGGGGCTGATGCGCGTGCCGATTTTCATCATTTTTGTTCTCCTATTCCGAAACGAAATTTCGCGCTCCAGATTTATCGAATCTTACTGCCATTGGTATCAGTCGGTCGAAAAGTTAGCTGGCATCAAAGCATATTTTAAAGGATTTACGAAGCCACGTCGATCTGAAAATGCAATTAATCCAAATTTGCCATAAATCGTCGCTGTTTTCGCATTGCAAACCTGTTGTGTTTCTCAGAAAGTAGTGCTATAATTAAAAAACTTCATCAACACGGAATTCGAGAAACGTGCAGGAATTTATAGAATCATACGAGTTTTTCAGTTATCATCCGAATGCAATCAGACCTAACCCCCCAGCCCCCTTCTTAACCTCTCCCCCGCCCCCTCTCCGAAACGGAGAGGGGGCGGGGGAGTATCTCCCATCTCCTTGCAGGAAAGGGGGCGGGGGAGAGGTTTTAGGATCGGCTAAGTGAAAAAGTTGTAGAATCAG
>JADFGN010000191.1:346-11966 GCA_022567695.1 Candidatus Poribacteria bacterium | reverse complement strand
GATAATGACGATCCGACCCGCGTCCGTGAAGGCGGCGGAGAGGCGGTCAGACACACGCAAGCCCGTCGTACCGGAGCTCCAACCGCCGCCACGAAAGCCGGCGCCATCTGCATTCGTGCCAGGCCAATTACCCACAGTGGCGTTCCCGTTACCATCCAAAGAACCATCCCCATGGGCACCGGTGAAACTTCTACCCGTGAGATTCCCAACAGTTACAGGGCGTTCCCATAAATTGCCGCTCATCTCCATGACACCGTAAAAGCTGGCGCCGGCCTCCGCTCTGGTGGAATTGTTCGTCGCAAAGATACCGCAACGCAAGGGACCACTAATATTCCCACCAGTTGCCGAATAAGATGCGTTACCTGTAGGAGAACTGGCGGCATTACTAACCGTTGCATCAGGTGTACCATCGTTAATCAAATTATAAGCGGAACTTGCAATATTTGCATTCCCCCAGGCAAACTCATCATCCACTACAGCTCCTGTGCCCCGGCAGATTTTCTCAAATTCCAATTCTGTCATGGGGCGCAAGCCAGCCCAGTCTGCGTATGCCGTGCCATCCGCCCAATTTAGAAAATTACACGCCCTGTCTGGCACACCGGCGCTGCGACCACCTGCGGAACCACCGATGGTGTGGCGAAAACTTCCATTAGAGCCGGGGAAGCGAGTTCCGTCCTGCGCTGCGGTGAGGGTATTGAGAAAATCGGCATACTGCCCCTGGCTGATTTCGTACTTCATACAGTAGAAGGCATTATAGCCCTTTGGGAAACCGGCGGGGATGGGACCCCCCCGGTCACCACCATAGGGAGCATCGTAATAGAGCTGACCGTTTTCGTGTACCGACGGTTATTAAACCTTCACCGGTAACGTTGTATGGGCCGTTATCATCACCATCGTGAAAGCTGCCGAACTGGTCATTATCGGCATCCCCAACAAAGAAGGCGCCTTGCGGGATGTGAACCATCTCGATGGCAAAGACCTTTACCGTGACGGCGGTTTCGTCCAGCAAGCCGTCTGTGCCGTAGTCCCAGCGCAGTTTTACCCCATCCCAGTCGATACTGCCTGTGCCATCGACCGTCCGGTAGATGAATACGCCTCTCCCGTCGCCGGGAGTCTCAATGGTCGCCGCCACGCCATTTTCAGTGGTTACACTGTGCCCACTGGTATCCAGCGTAGCGTGCGCCCAGTCGCCGCCTGTCGGTTTGTACTTCACGAACACCCAGGCGGCGTCGTAGTTATTCGGTGCTGTTGAGTCTGTTCTCCAGGAATTGTCCCAGGACAGGTCAAACTGGACATGGGTGGTGTTCGCGACTGTGTCCGCGTCAGTGAGGGTGGGTTCGCTGTCGACTTGAATGTTGTTTGCGTAGATGGGCATCGCCGTCGCGAATAGCGCAGCGACAAAAATGATGCCCACGGTGATTCTTAAAGTTTTCATTTTCTGATAGCCTCCTTGAACGTTTTAGTAATGTTGGGCGCGATTCTAACTTAACAATGTTAAGTTAGAATCGCGATGCAGTTGTAGTTGGCAGGGTCGCATGCAAACCAAGATAGAATCTTGGGCTACGGGGAAATGTAACATTGTCGAATTAAGTTAGAATCGCGATCCAATAGTAGCGTATGTCTCCGGACCCCGATGGATCGGGATGCAAGCACTTGCGATCGAATAGGCGATAAGAGGGGGAAATGCGATAAGAGGGGGAAATGTGGATGTATCACCCGTTCGGAAAATAAAAAAAGCCCGCACTGCTCTCTTTGGCAGCCGGACTCTCACGTTAATTTCTCCTAGTGAGTCAAGGCTTTGCGTCAACCAATCCTTGGTCGTTGCCTTTCCCAGTAAAGAAACATCATTTGATTTGTCAAATTATAACACTATCGAAAAAAAAGTCAAGAAAAAAACGTCCGTAAGCATCAAATACTGGTCTTTTCAGTGTTTATCGATATTCCAGCCTTTTTCGTCCTGATTTAGATAAACTAAAATTCCTCATAAGTACCGGGTATGCCACAGCCAACTAGCTTTCGATTAACTTCCAACCCTTTCTGGATTCGCTCCTCGGGTGTCATATCAAAGTAGCCCTTCTTCTCCATCGCCTCCAGAATGCGCGGGTATTTGCGCCATTTTTCGCGTTCGTCTTTGACACACATTTGAGTCGTAACTCCTTTCTGAACAAGGCTATATTTTGATATGCTGAAACGATCGCCCACTGGATCGTCAGAGGTTTGGGAATTACATCAAGGGCATAGTTTCTTCAAGAGAGTAAACTGGCGTTTGAAAGTATTTTTGGACTTTGCCGTGTGTCACGGCATGCAAAATCTTAGCAGTAGTTTCCTGATCGTAGACGCGCTCACCGCAAATAGGGCATTCGTGAGCATCGATGTGTTGAACAACTACGAACTGTGAATCTTGCCAGAAGGAAGTATCTACTTTTTTTTTCTCCATCTCGTTCAGACAAACTTTACATTCCATCATGTTCTCCTGATTTTATGGTTGATCCGTTGATCACGTTTCATCAAAAAGCAGGATTGCTGTTTCCGTCGTTTGATTTTGGAGAAGGGTGGGATCGCAGGTGTAGAGATTAATCTGCCCCACAACACCGAAACCCTGATCGAGGGTGACGAAGGAATTGATCCCATCCGCACGAGAAATCGCAATGTGGTAGGCATCAGCGGCATCGAGATTGTAAGTCTCCATCAGATCCAGCGCAACGGCGTCTGTTGTCAAATCGAGATGAGTCGGGAGGCGTATAATCAGCGGAAGTGCATCGATAAGCACCTCGACTTGTTGAATCGATTGAATGACGGTTGGCATCAGGCTTTTATCTTGACGGAAAAGTTGACGCCAACTCATCCGCCTCCTCTGTGCCTCTTCGTAATAAACTCCTGCAAGGATCACGTGACGTAACTCTTGGGTGACCCAGGAATTGATAACTATCATGACTTCTGCTTGATGTAGTCGATCCAGAAATGCGATGCACTTAGCCTGTCGAATTGGATCCGCGTGTGGGTTATAAAGCTCCCAAACGAAAGAGGTATCCAAATAGACAATGTCAGCGAGAGGCGAACCAACAAAAGGGAAAATCCGTGCGCTCATTTATATGCAACTCCTCCACCTCTTATCTCGTTGAGGGCATCTATTCCGCCTTTATGACTACCAGGCCCGCTACCAACTAGCTTTCGAGTAATTTCCCTTGCCTTCTGAAGACGTTCCTCGGGTGTCATGTCGAAGTAACCCTTCTTTTCCAAAGCCTCCAGAATGCGCGGGTATTTGCGCCATTTTTCGCGTTCGTCTTTCACACACATTTGAGTTGTCACTCCTTTCCGAAGTGTATTCTGAGTGCTGATATTGTTGCATGTCTTCTGAGTGATGCCAAGATCGATTTGCCCTTTCTATTATTTTCCATTATCAACTTCCTTTAAATCCCCTCAATGGCTACTTTGACCCATTGGAGATTGCGCTTTGGCATGATGCCGTAATTGTAGAACGAAATCGCCTGGACGCCGAGTTGCGTTACGGCTTTGACGTTTGCGGTAAGGACCTCAGCATCTGGACTTGCCGGAGGATAAGCTGAAAAACCTGCCCAGACCCGACTCGCATCTCCATCCATGAGTCTCGCCGCATTTTGCACCGAATTCTCCACAGCTTCGCGTGACGGTGTGTAACACAAGATTTCGTACCAATTGGCGATTTCCCGAATCCGTTCAGCGTTGCAGCCAGAATACCGGCGATCGCCCATCCCCATCAATGCAATCGGGGCTTTAGAAACGGCTTTAATTTCCGAAATCAGTGAACTGACAACAGATTCGCGCATATCAAGATATGCCCGTATTTCGGGAGATTTATCACAGAATTCCTCAAAATTTATTCCGATTGGCCTCCCGGCCTTAAAGCTCACCGCAAGTTCCGAACGCACATAATTTGCAACCACCGTCACATCAATCCCTTTCTCTCTCCCACGTTTGCGACAACTTTCACAAAAACAGAGTGCCAGCAGGAATTTATCCATCCATCCTTGCTGAATCCCAATCTTCTCATGTGCGTGAGAATGGCGACCGCCCTGGTAGTCACACGATTCCAACTCGACGGTCGCAAAATTGTAATTAGTTGTCAAGTCCTCCACGAGAGCGCGCATGTAGGCACGTACCTTCTCATTTGCTGGGCAGAGACCATGCGAGGATGGATTCCCAAAGACATCACATTGTGCGACTTCGGGGGAGTTACGAGCAATCTCCGAATTATGTAAACATACTGTCCACGATGACAATTTCATCCCGTGTCGATCACAACTCTCCGAGATTTGGCGTAGCGGATTTGTTTCTCCCACAAGTGGGGATACAGGCGGTTTGATGGGCGTGTCGGCGTAGAGCGATCCATCCGGTTGAAAGTAGATCGCTGCAGGTGCGCGATAGATATTGCGCTCCAACTGATGAAGGCGCAGGTGATCCACGCTGTGATAACTTGTCGCAACGCTGAGAGTATTCAAGCCGATCTCGTTCTTGAGTGTCGATACCACTTCATCGACGCCTTCATCAATCACATCCCAGACGTAAGACCAAATGCTAAGAATTTTCATGAGATTTATCCGTATTTTCGTGCCGGTAGGTTTAGGAGCTTTAACATAACGAATTCCAGTAAGGCACATAGTAATTCGCATAAAAAAGCCCCTATCAAAGGGGAAGTTAATTTGAAAATAGAATCAGCGTTTTGGGGTCAACGAGATAGTTTACACATTTGAGGACTTTGCAAGTCTTTGTCTACTGTCATCTTGACTCATACGGAAATTAACGTTTTTCTATGAGCCGCCCTACGAAGAAGGTTAAGATACCTAACGCTAACGAACCCATCTCAACCCCCATCGCTCTTGCCTCACTCAAGCCGTAGGGATTGGCACAACCTAAATATAAACCAGATGCAAGGAATGCCAGCCCTATAAGTTCTAATATTTTACCGATGAAAAACACATGCTCTCCGTACCAATCAGTAAAGTTTCTTAATACGTGCCCACTGTGTGACTTTTTGGTTTTCGTTTCGCTTTATCGCGGCTGTAAACACAAGGTCGGGCAGAAAATTATCCTGATCTGCATATCCTTCAGGTCCCCAGGCAATTTTATGATTGACTTGTCCCCCATCCACATCATTATAATAAATGCTAAATCCAATCGATTCTCCTTTTTTCGCTATATGTCCTAAATTGAAACTGAGTTCACAAGATTGCCCATTGTCTCCCCAGGCAACCATTGTAAGCGGAGAGTTAGCCAATGGAACGCTTTTTCCGACGGGAACGACAGACCGATACAAATCGCTTTTGTGTCCACTGTGATTGGGATCAATATAAATCACCAGATGATCTTGTCTAGAGAGTTTTGTTTGACGAGTCTCAAGAGAATCGTCGGTTAACTTGACCGCCAGGTAAAGAAAGCCGTTACGCCACACGGCAGCAAATTCCCCCTTGAAATCACTAGAACCATTCCAATGCGCATTCTTTATAAGGTCTTGTTCCATTTTGCCTAATTCAACTTCCTCCCAGATTGGATCATCCAAAAATCCATCAACGACAGGGGCTACCTCGGTGAATTTTGCGTTGTATTGAAAATTCAAACCGGTCTCTGAATCGACAATATGAGCAACACTGTAGGCAGTGGCTATTAGCATAAGTGTTACAAAAAGAACAAATTGTTGGCAAAATCTCATAAGCACTCCTTCATTGAAAATAATAGTTGTCATGATTCGGGCGATTGAACAGCCCATTTTCACCAGGCTATTTTACCATATTCTGGGAAATTCTGCTATATTTTAAAAGAGACACTTCCGCAATATTTGACTCACAATTGCTCAAATGATGGTGAGAATACGACGTGGCGAATTTCCAGTTGATATTTGAATTCGTATTTGTTATACTTTGTTTTCATTGGCTCTATATAATTTGACTTTGTCAGATTAGAAAACGATCCAGTCGTCGCCTAACTTTCTGAGTTGGCAACTCAACTAGACCAATCTTGCGGGTGGGATAGAAGACCGTCCGGGTGGGAAGAGGAATCCTTCGGTTGGAAGGGCAAATCGCAAGCAGATGGAATATAGTTCTACAGCGAAAGTCAAGATAATTCTACCTGGTTTCCTAAGAGTCACTTTCAGATCTATTAGCTCACCGCAGTTTCAACTCCTGAACTAAAGAGGTCAATTGGCTGTGAATAAGAACGCAAAAAGCATGCTAGTTTGGTTTATCATGGCGTCAATCGTTGTGATTGCCATGGTCAAACTTATCAACAGCCCGAAAGGGCGAGTTTACGAACTGACAACATACAATTTTCACCAACTCGTAGAAAAAGGCTTAGATGCAAATGGCAGAATAGTGGGTAGCCAAGAGTTGTTTGACGGCGAGATTATCATCGGTAAAGAATGGATTCGGGGTAAGTTTAGAGATCCGATTCTCCTGCGGAACGAGCTTGGGAGCCTCGGAAAAGTAGGTCCGATGGACACTTGGGAAGGGGATTTTAAGACCAGCCGAGATCCAAACTCTCAATTTCCTCTTCAAGAAAAATTACTTGAAAAGGAAATACTTTATAATGTAAAACCATCCTCGTCTGTTCCCCAATGGATGATGATTTTCGGCGGGACAGTGTTGCCGATTCTGCTTTTTCTCGGAGTGATGATCTTTATTTCAAGGCAAATGCAGGGCACTGGCAACCGTGCGTTAGCATTTGGCAAAAGTCGAGCTAGGCTTCACTCTGAAGATCAAACTAAGATCTCTTTCGATGACGTTGCGGGGTGTGATGAGGCGAAAGAGGGGCTTCAAGAAATCGTTGAATTTCTTAAAGATCCGAAGAAGTTTCAGCGGCTAGGCGGTCGCATTCCTAAAGGCGTTCTGTTGATGGGGCCACCAGGAACAGGAAAGACCTTACTTGCTCGCGCAGTCGCTGGAGAAGCAAATGTTCCATTCTACAGCATTAGTGGTTCTGACTTTGTCGAGATGTTTGTTGGAGTGGGTGCCTCTCGCGTTCGAGATCTGTTTGAAAATGGCAAGAAGAATGCGCCCTGTATTATTTTTATTGACGAACTTGACGCTGTTGGGCGTCATCGCGGCGCGGGAATTGGTGGCGGGCACGATGAGCGTGAACAGACTTTAAATCAACTTCTCGTTGAGATGGATGGTTTCGATGCGTCAGAGGGAGTTATTCTACTCTCGGCAACGAACCGTCCAGATGTGTTGGATCCGGCGTTGCTGCGTGCTGGCCGATTCGATCGGCAAGTTGTCGTAGATCTCCCCGATGTGAGGGGGCGAGAAAAGCTCTTCGAAATCAAGACAGCGGAGCCCTACAAAATGGCAAACGATGTCGATTTGAGTATTCTCGCGAAGGCAACCCCTTACTTTTCAGGTGCGGATATAGAAAACGTGGTAAACGAAGCGGCTTTGCTCGCGGCGAAATTGGACAAAGATGCCGTTGATATGGATTGTTTTGATGAAGCAAAAGATCGTGTGCTGATGGGGCCCGAACGCCGAAGCTTGGTCATCAGCGAAGAAGAAAAGCAAATAACTGCATATCACGAAGCCGGACATGCGTTGTTACAACATGTGATTCCTGAAAGCGATCCCAACTATAAGGTAACTATTATTCCGCGTGGACGAGCACTAGGTGTTACCGTGAAGCTACCTATGCAAGAACGGCGTAATTTTAGCAAGAAATATCTTCTTACAAATATAATCACTGCTCTTGGTGGGCGTGCTGCCGAAGAGATTATCTTTGATGAACAAACAACCGGTGCACAAAACGATTTTGAACAAGCCACGGATATTGCACGTAAGATGGTCACTCAGTGGGGGATGAGCGAGCTGGGACCTTTGGCTTTCGGCAGACGTGACGAGCAGATTTTTCTCGGCAAGGAAATTGCTCATCACAAAGATTATAGTGAAAAGACCGCCATCCAAATCGACCAGGCTGTCAACAAGATTGTTACCAACTGCTATAATAGAGCCAAATATGTCCTTGAGAACAATCTTGATGGGCTCAAAAAGCTTGCCGAGGGATTGCTAGATCGCGAAACGCTCATCTCCGAAGAAATCGAGGATATTCTTGGGCCCCGGCCTGAAGCCTCTGTAATCTGAATACCATGGACTTCCGAGATAAACAACTTGTTTTTGGTAGACGCACCCTCGTTATGGGCATTCTGAATGTTACCCCCGATTCTTTTTCCGATGGTGGGCGCTATTTTGATGTTGAGAGTGCGATTGCTCATGTCAAAACTATGGTGTCGGAAGGTGCTGACATCATCGATATCGGCGGTGAATCCTCACGCCCAGGTGCATCGCCAGTTTCCACCGACGAAGAATTAGCGCGTGTTCTACCCGTTATTCAGAGAATTGTAGGGGACATAAACGTTCTCATCTCGATTGATACTTACAAATCCACAGTTGCGCGTCGCGCACTTGAAGCTGGTGCTCATATCGTCAACGACATCACAGCGCTCAACGGGGATTCGGAAATGGCCGATGTTGTTGCCGATATGGAGGCGGGAGTCGTCCTCATGCACATGAAGGGTAAGCCTCGCACAATGCAACTTTCGCCTGTCTATGAAGGAGATGTTGTTGACGAAATTATTTCATGGCTTCAACAACGAATAGATCATGCAGAAGAGAACGGCATTTTACCCGATCGGATTCTGATTGACCCCGGCATTGGATTCGGCAAAAGTCTTAAACATGCCCACAATTTGGAAATTCTGCGTCGGCTTGATGAATTTCGGTGCTTAAATAAACCCATTCTTATCGGTACTTCTAGAAAAACCTTCATCGGAAAAGTTCTCGATCTTCCAGAAGATGATCGGATAGAAGGCACGGCTGCCACAGTAACTTGGGCGATTGCTCATGGTGCCGATGTAATTCGTGTTCATGATGTAAAAGCGATGCGTCGAGTTGCCCGGATGACAGACGCTATCTATCGTCGGACGTATTAACCTCCCTCCTGACACTCACTAAGCCCCTGAAGTTTTGGTCTCCAAAATACAACAAATCAGAAGTACAGCATATCTGACATTGATTCAAGGGATTGGTATTGATATCGTTGAAGTTGAATGAATCCGATCTGCATCCATCCAGTGCGGAAATCGATTTAAGAGATGAATTTAAACGAAGAGATTAAGTATTGCAGTACCAAAGACTCAACCTTTAAACTTGGTATCTGCCAAGCCCTTATCACACGGGAGCAACGTTATCTTTTTAGGAAGTGAGGAAATTGGGAGATGATGAAATTGGTTCAAGAACTCAGGAGTTCATTCACACAATACGCAACACGCATCGCGCCCTATGTTTTAATCTTATGGTTCTTCGGTTGGCTTACCCCTACAATAGCACAAGTTCCTAATGAAAACGTTCGCGCAACGGCAGACGTTTTCCTAAAGAAACTGACAACCGCTGAACATCAAGGCATGGGAGGCAGTTTTGTTGGTTCAACCTCTGGCGCAAATGCACTGAATAGTAATCCGGCAGGCCTCAGCTTTATCGAGGGCAAACGTTTCGTCGCTCATGCGACTCGATTTCCCCGCACAATTGCGGTGATCGCCCGAACAAATGCCGATGAGCGATTTGAAGATCACGGTCAATACGATCTGCGTGCTTCTGGAATTGAACTGATAAATTACACTGTACCGATGAAAGGCGTTGGGAAATTCGGCTTTGACCTCGCGTTCGAGCATGATGGACGATTTAGCCGTGTCAACGAGTTCGGCAAAGCCACGAATAGTTTTCCCCAAAACAATCTAGCGATTGGGATCGGTTACGGAACAGAACTCTTTGGTGGTTTGGCCATCGGTGTCGATGCGAGATGGATGCGATCGAAAGTTCAGGACGCTGAAAATCAAGAGCATATCGGCCACGGGTACGCCTATAATTTGGGGGTTATTCAACAACTCGGAAAGCACCTCCGGATCGGAGCAGTTGTCAGAAATCTCAGTAACGGATTGTCATTTTCCGATGATTTCATACCGGATAAAATCCAGCGAGATGTCCTTTTTGGGGCGGCATATCAGTACCGCCATAAAAACGTAGAGATGCGGATTGGTCTCGACTTTAACCCGCCCTTTGAGGACGGCCTCCGCACGAACGTCGGTGGGGAAGTCTGGTATCGTGGAGTTATCGTCGGCAGAATCGGTTATCTGCGTCACACGGAAAAGCGCGTCGGCTCAATTAGCATTCTTGAAACGGAAATCATTAAAATTGAAGAACGTCTCTGGAAAGGCGAGGGGGTGACGTTAGGGCTTGGTATTAACCTCGGAGGAATTAACATCAACGCGGCTTATGCGCCTCAGATGCTGCCAGTGGAAAATGACGGCGAGCGGATACGCATTGATCAAGGGGAAGCTGTATATTCGTTCTCAATCGGCCAGAGTTTCTAAATTGAATCTCCAAGCTATGTCAGACCAATACAAAACGATTGTCGAAATCGCAGAATCAAAGCTGGTCGTCAAAAAGTCTCGATTCATTGGATTGGCGGCATCGATCGATGCGGTACAAGCCGTCAAAGATTTCGTGACAATAGCCCAAGAAAAGTATCCACGTGCAACCCACTACTGTTACGCCTATAGCGTTGGATTCGGACGTGAAAAACGCGAATATGCGACAGATGCCGGTGAACCGACGCACTCTGCGGGGCCGCCAATTCTTACGTCTTTGAAAGCAGCTGAGCTATCAAATGTAATCTGCGTGATTGTGCGTTACTATGGTGGAATTAATCTCGGGATGGGTGGGCTCATTCGAGCTTACGGCAAATGTGCTAAACATTGTTTGGCAAATGCTAAAGTTGAAACTCGAATCTTTTACCAAGCATTACGATTGAGAGTTCCTCACGAGCGGATCGGCGCAGTCGTCAACTTGTGTCATCGATTGCGGGGAAATGTGTCGAATATCGAATATGATCGAGACGCTATTATACACCTTCAAATTAGACAGCGAGATGCAGAAAAATTCCAAAGTAAGCTTAAAGGAATTGATTCAACAGTTGAAGTAATTAATGCAGTGACATCTTGAAATTTTAGGTTTTAGGAAATTTGGGAGGGACAATCTTGAGCGCGGTTAAAAAATACACGGAAACGCATGAATGGATTGAGGTTGTTAACTCAGAAGGAACTGTCGGGATTAGCGAACGTGCCCAGCTTATTTATGGCGATATTGTTTTTGTTGAGCTCCCTGATGTAGCAGATGAACACGAGCAAGGAGAGCAAATTAGTTTGGTAGAAACCGCTGATGGGGGCAGATTCCCCGTCCGTGCCCCAGTGACAGGAGAGGTAAAAGCATTCAATGCCGTCCTTGAAGACCAGCCAGATCTAATCAATCGTTCGCCGGAGGGAGATGGTTGGATTTGTCGGTTGAGTGTTGTGAGCCCGAGGGAACTCGACGTATTGATGAGTGCAGATGAATACGATGAGTATGAGGAGGAAGAGCCTGATGAAGAATACATGGATGAAACGGATTTCTATGATGACGAGGATGAATATTGATGCTTAAATTTTCAGTTGGTTGTGGATAATCTGCGCATAGCGGCCTGCTATTGTCCATATATCAATACATCGGAGGAAAAATTACCTCTCCCTTGAACCACTCGTGGGAGAGGTTTTTTGCGTTCAAAAAGAAAACAT
>JADFGN010000191.1:0-336 GCA_022567695.1 Candidatus Poribacteria bacterium | reverse complement strand
AATATTGATGCTTAAATTTTCAGTTGGTTTTGGATAATCTACGCATAGCGGCCTGCTATTGTAATACATTGGAAGAAAAAATTGCCTCTCCTTGAACCACTCGTGGGAGAGGTTTTTTGTGATCGAAAAGAAAATATCTTCGTTCCCTTCTGTCGAGAATTTGTCAATTGCCCGATTCATTGGACGGCGGCAAAATTTCGCTTCAACATTTTTCACTTCCTGTCGTCCAATCAAAGTCGGTCAAAAACCCAGTGGCTATGGGGTCGCAGTGGCTATGGGGTCGTTGGTTCATTACACAATATGCGCTTAATTTTACAGTTCACGGTTCATCTGAGG
>JADFGN010000190.1 GCA_022567695.1 Candidatus Poribacteria bacterium | reverse complement strand
AATTATCTTCTCAGAGAATGGATAAGCCTGCCCTTGAGCCCTCCACGAAGCCTGCCCTCGAGCACAGCCCTTCGCTTCACTCGAGGATAAACTTCGGGTTTGAGGGTCAACTGCGCGAACGGATAAAGGGATGCCCTTCTATTTTTTTCCATCTTTCTTTGATGAAAACGTTACCCACCTGTCGGGTAGATGCCGAGCAGATTCAACGGGTGTTGTTAAACCTGCTTGAAAACGCCGTTGAAGCGGTCGGGGAGGCGGGAGGGATTCAGATTGTCACCCGCCGCTCTCCAGACGCGGTCTTGGTGGAGGTCATTGACGATGGAAAGGGAATTGACTCTGTAGATGTCTCTCACATTTTTGAGCCGTTTTTCTCACGAAGCACTGAAGGTACAGGATTAGGTTTACCCATCTGCCAGAAAATTATTGAAGCGCACCATGGAGCGATAAAGTGTTGTCCAAATAGCGATAAAGGATGTACTTTCACGTTTTCGCTCCCGATTCAAACGTCTCGGTGCGTTGGATTTCAATCGCGAACGACTATTCATTCGAGAGTGCTCAACCCTTGAACGTATCGCGATGGGGGAAACAGAACACGCCCTTCGGGAAGCATTCGGATTGGAGTTTGACAAAACTCAAGGGTACGGACCGAATCAATGAATACAGAGGGAAGACAAAAAGATGAAATTCAGCCAGAAACTCGCGTGTATTACACTGGGTAGCATCCTCCTGTTGAGTGGCGTCGTGTCGATAAACGTCCATGCAGAAGCGCCTGCAGACGGACGGATTGCCTTTACATCCAATCGGGACGGGAATTGGAACATCTACGTCATGGATGCGCACGGGAGTCATCTGCGACAGGTAACAAACCTCCTTGGTGATGAAAGATACCCTTCATGGTCTCCGGACGGTCGAAGAATTGCCTTCTCTTCTCATTTCCACCCAGACGGGCGCAGTCACACAGACATCTACGCGGTGGATGCCGATGGAGGGAATCTTCGCAAACTCACAAACGATCCGCCGGTATGGGGTTTATCGCCGTCGTGGTCTCCGGACGGTCAAAGGATTGCCTTTAACTCCAGTCAGGGCGAATCTGTGGCGGACATCTACGTGGTGGATGTCGATGGAATGAATCTCCGAAGATTGACAAACCGTTCCACCACGTCGGATGGGATGCCCTCGTGGTCTCCTGATGGACAACAAATCGCCTTCGCGTCCACACGCGATGGAAACTATGAAATCTACGTGATGGATGCTGATGCAGCGAATCTCCGAAGATTGACGAATCGTCCCACGGCGGAGTGGTGTCCCGTGTGGTCTCCTGATGGTCAACAGATCGCGTTTGTATCCGGGGTCTACGGGAAGGGATTTGGCATCTCCGTGATGGATGCAAATGGGGAAAATATCCGCCAACTGGTAACCCGTTCGTGGTGGGATTCCTGTTTAACGTGGTCCCCGGATGGTCAAAGCATTGCCTTTTCGTTTACTCAAGAATGGCCGCCGGGTGACATCTACGTAATGGATGTCGCTGGGAAGAATCTCCGCAACCTGACAAACCATCATCGGGGGAATCGCGATCCGGACTGGTTTAATCCCGCTTTGGCACGTATAGTTTCGGTTTCGCCCGCAGGCAGGCTGCCATTGACGTGGGGATGGATCAAGCGTACAAGATAGTCACAATCATATGCGTCATAGCCCGTAAATGTGCAGACGACCTGACGATTTTCTGAATCTCCTTCCGTTAGTCAGATGGTATGCAATAGCGGGCTGCGACACGCCAAACTAAGGGTAAGACCAACGATAATGGTTGACCCATTCTCGCCCTTGGTATTTCTCCCACAGGCAAGCGCGGGAAATGAGGAAACGAGTTTATGGATTCATGAGTCCATTCAGATTTTACGTTTCATGCAAGGAGTTTTAACATGTTCAAACAGACCATTGCAGTTGTCGATGATGACAGAAATGGAGCGAAGCTGATTGGAATGTTGCTCAATGATGAGGGATATGAGGTCGCCATCTTCAATGACGCGACCTCTTGTCTCGATACCTTATTGGACACTCACTACGATCTCTTCCTCGTGGATTATCGCATGCCCCAGATGAATGGGATTCAACTGCTTTTTGAGATTAAGAAATACCGCCCCGAAGCTGTCGTCGTCATGATTACGGCTTTCGGAACCATTGAGGTGGCTGTTGAAGCAATGCAGTTGGGCGCTTACGATTTTATCACCAAGCCGATCGATCGGGATGCGTTGAAACTGATGGTCCAAAACGCGCTTCGCTTTGCCCAGCTCCAAGCAGAGAACCGACACCTTCGCGAAGAGTTGAATGCGCGTTACCGCTTTGAAAACCTCGTGGGTAAAAGTTTAGCGATGCAGGAGGTTTTTCATCGAATTCAGCAGGTCGCCGAAATGGAGACTACGGTACTCATCCTTGGCGAGACTGGCACCGGCAAGGAGTTAGTGGCTAAAGCCATCCATTATAACAGCCATCGACGGGGACGATTTGTCCCCGTCAATTGCAGCGCGATTCCCAAAGGATTGGTTGCCAGTGAGCTGTTTGGGTATAAGAAGGGCGCTTTCACCGGGGCAGTTGCCGACAAAAAGGGGAGGTTTGAACTGGCACATGGCGGGACGCTGTTTCTCGACGAAGTTGGGGAGATTCCGCTCGAAACGCAGGTTCAACTCCTGCGAGTTTTGCAAGAGAAAACAATGATGCCGCTTGGAAGCGAGGGGGAATTGGCGGTGGATGTTCGCGTGATTACAGCGACCAACGCGGATTTGCAACGCGGCGTTGAAACGGGAACATTTCGACCAGATCTGTACTACCGACTGAATGTGTTTCCAATTGTGTTACCACCGTTGACGAACCGTAAAGGGGATATCCCGCTGCTTATCCACCACTTCACCAATGAGTTTGCGCCGGAGCACGCCGAACAGATTTCTATCCATCCGAAGGCATATGAAGCGTTGACTACTTATTCTTGGCCCGGGAATGTGCGTGAATTAGCGAACGTCATCGAGAGTGCTCTGGTTCTCAGTGGTGAAGGAGATATTCGTCCCGAACACCTGCCTGAGTCTATGTTCAATCCTCCCCACAAACTCATCGATCCGCTCGATTTAGAAATCCCGGATGAAGGTATTTCTCTTTTGGCGGTCGAGAAAGGACTCATCAAAAAGGCGTTGGAGAAAACCGGTGGGAATCAGACGAGAGCCGCAAAATTGTTAGGGCTGAAGCGGCACGCTTTAATCTATCGGATGGAGAAATTTCAATTTAATCCCAACCGACGCTCATAATAGCGTCGGTTGGGATTAAACACGGTCAGCTACCCCGCCATAAATGGCGGAGCTTGTAAGGACTCGCCATTGTAGGTCTTACGGATTTCTCGCTTCTTTCTCCCATCAGGGAGTTTTTCGGGGCTGTTTACTACCAGCGCACCTCCACGAAGGGTCGAAGCAACCCTTAAAATATCATAGCCTAACATACACAAAGAGTCAAGGCTAGTTTTCAAGTTTCAACCTTAAATTTTAGATCGAAGAGGCGCGGCTTCCTCGAGCGTTTAAAAACGGGAGTCTCCGCCGCGAAGATTTCTATGAATTCATTAACCTATTGACCCCTTTTGAAACAGGAGATTCAGAAAGTGAGAAATAAAATCAGATCCATTGGCAACAGTTTGGCAGTCAGAGTGCGGGCACTGCACCCCGTGACCATCCTTGCAGTGGGGATGACCTGTGCAACAGCGTTGGCACAGGTGACGCCGATAACGCTTGAGCAGGCGATACAAACGGCACTAACCGAAAATCTTGAATTAAAAGCTATCCGTCAGAAAATCGATGTGGCGCAGGCGCGTCTGGACGGCATTGCGCTCCTCGGCAACCCGGAGTTGGAAACATCGGTTCTCCCCGGTGAGGGTGGGGAGCGCGAGGTTGAATTAACGAAGGAATTTCAACTCGGTGGACAGCGAGGGCACCGGAAGCGAATGGCTTTGGCAGGTATCGAGAAGGTTAATATCGAAATTGCCGACGCCCAGCGTCTGCTCATCAAGGAGGTCAAGGAAGCGTTCTACGAACTGCTGCTGACCCAAGAAAAAATAAAGTTGGCAAAATCCATTGTCCAACTCAGCGGGCAGATCTTCGACATTGCGACGGTTGAATTTGAAGCGGGTGAGGTTCCGATTACCGAAGTGAATCTTGCGAAGATCGAATTGCAATCGTCGATTCGAGAGCAGACTGAGTTGGAGAATGAACGTGAATTGGCACAGTTAGAACTAAACGGCTTAATGGGTGCGCCGATGGAAAGTCCGCACCTTGCAAAGGGGGAACTGAAATATCAGCCTCTCCGGTTGAACCTTGATGTTCTCAAAACGTATGCGCTTGAAAATCGCGCCGATCTTTTAGCCCTGCAAGTGGAGGGACAAATAACTCAGAGTGAACTGGCACTGGCAAAGGCGGAAAACGCTCCTGACCTCGGAATTTCATTGATCACTCGCAGGGAAGCGGGTGAAACGTTGTTCGGCGGGAAAATTTCCATTCCGCTACCGTTCTTTGATCGCAATCGGGTCGAGATCGGTGCGGCGAAGGCGCAACAGCAGGTGAATCGCGCTGAGGTCAGCACGCATCAACGGCAGATTACCCGCGAAGTGGTTGGCGCGTATCTAGCGGTAAACGCCTTCCAGAAAGTGCTTGCCTTCTATGAAGGCGGTATCCTCGACCTGCTCGATGAAAACCTCGAATTGACCCGTACCGCGTATGAACTGGGCGAAGCGGAGCTTCTGGAAGTCATCTTGACCCAGAACGAATTCATCGAAACGCGCTTCGCCTATTTAGATGCGCTGGCGGCGTATACCAAAGCACTGGTTGAACTTGAAGCGGCAGCGGGAGAGAACCTTGGTAATATCCCGATGGCGCGGATTCTGCTTGAAACCAATCCATACTCAGTTGCCACCCAGCAGTTCAAAGGTAACAATAATCGTCAACCATCCATCGTCAATCGAAAAGGGAGGACCATTAAATGATGTTGAACCCACGAAATCTCATCTATTCAAGGCGATTTGCCGTACTTTCGTTCGCGGCTTTCATTAGCTTTTTCGCACTCATGTTTGGAATCAAATCCGTTCAGCCAAATGGAGATGATGACCATGGGGCATACCCCACCAGTGGGATCGCTGAAGGCCCAAGGAAACTCAGCGACCAAGCGAAAGCGAATATCGGCTTAAAGACGGAAGAAGTCGATATACACGCCATCGAGTCGGTTGTTTCGATAACGGGCTCGGTGAAAGCCCAACCGAAACAGATTGCTCACGTCACCCCGCGCGTTGGCGGAATCGTCAAGCGGCTGAATTTCAATTTAGGGGAGCGGGTACGAAAGGGACAGACATTGCTTGAACTGGAAAGCCTTGAATTGGGTGCCGACCAGATCGAGCTGATCGAAGCCTCAAATCAAGTGCAACGACTCAAAAACGCACACGATAGCCTCAAGGCAGTCTCAGCGAAGAAGATTCGACTCGATTTGGCAGACCGACAGATTGATTACTTAGAATCCCTCAAAGAGCGCCATCGCGTTGAAACGGCGTTGGCGCAACTCAAAGCCGTATCCGCCGGAAAAATCACCATGGAATTGGAGCGGATGCGGGTTGAACTGGTCAAAGCGGATGTGGAACTTAAGTTGCTAGACGCCTCGCTCAAACGAATCGAGTCGCTTGCGGAGAAGCGTATTTCAGCGAAAAAAGAACTCATCGAAAAACAGGCGGAATACGCGAAAGGCAAGAGTGAATTGGAGGGCGCAAAGCGGGGGTTGCTAATGCTCGGCGTGACAGAAGCAACGATTCAGAAGGTGGTTGAAAGCAAGGGAAACGAATCGGTTCTTACTTTCCTGTCAGATGGTGAAAAATCGGGAAACCCGTACCTACTGGAACTGCTTGAAAAGTATGTTGTGTTGCTCGAAGATCCGGCGGAACTTGTCGCCTCTGAAACGGAATATCAAGGGGCGGTCATCAAGGTGGAGACCACCAAGCAGAAGCTGCTTGCGGCAGGTCTGACAGATGCACAGATTCAAGAACTGGCTGAAACCGGCACCATTAGATCCGTGCGTGACATGTCAATTGACACGCTTCTTGACAATTACATTGCCCTGTTGGAAGAACCGGGCGCATTGGTGGAGAGCGAATCGACATACCGCGAGGCGGTTATTGGACTGGATAAAACCAGAAGCAAACTCCAAATGCTTGGCGTGACTTCGTCAGAAATTAGCGAAGTGATGGAAACGGGTGAGCCGAGCACTCGATTTACCGTGACGGCGCCGGCGTCCGGGCAAATTATCTCTCAGCATGTCACGCTGGGCGCGACGGTCGAGCCGGCAGATATGCTGTTTCAGATTCTGGATACCACAACGGTTTGGATTGAAGGGGATGTCTACGAAGACACGCTGGCAAAGATTCAAGAGGGGCAGAATGTGCGTATCCGATTTGCCGCCTATCCGAAGGAGGTCTTTACCGGAAAGGTGTCCATCATCTCCGACGATGTGGATGTCGAGAAGCGGGCGGCGCATTTATGGATTGAACTCGAAAACCCCGATCGAAAGCTGAAGCCGGGGATGTTCGCCGAGCTCGCGGTTGTCACGGATCGGAAGGACGAGGTGATCGCGGTGCCGCTGGCCGCGGTACTCGGCGAGGGGGCGGAGAAATTTGTCTTCATCGAGGAAGGGGACGTCTACAACAGGCGTGAAATCGCGCTGGGTACAAAAGATGACCGGTATGTTGAGGTCAAGGATGGATTGTTCCCCGGCGACATCGTTGTCGTTCAGGGAAATCATGAACTGATGTCGGCGTCGGGGCCATCTAAGGTACCTATTGCTGATGATGGGCATGCACATCAACATTAATTCGACAATTCTCAATCATCAAAGGAGATCAATTCAAAATGAAGGTCAGAAGTGCATTTGACAATCAGACATTCAAATTCTTTATCCTCATGGTATTACTGCTGCTGTTTCTTCCATTTGTCAGTGGCTGTGGGGAGGATAACCCGACCGTAGAAGAAGAGACCCTGAAGATTTCCGAAGTCACCGTATCGGTGGAAGGAAATAATGCCTTAATTCGATGGAAAACTGATCTCCTGGCGGACAGTCTGGTGGATTACGGCGTGACAACAAGCTATGGGCTAAACGCGATGGATGCCGCGTTGACAGCTCAGCATTCTGTTACGTTGACCGGGCTTCAACTTCAAACGACCTATCAATTCCGCGTCAAATCTACCAACGAATCCTCAACCTTTGCCCAATCCGGGAATGTGACCTTTGCAACGCTTGCTGAAGGCGAAAAAGCACCTGAACCCTCCAAAGTCGAGGCGACTGCAAAGGATGACAGTGCGACCATTACATGGAAAACGAATGAAAGTGCCGCTGGCGAGATCGAATATGGAGAAAGTACCGCTTACGGCTCAGTTGCCACGAGCGGAGACTCGAAAATAACGCATAGCGTCCAATTAACCGGCTTGAAACCTGAGACCACATACCATTATCGCATCAAAGTTACAGATCTGGACGGTAACCTTTTTACCTCTTCCGATCTCACTTTTAAGACGAAAGCGAAAGAAGTGGAGCCCGAAGAGAGCATCTCCGAAATTAACGTCACCGCCCGACAGTGGCAGTTTACACCCGCGACGATTCGGGTGACGGAGGGGGATACGGTCATTCTCACCATACGAAGTATTGATGTCGCTCACGGCTTTGGGCTCAACGCCTTCCGTATCGACCAAAACCTCAACCCGGGCAAAGAGGTGGTTGTTGAGTTTAAGGCGAAGAAAACAGGGAAATATCCCTTCCAATGCACAGTGAACTG
Source organism: Candidatus Poribacteria bacterium (assembly GCA_022567695.1). Lineage (GTDB taxonomy): Bacteria > Poribacteria > WGA-4E > WGA-4E > PCPOR2b > JADFGN01. The sequence goes on along the minus strand of JADFGN010000190.1, from coordinate 4,157 downwards.
TGGCGCCGGGCACGGGACTATGAATGGGGTACTCATTGTGGAAAGGAAGCAGTGAAAGAAGAGGAAGGAAAGAAGGGAAGGAAGAACAAGGGGACAAGATGCAGAACGCCTGAATCCTGTATTCCTGATCCATTTCACGTTTCACGCATTACGGAGAAAAATCTATGTGGTCGAAGATCATTGAATTCTCATTGAAAAACAAGCTGTTGGTCATTGCAGGGGCGATTGCAGCGGTGCTGGTTGGGTTTCGGATGTTCCTCGACGCCCCAATTGACGTGTATCCCGACATCAATGACCCACGAGTCACCATCATGACCGAAGCGCACGGATGGTCGCCGGAGGAGATGGAGACGTTGGTGACCTTTCCGATTGAGAGTTCGCTCAACGGCGCCCCGTATGTCAAGCGAGTGCGGTCATCCTCCGGTATTGGTTTGTCGATTGTGTTTGTCGAATTTGAATGGGGGACGGATATTTTCGTGGCTCGCCAGATGGTATCCGAACGGTTGCAGCTTGTCGCGCCGAAGTTGCCTTCTGGGGTGGACGCGCCGATTATGTTGCCGATCACATCACGATTGGGTGAAATCGTCGAGTATGTGCTTGTGGATGACACAGGCACGCTTGACCCGATGGCGATGCGCGATTTGGCGGATTGGTCGATTCGCTATCAACTCCAATCTCAGGGCGGCATTGCCAATGTCATCAACATGGGTGGCTACGTCAAGCAATACCAAATCCTCGTGCATCCCGAAAAGCTTATCCGGTATGAACTCTCGTTGGAGGATGTCAGCGAAGCACTCGAAAAAAGTAACCTCAACTCGGCGGGCGGCTTCCTTATGATGGGTGCCAAGGAGTTGCTGATTCGCGGTATGGGGCGCATCAGTACCCTCGACGACATTGAAAATGTGGTCATCGAGACCCGGGCGGATGGGCGACCAATTCTGGTGAAAGATATTGCGACCGTGCAGATTGGCTCTCTACCCAAAATCCGCCGGGGCGCCGGGAGCCTTAATGGTGAGGAAGCGGTGTTAGGCAAGATTACCAAGCAACCGGGGGTCAATACCCTGATGCTGAGTGATAAAATTCTGGAATCGTTTGTAGAACTTGAAAAGTCTTTGCCAGAAGGGGTACGCATCCAGCCCGAATACGTCCAGGCCGATCTGATTCGGCGTTCTGTTGACACCGTCAAAGAAGCCTTACGCGATGGCGCGATTTTGGTCATCATTATCTTGATTGTTTTTCTCTTCAACATTCGCACCTCTTTGATTACGTTGACCGCCATCCCATTGTCGCTCATTCTCACTGTCATCGTCCTCATCTGGCAGGGATTTACGATTAACATTATGACATTAGCCGGGTTAGCCATTGCCGTCGGTATGGTGGTAGATGATGGCATTATCGATGTCGAGAACATCTTTCGTCGGCTGCGAGAATATTTCAAAAAACCGACGGAAGAGACACCAAGCCAAGTGGTGCTGCGAGCGAGCAATGAAATCCGAAGTTCGATTGTCTTTGCCACCCTGATCATTGTTTTGGTGTTCATTCCGTTGTTTAGCCTTAGCGGAATCGAGGGGCGAATGTTCCGTCCGCTCGGTTGGGCGGTTGTGATTGCAATGACGGCATCCCTGCTGGTGGCACTGACGGTTGTCCCCGCATTGAGCGACATTCTGTTGGCGCGATGGGGTGCCCCCTCCAGCGGTAATCCCTCGTCCAACCCCCGCCGACGCTTCTCAATGGCACTATCGGAGAAGGAAAGTCCGGTCGTTCGATGGGTCAAGCGGGGCTATCGTCCCATTTTGCGTATCGTGATGGCGTGGCGTTGGCTGGTGACGGGGATTGCTATCCTGCTTGTGATTGGGACGGTCCTTGCCATTCCGCGATTGGGAAGGGAGTTTTTGCCGGTCATGGATGAAGCCACCTTTACCATCAACGCGGTTTTTCCACCGGGCACCTCATTGGTGGAATCCACCCGAGTGGGGAGAAAGATGGAAAAGTTGTTGCTGACGAATCCACAGGTCACAAGTGTCAGCAACCGCACCGGACGCGCCGAAGAGGACGAACACGCCGAAGGGGTCAACTACAACGAGATGCTCGTCAACCTCACCCCACCGGAGGAACGGAAGGAAACGCGGGAGGATTTGCTTGCAGAGATCCGTGAGCTACTTTCGCCTGAGAAATTCCCCGGCGTGGTTGTCACCGTTGGCCAACCGCTTCAACACCGCCTCGATCACCTGCTCTCCGGCGTCAACGCGCAGGTGGCGATGAAACTGTTTGGCAGTGATTTGTCTGTCCTGCGCACCAAGGCGGAGGAGATTAGGTCGGTTGTCGCGCAAGTTGAAGGCGCCGCCGATCTGCAGGTCGAGCAACAGGTGCAAATACCCCAATTGCAGATTAAAGTCAACCGTCCTGCGGCAGCTCGTTACGGGCTTGGGGTGACTGATATTACGCACTTCGTGGAATCCGCGTTCAATGGCGAGGTGGTCAGTCAAGTCCTTAAAGGACAACGCCAATATGACCTCTTTGTACGCCTGGATGAAGCGAGTATCGACAACATCGATAAAATCCGTAACTTGCAGCTTCGTACTCCCACCGAGCAATTGGTACCCTTGAAACGGGTCGCGGATATTCGCATCGGGGATGGCCCGAATACCATCAACCGCGAGAACGTCTCACGCCGCATCGTCATTCAGTGCAACGTGCAAGGCAGAGACCTCGGGGGCTTTATTGCCGATGTGCAGAAAGAGATTGACGAAAATGTCAAATTCCCCGAAGGCTACTTTCTTACCTACGGTGGACAGTTTGAGAGTCAGCAAGCCGCGCAAAGCCTCATCCTGATTCAATCCAGCTTCGTCGTGATTGGAGTTTTTATTCTGTTGTATCTAGCGATGCACTCAATACGGTTGTCACTGCTCGTGATGTTCAATCTGCCGCTGGCTCTGATTGGTGGGGTCATTAGCGTGTTTCTCACCGGCGGCGTGATGAGCATTCCTTCTATGGTCGGTTTTATCCTGCTGTTCGGCATCGCTGTCAGGAACGGAATTATTCTGGTGACTCACATCAATGACCTGCGGAACAACGAGGGACTCCCCCTCTACGAGGCAATCATCCAAGGGGCGGGGGAGCGCATCAGCCCTGTGTTGATGACAGCGCTGACGACCGGCTTTGGGATGCTGCCACTCGCCATCGCGCACGGTTCAGGCGCAGAACTCCAAAAGCCGCTGGCAATCGTTATTCTGGGCGGGATGATTACTTCAACTCTCCTGACCCTGCTGGTGCTGCCGGTGCTGTACTACATCGTCGAGCGGCGCGGGGCAGAAGCTGTAGAGAGTTTATAGTGTTGCCCCAACAGACTCTCATTCCTTAGGAGGAGTTAAATGTTTTGGAAAAGGAAGCATCGCCAGCCAAATCATCATGTGCATCACCATGAACATGAACATGTTCATCATCACGAAGATGGAGGTAACGGCCACCCCCACGGGCATCACAAACATGGAGGACACAGGCATACCCACGGCGTGATAGATCCTTCTATCACAACATCCCAAAGAGGGATTTGGGCAATCAAGTGGTCCTTTGTGGGACTTATGGCGACAGCCCTGTTACAAGTGGTCGTGGTTCTGCTTTCAGGGAGTGTGGCACTGCTTGCTGACACGATTCACAACTTTGGCGATGCGGCAACCGCTATCCCGCTGTGGATCGCTTTTACGCTTGCGCGATGGAAACCGAGCAAACGGTTCACCTATGGCTATGGTCGTGTAGAAGATCTGGCAGGTGTGACAATCGTACTCATCATCTTGTTCAGCGCCATCGTCGCCGGCTACGAATCTGTGAATCGTTTTTTTCACCCACAGACGGTTGAGTATCTCTGGGCCGTGATTGCTGCATCAGTGCTTGGTTTCCTTGGCAATGAGGCTGTGGCAGTATTTCGCATCAAAGTGGGTAAAGAGATCATAAAAAACTCTAAAGAAAAATGGGTTCACAAGGCATGTTCAGATTTAGAAGATGAATTACCATAATAACAAAGTTGGAACAAATTAGTAACAAATTTTTTAAAGGAGTCAGAAAAAAGAGCAATTGATGAATACGAAATCAAGTATATTTTTGATTGCATCAATTATGACGGTATTTGCCATAATGATGATTCCAAATGACATTTCAGC
>JADFGN010000189.1 GCA_022567695.1 Candidatus Poribacteria bacterium | reverse complement strand
AGAGCCGAAGACAAATGTGGAGCCATCCCCAACACAAACATGTAGAGAATCGCTACAAGAAAGTGTAGCAAATCGCCACATAAATCCACAACCGCAACCCGTACAAAAGCCAGTTGTAGCACAGGTTTCAAGCGATTCACACGCGCGGGGTAAAGATATGAGTAAAGATATACATAAAGACCCTCCCCCTATATCCCCCTCAAATATCGAAATGTTGTCATTAGCATGGAACGAGAGTCACGAGTACGAAGAAGGTGAGGAGGAGGCATTTGATAAATACTTTGACAAAGCGATAAGAGCGACAGTTTCTCAATACGGCGTTGACGTTGATGTTGCGACTGCGGCATTGATACGTGCGTTTCATAGGACTAAACGCAACCACGCAGGACACCATCCCTACGACTACCCAACCGCTTACACTGGCGATCCCGACCACTCTGAATCGAAAGCAACACCCAGAGGGAAGAAGATTCTCCGTGGTGCGATTCATGCTGTGAAGTCAGGTGAATCATTTTCTTCCCATAAACAACCTTCTTCATCCAACGATTCAATCGAGATACAAAATCCCACTCATGAGAATATAGATACTGGAGACTCTGTTAAAGGTTCCGCGCCGCCCCAACCCGACTCAATCTCTCTCCACACACCACAAACGCCCCTTGAACTTGTTCGCCGGAATCTCGTTGGACGCGCAGCCATGCTGAAAGCTGGCATCATTTCGCCGTTGAGCCGTGACGAGGTGCTTTCTCATGCACAACCCGGACTTGATGCGTTTGACGACATACCCGGCGATGATGTGATTTTGGGCGTGTGGGACGAGCTTATACCTGACGCGGTGGAGAAAGCGGACGAAGATACGCCACCAGCACCCGCTGAACAACCAGCACCTGAAACCAACGACGCCTTCATGGAGCTAGGCGAGATTCAGGCTAAAATCGCAGGGCTAGATGAGATGCGACGATCAGGGACATTGAGCGTAGACGAGATAGCGGAAGTGACGCAGGAGATTGCGGCTCTCAAACGCCAAAAGGCAAAGGTGCAAAGGGACGCTGATAAATGTTCCGCGTCTGCTGATCAGGACAGCGATAAAGGTGTCTCAGATGGCGTAGGAGCGATTGAAACGGGAAAAGGGGGTTCTACCACAGGAGATTCGTTAGGACGCCGTATCGCTAGAACCATCAAGTCATCGTTGATGGCAGACAAAGAGTATTCCGACGAGCAGATTGTTTTAATTGTCCAACGCCAAGAGCGAAGCATTGATTCAGCCGCCATCTTGGAGGTATGGCACAATTGGAGTGACTGGTCGGCGTATCTGGAAGGTATTGTCAATCAACGGATTCAAAGTGGTGTGTTGATGCCTGATGAAGTGCGGGAGGCGCGTTCGTATGCGGCTCGGTTAAAGGATTGGGAGAGGAAGAATGAACAGTGGGAGGCAGTGGTATGAAACTCGGAGAACTTAACGCTCAAACAGACAACGAATAGAAAGGAGAACCATGCAAAGAAGGAAAACGTCGGTCTGGACACCGGATACTGACCCAAGAGCTAGACGGCAAAAGTGCGATGGGGTCTTCCCACCACCCGCAGGGCAGGAGAATCAACCACCGGAAAAAGAGAGTCAACCTCAATCCAAGACGCAAGCGGCTGCCGGAGAGGTTGTTGCTTCGCCGCGACACGTTCCGGCCCAAGAGTCAAAGCCCCACATGGCGGGACGACTTGCTACGGATAAAGCGAAGCCAAAGCCGAAGCCGGAAGTCAAGCCTGAAACACCAGCAAAGCCAGCACCGGATGAGCCGAAAGAGGTGGCCGAAACCAAGGCAGAGGTGAAGAAAAGTAAGCCGAAGCGGAAACCCTTAAGACTAGGCAGAAGACCTCGCGCACCAATAGGAGATCAACGCGCCATAGCTTATTTCGATAAACAGGTTCGTGAAAAGACGGAGATGGTGTTCATTGGGTACGGGGAAACGGTTGACTGTACCATCATCATGGGCTTGGTGTTTGAGTGGATATTGAGTATCTCTTCGGGTGGGGCACAGACGAGTGAGTCCGGAGGCGAGTCATCCCTCACGCAGAAATCAACGCATAACGATGAACGCGATAGGCGTAAGAAAACGGACTTCTGTTGCTGTTACAAGCAACGGGAAGCCGAAAAAGTCAAAGCGACAATGGTTACCGATTTGGCGATTGTCAATCAGAAGCTCGAACCGATAATTCCTCGCAAAGATCGGTATAAGGTCAACGATGAAATACTAAAAACTTCTCGCTCATCCAAAAGTCCGATTACCGTTGCGTTGAGGACGGGCCAGGTATTCACGGGCATAGTAGACTGGTTTGCGCGGTATGACATTGCCTTGATTTTGTCTAACGGGGGCAAGGTGAAAATCTTCCGTCATGGGCTGTATAATGTGAAAGTTGATGCGCCTGTGGTGAAAGACGAGGGAAGTGCGAATTGAGCGGGGGTGGATTTAATCATAATTAACGTGAGTTCGATATAAGGATGTAGACCACGAGCATTTTGTACGGGGTAACGGGTGTTTTGTTGTCTAGTCGTCTGGTAGTCTGGTCACCAGTCACCAGTCACCAGATACCAGACACCACTTACCATTCACTCTTTTACACCAATATCCGCTAAAACACTTATCTCTTACGTCGAACTCACGTTAATTACCTATATTTCGTACAAAGAAGTCGAGGTTTCACTTCCGTACGGAACCGAATTCGCCCAGTAGTGGACTAAGTTTGGTGACTTAAAAAGGGTCTAAATCTCTCAGTTAAGACCTTGATAATCTTGGCTGTAAAATCGCTGGCTTAAATCTTCTGTCGAGAGACCTTTTGCTGTCACTGAAAAAAAATATACCTTTTGTGAAGAATAGCGTTTTTTTTTGCGGATTGTTTCAAACTCCGATCCAGCTAGATAATGTGTAAAACTATACCAAAAGGTACTGGTTACGACTTTCGATTGGAAGGTCTCCTTTTCCTGACTGTATGGCGAGGTTTCTGGATATATTGGTTGGAGTGAATTTGAACTTTTCTAACACCTTCTAATACCTATTGTGAGATTTGACATCACCAATATGAGGAACTATAATAACGTCACAAAGGAGATAACTCAGGTATGATGAAGAAACGGAGGGCATATTCACCGAGGCAACTGAAAATACGAATGGAAACTCGGATTTTTGTAGACACCCGAGAATGGATTCGTGAGGAGGCGGTTAGACAAGGGAAGTCAGAGAACCTAATCGTTAATGAGGTTCTGGAGCAACATAAAGAATATCAATCAGAGAATTCACGAAGTCTAAGCCGACCTCCGAGCTGATTAGCGCATATCTCGCAGTTCATTGATGCCTTGGGGTGACACCCAAGACACCGATGCGCTGACAGTGTATAATTTTCTCATAACAATAACAATGCTTGGCATCAACAACAAGGGAGTTGATGAGCCATTGATAGGAGTGAAAAAACGTGGAATACCAACTAGACGCCATGCGCTTAATAGACAGCTTTTTGGACGGTAGGCCACCTGCGGTTAAGATGACGACCCGAACTCCCTCACAGCACACTTGGCTAATGACCATCCTAGGCGAGATTGATTCCATTTGGTCACACATCGAAGTTGAAATGGAGGCTTACCAATGGCACGGGCTTGACGTGAAATCCCTTTGGAATGGCCAACTACTCGCATTTGACAAACTTTTAGTGAAGTTTGAAAGTTTTCCAGATGCACTTAAAGCTAAAGCAAACTTTTCGGACCTGCTTCATTGGTACAGCTTCAACGTCTACCTCGAATTACCACCACCCGATGCCTATCACGAACTTCAGTTGATACAATACGGAATCCGCTGTACATTGGAATGTCTAAGCCTATTTTCAACACCAGTTAAAATCCTATTGGATTTGAGGTCGAGGTAAATGTCAGGCTCGAGTAGCTGATGTGTTTAACGGAACAGATGTTGGAATTCTGCGAGTCGAATCCTTTGCAGATTTGGCTGAAGTAAAATTGGCCTTGCTCAATCGGAAAATCCGGTTTATTCTGTTGAAAATGAAATCCAACCGATATTTTCTTCGATTGAGGAGGTAGAAATGAATCTGTCGGAGACTTTTTGTACCAATGTAGACCAACAACTGACTCGATGGTTGGGGGCTATCCCTGTGCTGATGCCGATTCTCAAGCGATTGAATGTTGTCTCTATTATCAATCGGTACGTCAAAACAGAAGCGGATGTTGATAATGGAACTGTGGCTTTAATTTTAGCACTCAATCGTCTGCTGGTTCCCAAACCGCTGTATAAAGTGGCGGATTGGATGGCAACAACGGTCTTGGAAGAGACCTTATCGATTCCCGCCGAAAAACTTCACGATCGCCGAATTGGAGACCTGCTAGACCTAATTCACCCACATATTGACAAAATATGGCAAGAGATTGTCATTGGAGCCATAACCGAATTTGGCATCTCCATTGACTTTATCCATTACGACATTACCTCTATCTACTTCGAGGGCGAATATCAACACGCCGACAAAATTGAGTATGGATACAGCCGGGATAAAAGACCGGATTGTAAACAGGTCAATTTGCAGCTGAATGTGACAAGTGATGACGCGATTCCACTCGCGTATAAGGTGATAAGCGGAAGTACAGCCGATAAAACAACACCGCTTGAGAATATGCGTGCGCTCGCTGGGCTGTTGAAAAAGCCAACGGAGGAAACCGCAACCGTTTCTACAGCGACTGAAGTGACGTCTATCGATATAGCTAATGATAATCTAATTATCGTCTCAGACCAAGCAATGCTTTGTCCACAGGTCATTGTTACTTACCACCAAAAAGGGATTGGATATTTGGGTCCCCTTCCAAGTCACAAAGCCTACGAGTCGGTGTTGATGTCAGTCGAAACCTGTGAATTGATGAATTATCCACTCAACTACCGTCCGGTCAATCATGATGAAAATGAGCCTCCCGTTTACTATGGTATTCCCAAGGAAGTGACCATCTCAGTTGAGAAAACCGGTCCTTGTGTCACCGCCAATGCGCTTTTGCTCTATAGTCGCAATAAAGCCAAACTCGACAGAGAAAAACGCCAAACACTTGTTGACCGTTATCTCTCTCGTCTGTCGGAAATCAAAAGTTATCTCAACCGTCGCAGATACAAAAAAGCCTCTTATGCAAGAGATCAGATAAAAAAAGCCGAAAGCAAATACCAAGGGGTGAAATCTTTGGTCGTCGTAAAACTCACCGGAGAAGATGGTGAGTTGAAACTTCACATTGAAATTGACGATGCCCAAGTTGCGCAAGCCGAACACAGAGATGGACGTTACTTGTTAGTCACTAACAAACCCCTTTCACCTGAACAGATGCTCACTCGCTTCAAACAACAAGACAAAGTTGAAAAGCGGTTCTCTACCATCAAAGGCCCAATTCGTATCCGCCCGATATTTCTGCACAATCAGAAACGGATTGAATCGATGGTTTTCATCTGTATGATTGCCCTGTTGGCTTTCAGTTTGCTGGAAATGATGGCAAAACGAGTGGGAGAAAAGATGACTACGCAATGTATAATTGAACAATTTGCGACTCTCACAGCGGTTTACACCGATTTCGTAGATGGCAGCCAAGCCTGCACAGTTGTGCGACTCACAGAGTTCCAACGTCTGTTCCTTAAAACACATCAGTTGCCCGAGCCTGACACATACCTACGACCTCAAATCCAATAGGATTTTAACTGGTGTTGAAAATAGGCTTAGTGACGGTTACCGTCTACTATTTCATACACGTTCAACTTCCGCCGTATGTATCCATCACCCAAATTATCCGACCTGATTGTACGCAGTTCCACCACAAATCCTGACTATCACGGGAGCGGATGGATTAACGATGCTTTAAGGTGGCTTTGGTATCACTCTTGCGCTTTAGGTAAAATGTGGCATCGACACGGACTTTGATTGCTAACCTCATTGCCATATATCAGCAGAGGATTTTATTATGACCACATCCCCCACCCCCCCCATCCGCTTAAGCATTCGATCAAATGCGAACCGCTAACGAAACACTAAGTTTTTCGCACACTGACAAGAAACTAAATCTAAACGAGCTCGAAAAGGAGTTTGCTTCAATGACCCGCATCGAACAAGAACTTCGCAAAAGTCGGACGTTTCGACAAGCTGTCGGCAAGCGTACTATTTTGAATATTCCCTATACTCTCCGCTGCCTGTGGACGTATTTAGCCATGCGAGTGATGACATTGTTAGGGGGATGCTTGTTCTTATTTCAGGCATTACTATTTATGATGGCGTTTTTTGAGATTGACACTCTATCTAGTGTGAGTGTGGCTGTTGAGTCTCAACTCAACCAACTCTTTTATCCGACAACGGGTGAACTCTCTCCGTTGCTTCTAGGTACCGTTTTTCTTTTCATATCACTCATTTCGTTTGTGTGTGCACTCATTACCCATTTTCAGATTCTGTATTGGTCAAAACCCCCTTCAACACTACCTAATTTGGGGTAACGTTCTGTTGATAAAACGTACTTATAAGACACAAAATCTAATTTACCTGATAAGTTATCATGGAGGATATTCAAATGGCCGCATTCCCCTCGACCCCATCCGCTCAAGTATTCGACAAAACGCGAATCGCTAACGAAGCGAAGAGTTTTTCGCACACGGACGACGAACTTTATCTAAACGAACTCGAACAGGTCTTTTGTTGGTATTATCACCTTCATCATCGACTACTTATCGTATCACCGAACAAAGATAAAGACCTTAACCGAATGTCACGGATTTAAGCGAAAATGACGAGACGTATGACGTAAGAACGTAGTAATGACACCTGTTTTTGAATCATTTATTAGCCGTCAGTGTCAATTGATGCTGACGGCTTTTTCTGTTTGTGCGGGGCATACAAGGCGAGGGTACTGAACAAAAAATGCGCGTAGGGGCTAACGGGACTCGAACCTGTGCCCCCCGCCTATAACCTGTTACGGCCATGGGCGGGTGCTCTAACCAACTGAGCTATAGCCCCCACGCGCATCAGGTGAACCCTAGACCCGAAAAAAACTTCATAGAAAATCACACCGCAATGGGCAAAGAGAATTAAAGGCGAAGTTTTGCTCTGATCAAAGAGAAAGCCCGTCGTTGGCATAGGCTGACGACAGGCTTTTTTTATGCCGTTTCAATCCCCTTCATCCCCCTTCATCGGAGGGCTGTCAGATAAATCAAACCCTTATCATTATTGATATTTAAGCATCGAAATATTGAGTTTCAATCCCCTCTCAATTGATGCTGGCGTTTTTTTTGTCTGTGAGGATTCTATCGCTGACTCTTGATTCGTCCCCATGTGGTAGTCAACTTCCCTTTCGAGTTAATCTGCTGTCCAAAGGGATTTTTAGTTGTCCCATTGAAGTTGGGTTCTGGTTCTTGGTGTCCCGGCGCTGTCATGACTATTGGTTCTTAATGGTTCCCCACAGCGTAGAAAGTTTTCCTGCAAGTTCGACGGGGCGGGGGAAATTCGGTCTTTCTCCTTGAGCGAGTAAGCCGACCTCTTCCTCGGTAAGTGCCCTGTCCCATAGATAGACCTCGTCGATAATACCATCGACGAAGGCATCAACGTTGCCTCCTTGCAGTCTAGCTACACCAATCTCTATCGGGAAGTCAGCCTCGATAAGGTAAGGGCCAGCTATTATGTGAGGATTACCCCGTCCGTTTGGTCGAATCTCTACCTTGTCGTTCTCACCAGCGGAATACCCCACCGCCTGTTTTCCATCGGCGGTCAGACATGCGAAAACCCACTTGTTTGGTTTTTCTTTTAGCGCACCACTGGTATTAAAGTACCCTTCGACGGTTTTATTAGAGACACCCCACCAGTCTATAGTAATTTTGAAAGCGTACTTGATTCCCCAGCCTGATCCTTCTCCTTTGGTGACAATTCCTTCACCGGTAGTGATTGCACGGGGAAGAAACCAAGCTGAGACGGAATAACCGTCGGCAATCACATCCATGCTTTTATCATGTGGAATTACAACGTGTCCATCTTTTCCGTTGAAACTGAGTGCTGTTTCAAACTTACCATCTACAACCTCAACACCACCCTTGATTTCGCCGTGATTTTCTCCGGCAAAGTCATTAACTGAACCATCGTCAAAAGTCCATGCGGAAATTAGACCATCCTCAAGTTTGGCGTATGAAATGCCATCCCCTATGAACAAACAAACAACTATGGCTAAGAAAAGACCAATGGTCAAAACCCTTACTCTCATTTGATTTCCTCCTTGCATTATGCATTCCCCTCGGTTCCCGTTTGACTCACGTCATACCGAGTCTGATAATATCAGTTTTGGCAATAATTAAAATTCCCCAGCTTCACTATCTACTTGTGAAAGGTCCCATTATACACATCCCTAATCTTAAGTCAACGGAAAAGCATGGACATCGCACTGGGCGAGTTGTTCTAATGCGAGTAAACATCGGAGATAGTTCTAGCCGTCAGTGTTAATTGATGCTGACGGCTTTTTTTGTTTGTGCGGGGATACGCAGGCGAGGATACTGAAACAAAAATCGCGCGTAGGGGCTAACAGGATTCGAACCCGTGACCTCCTGCCTATAACCGCTAACGGCCATAAGCAGGCGCGCTGACCAACTGCGCCATAGCCCCCACGCGCATTAGTTGAACCCTAGACAAGAAAAAAACTTCATAGAAAATCACACCGCAGAATAGAAAGGGCGTGAAGTGCAACGTTGCTTTTCCATTCAGCATCGATTTACCAACAGTCTATACGGGTACATTAATTCACGGTTTTGATTGCGCTCCAAGTTGTTGTGACTTTCCCTTCAGGGTCAACCGCGGCGAAGTCCTCGTAACCGTCTTTCATCAGCGTGTTGATTTCCGCGGGTGATAATGCTCGCCTATAGATAATGACTTCGTCGAGAAGACCGCCGAGAAATCTGCCGGTATGACTCATGAAGTGGAGAGGGGCATTATTCGTCCCGACGTCGAAATTCGCACCTCCCATTTCAGCCTTGGCTTCACCATCGAGATAGAGTATGATTTTATCCCCATCTCTCACACCGACGATGTGATGCCATTGGTCATCGTCAACCTTTGATCCCGCGGCGATATGAAAACTGGTGCCGCCTGCATCTCTGAGAAATAAACTGACGTCTCCGGTCGCCGCTTTCCCTTGGTCAGCATAATACAAAGCATACCACGGAAGAACTTGTGCGGGTTGGTAATTTTTCGCCACCATCATTGGTGGAGAAGGCTCAGGTGTCGTAATTTTAAGCCAACAGGCCAGGGTGAAATCCGTATCCTTTGGGAACTGCAAATCTGCATGGTCAGGAACTTCAACCGAACCGTCGTTACCGTCGAATTCCAAAGCCCCACCGAATCTCCCGTCCTTCGTCCATTTTACGCCTCCTAGGATGTCACCGTCGTGTTTGTTCCCAGAAATATCTTCTGCGACGTCGCCGGTATCTTCGTCGAAAAGCCAAACCCCCACGGGTTTCTCTTCAGCTGAGATCGCAATGTTGCTAAATAGTATCAGTAAAACCCCTATCAGGGGTATGCCAACGGTAATTATTGCCTTCATTAGTTTCCTCCTAACGACCGTAGTTGATCCGTGTTGCGATTAATCGAAACACATCGAATTGAAAAACAGATTCAGAATTTGCCCATCAAAAAATGGCAGATAAATTTCTAATAACCCTATCTCATTATACGCATCCCCAATCGTAAGTCAACGAAAAAGTATTTCAGCGTTTTGTAGTTGACTGAATGTTTTCAGCGTGCTAGTATTCTCGCATTGTATGTGACCTTAAACTCGCTTTCGGGGAGGCGTAATGAGAGGTGCAAGACCACTGGCGAATAATGAAATCCTGCTTGTCGCCAAGCAATTTTATGGGACATTCGCTATTCGCAACCGTAGCCTGTTCATGCTCGGTGTGTCTGTTGGTGGTCGTATCAGTGAGATGCTGGCATTGACGATCGGTGACGTGTGGCAGAACGGTAGACCTGTGAAAGACTTACTATTTTTGAGGGGTATCGTCAAGGGTAGAGAAGCATCACGCATGATACCAGTGAATGCCGATGGGCATAAAGCGATACTTGACCTTGTGACGTGGCACGGGCATAAGTTTGGCGATCTTGTCCCTGATAGAGCCTTGTTTGTCAGCCGAAAGTTTGGCAGAGCGATGAGCCGTGGGCAGGCACACAAGGTGCTAGAAGCGGCGTTTATCAAAGCAGGGCTCAACGGCAAGCTGGCGACGCATAGCTTACGCAAGTCATTTGCCCAACGGGTTTATGATGGGACGGGGGATATTTACCTCGTTCAGGAGCTGCTCGGACACAGGAGCATCGATACGACCAAGAAGTATCTGGGTGTCAGCTACCAGAAGATGCAACAAGCGGTTAAGAACATCGAAACGAGCGAAAACCGCGAATGCAACAGAACTACGAAAACGTATCATTCGACTTTATCCCTCTCCGATAATGCCCTTCTCCTTGAGGCTGCCAAACGCGGGTTGATTGCGCCAAAACCCCTTTTACGCCACGAGCAGACGATGGCACAAGGAGCGGATAACAAGGTCATAGAAACCGCTCGGCTTCAACTTGCGACGCAGAAAGTGATGAAAGGTGATGTTTAGCCAGATGTGAAATACGATCGATGCTATTAGAAGTGAGAAAGGGGATTGCCAACGCTCATGATATAAAACGGGTTACAGTCAAAATACACCAAAGCTGCTAGAGTTTCATTGCAGTGGGCGCCGCAACCAAATAGACAAACAAGAATAACGATGAAAAAGCGATTTCTACTTTGCATAATGACATTGATTGCGGTTTGTTCGTCGCTTAACGCTGCAACGATTCGTGTGCCACAAGATCAGCTGACCATTCAAGCGGGAATTGGTGCTGCTGTTAATGGAGACACCGTACTTGTTGATGATGGCGCCTACACAGGCACAGGTAACGTCAATCTCAACTTTAATGGAAAAGCAATCACCGTCAAATCCGTCAATGGAGCAGCCACGACTATCATCGACTGTGAAAGTCAAAACAATACAAGAGCCTTTCGCTTTGGTAGTGGCGAAACCTCTACTTCAGTGTTAGATGGTTTTACGATAAGAAACGGTAATGCTCCCGATGGAGGCGGGATTCTCATCCTAAGTTCCTCATCTCCCACCCTCACGAACTGCGTTATTTCAGATAACACGTCAACAGGTAGTGGAGGCGGGATTTTCTGCCATTCTTCCTCTCCTATCCTCACGAACTGCGTCATCTCAAAGAACATTACAACTTTTGATGGTGGAGGGATTTTCTGTTTTTCAGCTTCTCCTATCCTCACAAACTGCACAATTACAGAGAATGCCAGCAATTTCGGCGGAGGGATTATCTGTGCCATCTCCTCTGCCCCTGTCATCAAAAACACAATTCTATGGAACAACACAGCAATACAAGAAGGAAATGAAGTTTACGTCCAACATAATCAAAGCTCTATCACCATTACCTTTACCGATGTTCAGGGCGGGCAAGCAGGTATCGAAGGAGAGGGCACTATTACCTCCTATGAAAACAATATCGATTCCGACCCGCTGTTCGGCAATCCTTTCAGTGGTTTGACGTATGACCTCGGTCCGGGAAGTCCTTGTATTAGTGCAGGGACATCGGTTGGTGCGCCGACGACAGATATTGTCGGGCGTCCACGTCCATCAGGTAGTGGGGTAGACATGGGGGCTTATGAGCAAAACGATGACGCTTCTCTCGCTGTCGAACTCTCCGTCTTTAGTGGAATTATTGCACCAGATGGTGTTGCGCTCAAATGGCGGACAGAATCAGAAACCAACAACTTGGGATTCCACATCTACCGTAGCAAGACGAAAGATGGTGAGTATGTTCGTATCACGCCAACACTTATCAAAGGGCACGGGTCAGATACCATACCACACGATTATAGCTTCCTTGATGAGACGGCAGAAGAAGGTCAATCCTACTGGTATCTCATTGAAGATATAGATTTT
>JADFGN010000188.1 GCA_022567695.1 Candidatus Poribacteria bacterium | reverse complement strand
AAACTTCAGTACAAACTCAGAGCGAATTTTTCGAATCAGATTTCCTGAAATTAATGCATCCTTTTAACAAATTTTCAGTATTAACACCCTCATTAGATCCGCAGCGATTCTCGGTTTGATTTTGGCCTTGGCTCTGAGTGTCGCTTGGGCGGCAACCTATTGCGCAAGTAAAAAAATAGGTGGAAGCAGGGGTGTAATCAGAATCCACACAGATGCCAAGGTCGTCATCCCAAAGGGTGCGCTCAGTGACTATCTCACAGACAAAGGGATTAAATCCGTTTTAATTACCGTTAAGATGGTTGAGGTTTTTGACAAAGCCAGTAATCTCGACGGGTTGGACTTCACCTTTGGCCCCTCTGGCGCCTACTTTAGTCCGGAACTCGAACTGAATCTCAGAGGGGATTATATCAATGGGACTAATTATACTCTCGTTAACGAGGCGGGTGAAGCCCTCAAATTCACCCTCAAAAAGAACGAACGGGAGATCACCTTCTACCTCCCCGATTTTTCCAGTTATAGCTTCGACCTGTATGACTGATAATACCCACGTTTTTCGATAATACGTAAAGGAGATTGACAAAATGTTTAAGCACGGTTACACGACGATACGATATACGGCGATTGCTTGTCTGGCTTTGGTCTTTGCTCTGAGTGCCGCCTGGGCAATCAACTCTTATAGTGCCAGCCGAGTCATTCGGAAAGGTGAAGGCGGCAGTTTTAAGGTTGTCAATCAAGGTTCTGACTGGGCTCTAATCCAGGTCAAAGGTGGTTCACTCGACGCCTACATGGATGACCGAGATGTCGATGAGGTTAAAATCACGGTTACGATGACCGAGGAGTTGATTGAGCGTGACGATGGTAGTACCTATTATCGTCTCGATTTCTATTTCGGCCCAAGCGACGCTTCTTTTTATCCGGATCCCTTAACCCTGAAGATTAAAGGGAAATATGTCGCTTCAGACACCGAGGTTGGGCTGTATAATGCAGATGAGGAAGAACTTGAAAGCACACGCGACGATAAAAAAGGTAAGATGATCTTTGAAATTTCCAATCTTGCCACCGGTTCTACCAGTTATTACTATGACCGATATTATTAAATATTGTGAAGGTGACCTTCCGCCGGCATCTGTCAGCGGAAGGTCAGGCTATTTCTCAGACCCTCTTCAGTTGCACATTCACCACCCGGATTGGCACCCGGTATAAAACCGCAATGAATGGAGCGAACAGCCTATGTTGACGTTGAAGCAAACCCAGCAATTGAATCAACTTCTGGATACCGTCAATGAATTGACGGCGGGTTCAATCTCCGCTTGGGACCAAGAATTGGCAAAAGAAGTCCAGACGGTGGTGGCCCAAATTGAACGCGCAACGGTCGCCGCCCATCAAGCCTCGCTGGTTCAACAGATCGCGCAAACGTTTGATCAGCAGGAACAAGCACTCTCAAACCCCATGGAATTGCCGCTTCGAGCGCTCCGACACCTCGTTGAGAGTGGCAATCTCAGCGAAACCCAGAAGGCGCAACTCCTAATCCAGTTGGGGAAAACCCATGATGTGTTAACCCAATGGGAGGTTGCCCTGGATCAGTTTTACCGGGCTTTAGATTACTGCCAAGACGACTTACCCACAAAAGCAGAGATTCTGAAGTCCATCGGCCACATCAACTCGAAACAACGCGACTACAGGGCCTCGAACCGTCTCTATCGTGAAAGTCTGGCCATCTATTCGGAACGGCAAATCCCGCATCAAGTCGCCCATATCTACATCTGCATCGGCTGGAACGAGTTTCAGTCCGATAACTATCCGTTGGCGGAAGCGAATTACCACAGGGCACTGCAGATCGCCACTCCATTAGAAGGTGCCGAACGCCTGATTGCAGATGTCAACATGAATCTGGCGATTCTCGCAACGGTACGGGGCGAATTTGAAACCGCCATCTCCTCTTACAAACAAGGTGTGGCTGCCTACTTATCAATCGATGATGAGCGTGGCCTGGCTCAATCCCACTATAATATGGGCTTGCTATATGTCGATATGCAAGCGTGGCAACAAGCCGGCGAGTCTTATCAGAAGAGCCTCGAATATGCCCAGAGACAGAGCAATCTGCACTTAATCGGTCACATCCATCTCAGCTATACGGAACTGGCGTTGAAACTCTCGGATCTGGCACTGGCCCACGCCTGTTGCATGCATGCCGTCAGGAGCTTTGGTCGGATGGGGAGTCAATCGCAACTGGCCGACGCCTATAAATACGCCGGGCAGATTCAGCATCGTCGGCGAAATGGGAACAACGCCGAACGTTTCTTTGAGAAGAGCATCCAGCTGGCCCAAGCGTGCGAATCCCGTCTGAATCAAGCGGAAGCGCATTATGAATACGGTCTGATGTTGATGGACAAACCCGATAAAGATCAGGCAAAAACCCAACTCAATGAAGCCCTGCATCTGTTTACCGCGCTCGGGGCGAAAGTGGATACCCAAAACACACAAACGGCTTTGGCACAACTCGCTTAAATAATTGCTAATTGATAATTGCTTAGATATTTCGTACGAGGTAAAAAAAGATGAAAATCAAACTTCCTGAAATTCAAGCCGCACTCGATACACTCAAGAACGATTCGCCGGCGATGGCAAACCCGCAGGTGCGAACAGCGGTTGAGCAGCTTGATGAAATGCTGAGTGAATTCGAACTCGAGGGGGCATTGGCGGCACCCGATGACACTTTAGACCTTCAGCCAAACATCAGCGCACTTGAGCAACTGACATCCCTCATCCCGCAAATCCTTGGAGCTGTCTGTCAAAAGGAACCGCTCCTCATGTGCCTCATCAGGGTGGCGATAATGTATCGCGGTGTGGGGGAACCGGAACGCGCAATCCATCTCTGTGAACAGATCATGGAGCTGACGGCAGACGGAGAGTCTCCTTACATCCGAGCGGAAGCCTTCAGGCAATTGGGGAATCTGCAATTCTATCAGGGACAATGGAGTCAAGCACAAACCTATTATCAACAAAGCCTCGCGTTATTTGAAGCCAACAATGACCGCGGATACGTCGCCAGCATTTATAACAGCTTAGGATACATTGCGGTTCAGCAAGGGAACTATGACCTCGCCAACAAACATCATCAGCAGGTCATCGAGATTGCCCAACAGAATGGCGACTCTCAACGCATCCTTGCGGGGGCATATAACAGCCTCGGCATCATCGCCAGCGTACAAGCCGATTGGAATGCGGCAATTGATTCTTTTGAAAAAAGTCTGACAATCTACGATGAAATCCAGTTGCCTCGGGAAGCCGCGGGCGTCTACATGAATCTGGCGATGGCTTATGTTGACATCGAAGAGTGGGTAGCCGCCGGAGAATACTATGCTCAAGCCACCGCGCTGGCGGAAAAATCGGGCAATCTGCTTACCCTTTCAAAAATCTACATCAACCGCGCGGAGTTCCTACTCAACATTGGCACCATCGATGTGGCGCAGTTATACTGTGACAAGGCGTTGGTCCTCTTCCAAAAGATTAACGATAACATTGGAATTGCAGAGGTATATAAGCTTTATGGTCGCATCCACCGCCACCGCAAAGACTGGGATGCTGCCGTGGAAACCTTTGCCCAAAGTCTCCAACACTATCAGTCCTGCCAAAACCCCCAAGGAGAAGCGGAGGGGTGCTACGAATTCGGGCTGATGTACAAAGATTGCCAAAACCCCTCTCAAGCCCACTATTTCCTCAAGCGATCTCGTCTCCTGTATGAGTACCTTGGCGCCACTCACGAGATGAAGCGCGTGGATGCGGCGCTTGCAACCCTTGCCGCTTGAACAGCGATTTAGCATCTTTTGGTTTCAAACAAGGAGAAATTAAAATGAGCACATTGTCTGGTAATAAAAGAGTTAGAAAATTGGGGTCTTCCCTGGTATTGGCTGTCTTCTTGACGGCGTGTTTCGTATTGGTGGCGTCAAACGCTCTGGCGCAGCAGCTTTTTGAATATAAGCCGGTTAATCCTCCTACCGCTTCGTTTGTCTCCGATGAACTTCTTGTCAAGTTTAAGCTGGGGGTCGGCGCCGAAAAAATCAAGCAGATCAACCGACGCAACGGCGTTAAAGCTGCAAAAAAAAACCGGCGCGGCGTTTTTCGCTTGAAGGTGAAGCAAGGGATGGTTCAGGAAAAATGGCGTGCGTATAAAGGCGAGACTAACGTCGAATATGCGGAGCCAAACTATATCGCCACCGCCCACTTGACGCCAAATGACCCAATCTATCCCGCTCAATGGAACCTGAATAATTCCGTCTACGGTGGGATTCAGATGGAGCGCGGATGGGATATCCAGACCGGAATTCCCGGCGTCATCGTGGCGGTTATAGACACGGGAGTGGCTTATGAGAACTATGGGATGTATTATCAAGCGCCTGACCTGGCTAACACCACTTTCGTGCCGGGCTACGATTTCGTGGAGAATGATACGCACCCGAACGATGATAACAGTCATGGCACCCATGTGGCTGGCACTCTCGCCCAGAGCACAACTAACGGGGTTGGCACTGTCGGTGTCGCATTCAACACGGCGATCATGCCCGTGAAAGTGCTGAATAATAACGGCACCGGCACTTATGCAGACATTGCCAATGGCATCATCTGGGCGACCGACAACGGCGCACAGGTCATCAACCTCAGCTTAGGTGGGTCCAGTGCTTCAACGACGTTAGCGGACGCCGTCGCTTACGCGTACAATGCGGGAGTCACCGTCATCGCAGCCGCAGGCAATGACGGCGTTTCTCAGGTGAGATATCCCGCAGCTTATGACGATTACGTCATCGCTGTTGGCGCCACGATATATGATGAAACGCGCGCTTCCTATTCCAACTATGGTTCTTCCTTGGATTTGGTGGCCCCAGGTGGGGATGTGAGCCTTGATCAAAACGGTGATGGCTATGGCGATGGCGTGCTTCAGAACACCTTCAACCCGAACACAAGGGAGACCAACAACTTCGGCTATTGGTTCTTTCAGGGCACTTCTATGGCGGCGCCGCATGTGTCCGGCGTTGCGGCTCTGCTTATAGCCGAAGGGGTTGCGACGACACCAGATCAAGTCAGAGCGGCTTTACAATCCACCGCCGAAGATAAGGGAGCGGCCGGTTGGGATCCAGAGTATGGCTGGGGGATAGTCGATGCTCATGCCGCTCTTAACCATGCACCGGTGGCAGATAATCAGTCGGTGACAACGGCTGAAGAGGCGGGTGTGGCAATTACCCTGACCGCCACCGACGTCGATGGCGACCCCCTGACCTACAGCCTGGTGAGCGGGCCATCGTCCGGGAGCCTGAGTGGGACGGTGCCCAACCTCACCTACACCCCCAACCTAAACTTCAACGGCTCGGACAGCTTCACCTTCACGGCGAACGATGGGATAGCCGATAGCAATCTGGCAACGGTCTCTCTGACGGTGACCCCGGTCACCGATCCGCCGGTGGCATCCGACCAATCGGTGACGACAAGGCAGGACACACCGGTGGCGGTAACATTAACGGCAAGCGATGTCGACGGGGATGCGTTGAGCTACAGTGTGGTGACACTACCGGCCAATGGGAGCCTGAGCGGGATCGCGCCGAATCTGACCTACACGCCGAATCTTGGCTTCACCGGACCCGACAGTTTCACCTTTAAGGCGAACGATGGGATAGCCGATAGTAACCTCGCAACGGTTTCTCTAACGGTCACGATAAACAATCCGCCGGTGGCAGATAATCAGTCGGTGACAACGGCTGAAGAGGCGGGTGTGGCAATCACTCTGACCGCCACCGATGTGGACGGCGACCCCCTGAGCTTCAGCCTGGTGACACCGCCTGCCAATGGGAGCCTGAGTGGAACCGCACCGAACCTCACCTACACGCCCAACCTCCACTTCAACGGCTCGGACAGCTTGACTTTCAAGGCGAACGATGGGATAGCCGATAGCAATCTCGCGACCGTGTCGATTACGGTAACCCCGGTCAACGATCCGCCGGTGTCATCCGACCAATCGGTGACAACGGCTGAAAACACGGGTGTGGCAATCACTCTGACCGCCACCGATGTGGACGGCGACCCCCTGACCTACAGCCTGGTGAGCGGGCCATCGTCCGGGAGCCTGAGTGGGACGGCACCGAACCTCACCTACACCCCCAACCTTCACTTCAACGGCTCGGACAGCTTGACCTTCAAGGCGAACGATGGGATAGCTGATAGCAATCTCGCGACCGTGTCCATCACCGTGATCTCGGTCAACGACGCGCCGGTGGCGGTGGATGACGCCGACAGCGTCGATGAGGACAACATACTCACTGTGGCTGCCCCCGGCGTGCTGACTAACGACACCGACGTGGACGGCGACGCGCTGACAGCGGTGTGGGTCAGCGGCCCGGCAAACGGCACGCTGACGTTGAACGCCGACGGTTCCTTCACCTATACCCCCAACGCCAACTTCAACGGGACCGATAGCTTCACCTATAAGGCCAACGATGGCGCGCTGGAATCGAACGTCGCCACCCTGGCAATCACGGTGCACCCGCCTCCTTTCCTCGAGACGGGTGTTGTGCCAGGCGTGGGCAACAGTGGGTGGACGCCGGTTACCCTCAGCCGGACCTACACCTCGATGGTGGTCGTCTGCTCGGCCAACTATGATCAGACGGTGGCTCCGGGCGTGGTTCGCGTGCGCAACGCCGCCTCCAACAGCTTTGAGATCCGCGTGGACAACACGGACGGCGCCACGCCGATCAGCGGTGTGACCGTACACTACATGGTCGTCGAGGAAGGCATTTACACGGCGGGAGAACACGGCGTGAAGATGGAGGCAGTCAAGTTCACCTCGACGATGACCGATGGGAAAGGCCCAGGGTGGGTCGGCGAGACTCGAAGCTACAGCAACACCTACACGACCCCGGTGGTGGTGGGACAGGTCATGACCGACAACGATAATAACTTCTCGGTGTTCTGGTGCCGAAACGGTTCAAGCCATCAGGATGCTCCCGACAGCTCGGGATTGAGGGTTGGAAAACACGTGGGTCAAGACCTCAATACCACTCGAGCCAATGAGACTATTGGGTATATCGTGATAGAAAGCGGCAACGGAACGATGGGTACGACCGGCTATGTGGCAGCACTGGGCGCGGACACCATCAAGGGCGTGGGGGATAGCCCGCCGTACAGCTACACGCTCAGCGGCATGTCGTCGGTGTCGACCGCTATCGCCGGCCAGGCGGCGATGGACGCCCAAAACGGCGGCTGGGCCGTCCTGTACGGTGCGAACTCCGTCACGCCGACCATCCTGAATCTGGCCATAGACGAGGACCAGGCCGTGGATTCTTCAATAACGGGATCCAATAATCGCAAGCACCCGGCCGAGCAGGTCGCGTACATCGTTTTCGGGACCATCGAAATTCCGGCGGCGCCATCGGCGCAAGCCAATCCGAAGCCGCACGTTCCGGCGGTTTCCATGCTGCCGCCGAACTATCCCAACCCGGCAAATCCTGAGACCTGGATACCGTTTCGGCTCAGTCAAGCCGGTGACGTGACCCTCAGGATCTACGATGTCACAGGTCGGCTGGTGCGCACGTTAGACTTAGGTCACAAGGCACCAGGGATCTACGTTTCCAAAAGCCGAGCGGCTTACTGGGATGGCAGCAATGCCAACGGTGAGCGTGTCTCCAGTGGCATCTACCTCTATCTGATGGAAGCCGGTTCCTTCAGAGCGATGAGGAAAATGGTCATCATGAAATAGTGTGTGGTGGTTAGCTTGACAATGTTAAATTAGGAACCCTATGTGTCTGTTGAGTTTAATTCAATCTCCGACGCACAAACCCTTTTGTCACATATACCGTTCTCTTATGTCGGTTTACTTCTTGGATTTTCTTGGATTTTCTTGGATTTCGATATCATCCCACGCATCACGACCGATCTGTTCATCAATGCAACACAGGGTAATCGGCATCACCAAAGACTTACCGGTGCTTAATCTGGGTAGTGCTATACATGTAATGCTTTGTCGAGATTGTAGTGACAAATGAAATACTTGATGGCACCAATGTGATTCGCCAACTTCTTGGAAAAGGAAAGAGACTGCCGGACCAAACGAGATACCCTTTGTCTCAACGTGCAGTTGAATCGTTCGATGTGATTGGTAATGCGCTTTTGCTTTTTGACGACTCGATGTTGCTTTTGTGGAATCACACCCTCGTATGCACAAAAGCCATCGGTATAGAACGTGGCATGCTTCTGGTAGCGCTGAGGTATTGACTTCCACAGGGCTTTGGCACTTATCCGACTCCGGTCTCCCACATGGAATGCGATGATTTGCCGACTTGATACATCCATAGCCAGCCATATCCACTGCTTGTTTGCTTTGTTACCGATTGTTGCATCTCGGACAACATATACTCATGGTTAATCTCCGGGTTATTTAGGACATGTCACAGAGGATAACCATAATTCGTAAATGTGTCAACCACATTTCACAGCATTACATGTAACGCACTACCGATGCAAGAATCAACTTTTCTCGTGTAACAGGCTTTTCTCAAATGCTGATTGAATGGGAAAGTAACGAAAGAAAACGACAAGGATTAAAAGAGTATCTTGAATATGACGAAACTTACTACATCGCCTTGATTAAAAATTATCAAGACATGGGTTGGTTAGAGGAAGCAGATGATGCCTATTACACTTACCGAGTTGAAAAGAGACAGGCAAGGTTAAAAGGAAAGAAGCTGGCGAATCGCATTGGATTTGAAGAATTCCAATCTTACTTAGACGATGAGCAATTATTTTTACACCTATTCTATGTGAATCGAGCCACAACTCTGAATCCACTCACAACCAGACACGAGATTCCTGATCTCCTGCTCAATTTCTGGTGGCAGTTGAATCTCAACCTTCTCGTCGTAGGGATACGGTGCGGATTTTTCGTTAGTCCTTGTTCTGCGACTCTGTTTTTTGCGTGCCATGATTTATCACCTCGTTGTTGGATCGGATTGTTCGTCGTAATTATAGGTGCAACCGGAGAACAGATTCAAGGGATTAAACATCGGAGGTCACGTTCTCATTCGCCGACTTGTCTTCCTCAACGGTGTGGTTCTCAGCAAAGATTTTGTCGGCTTCAATCCAAAGATTAGCTATATCTGCGTCAGTGATTGGTTCTTTCTGCCCCCATTGTGCTTGCTTGTGCCAGAGGTGGATTCTGTCCTTAACCCAATCCTTAGCATTCTGTGGTTGCCCAAAACGTTGATACTCCTTCGCCCAAAGCTCCTTAATGTCCTCGTCCGTGTATTGCTCTCCCTGTCCAATGCCAGCTAAACAATGCCGTGCATAGACCTGACTCGCAACAGCTTGTTTGGCAGAAGTTTTTATGTGTGCGGGGCGTCGTGGCGGAACATTATTAGAGGAATTATCCGGTTCATCGTCTTCAACCGGTTGTTCATTGGCAGAATGGGTTTGTGTGTCGTGGGAATTGTCGGCAGAGGAAGAAGGTTGTTGACCGTGATATTCAGTACGCATGGCTTGTTGCTGTTTTTGATAATCCCTATTGTCCATGACTTTATTGAAAGCTCTGATGCCGTATTCTGTGTCGAAGGCTTTGTGCGTTCTCGCACCGAGTGTTTTGATGACAGGAATCATCTCCATGACGGGATCGAAGCCGTCATCGCAGATGCCATATTCGGAGACTTTTTCCTCGAAATAGACGCAGGCATTAACGAGGAGCTTTTTGGAAGGAATGATGCCATAGAAATTTTTTGCATATTTTTGGTAATCCTGCCAGTTTGGATATAAAGCCTTGAGTTGAGAGATTGAGGGAGAGGGTATTTTAACGTCGTGAGCACTTTTTCTATCATATTGATTTTTTTCTGAGAGAGTTTCTTTAGATAAACCTTCTATTAAGAGTGCCATGCGTGACACTGTTTGTTCGATAATGGGTGACACAGTTGACACCACCTGCTGCTGAATCATTTCCTCCAACCGTTCGTCTGTCGGAACGCCCGGCTTGATGATGGGTTCTTCTTCGGGTGCTTGCTGCTCCGTTGCGGTGGCTTGCTGTCTTGGTTGCGATTGTTGCTCCGATGTCGTTGGTTGCTCAGATGCCGTTGTATCCTGCTCAGATGTGTTGTGCCCTGCCTGCTCCTCGTATATCGTTGTCACTTCTTCGATACAGATTGCATACTCCGTGAGCCGATAGCTGTTGCAACGCCGGACTTTCTCCACTTGCAGGATTTCCCGTTCCACTAAAATCTTGACTTTTCTGATTACAGTCCTGCGTGATAGCCCGGTTTTCTTGGCAATATGGTCATAGGATATTGGGATACCCCAACCGGATAGAATGACCCGTTTTCCGATTAGAATCTTCTCAGTCAGATTCAAGTATCGGCAAATAATAGTCAGGACTTTGACAGTATTGCCGTCAAGAGATGCGATAATGTCATCATCGATAAGTCGAAATGGAATGTGAAGGAAATTGAATGGGATTTTGGATCTTTCGTCGAGTTCTTCGGGTTCGAGGGAATGAATAGGCTGGTAATCAGAGGTAGGGGTAGAATCGAATGTAAGCATGGAAGTAGTCTCCGTTGTAAAATGTTGAAATCACTGGACAAAGGAGACTAATCCGACTATAATATCTTCACCAAGTATATTATAGAGGATTGATCCCCGCCGATCGTCCTTGCGCCTTATATGCGCCTTAAAACCCTCAAGCACCTACTTGAGGGTTTTTTGTTTCTATTTCCATCCAGTATATTCGATTTCCGAAAAAAGGTCAAGTCTTTTTTTCATGCTCCGGCGAACATTGTCTTGAATCGTTGCCAAAATGAGGTTTTCCGTTTGTCCTCAAGTAGCAACTGGTTCTGATTACTTAGGTTAGCAACATTTTTCTCACTGATAGCAAGCAGTGAGAAGAGTTTTTCAACTTGACTCTCCAGTTGCTGTATGCGAGCATCTTTTTCTTCAAAGAGTTTCTGAAAGGCTTCAGAAACAGTTTCAGATGCACTTTCTGATACGTTTTCAGAAACATCTACCCGTACGAACCGATTACCGTCCTCAATTTTGCTCTCGACTTTCCCCTTCTCAATGCGATAATATAAAGCTCTGTCAGATATTCCCAACTTTGAAGCAGCTTCAGAAATTGGTAGCCATTTTTTCATGAAGTCTTCTCCGGCTTTCAGAAATCTCTGTTTTTAAATTAATAAATCGGTAAACTGCAATAAAGATTGCAGTGGTGAAAAATGAGCCATGCACAGAAGGTAATTGCTTTATTTGGACTTACAGAGGATACTCTCTCAGTTGAAACGAAGGAGAAGTAG
This sequence comes from Candidatus Poribacteria bacterium, assembly GCA_022567695.1. Classification (GTDB taxonomy): domain Bacteria; phylum Poribacteria; class WGA-4E; order WGA-4E; family PCPOR2b; genus JADFGN01. The sequence goes on along the minus strand of JADFGN010000188.1, from coordinate 745 downwards.
ATAGGAAACATCAGCAATGATTTTCAAAGGCAAATCAATCAATGACATAACAGACGACGAAATTGATGCGTTGGTACAGAATCGCATCGGTGAACGTCAGCACTTAGAGTTCAAGGTCATAGTCAACTACAAAGAAGATGAAGACCGATTGGAAATCTTACATGACGTGGTATCTCTGGCAAATGGCGGAGGCGGATACCTGATTGTCGGTATACGTGATGATGGAAAGGGACGTGCTGTGAAGTATGAACCCGGCTTAGTCGGGAACACCGAAAGCATCAGGAAGGCGATTCAATCTCTGTGTCAAGACCATATCTCGGAACGAATCAAAGGGCTAGAGGTGGTGGCTCGTGAGGTCAAAGGAAATCCTCTTGTAATCGTCCTAGTTCCAGCTAGTGAACGAATCCCACACATGGTCACTTTTAAGGAGAGAACGGATTTTTGGATGAGATACTATGATGGGAAACGAGCCATGACTATGGGTGAGATACGAGAGACTTTCAGCCGAAAAGGTTTACTAGGGTCTCTCAGAAATGACCTCGATGAGTTCGGTAAGTTCATAGGGAAAAGGGTTGGAGAGGATCCCGATCTAATGGATAGAACAGGTAGCGACCAAATTGATGCTGTTGGCGAATTCATCTAACGATTTTCGGAAAGTGAGTGGTAGAGTGGTGAGTGGTGAATTCATTGACCATTCTACCATTCACCACTCACCCATTATTACTGGATCTCTCGATTTCGCCAA
>JADFGN010000187.1 GCA_022567695.1 Candidatus Poribacteria bacterium | reverse complement strand
GCCGCAGGTATCGAGTAAGGGGAATTCGGACGACACCGGGATTACATGGTCCAGCATACAATGGGCAAAGCCTGCTACTTCGGCAGGCGATTCGCCTTTGGCGCGCAGTAGCACAAGCATGGCCGCCATTTGCTGCGGGTCAGCACCGTCTAACACAGCCTGCAAGGCGGTGCTGGCTTCTGTCTTGGTCAGATCATTACCGTCGATCAGTTTATTTAAATATTCTTTTAACATAATACCTTTGCCTGTAAGCGTTCAGAGGTCTTGTGTTTTTTGTAATATAAGAATAATCTCTTTTTTCTATAATTCTTCTGTGAAAATAAAACCAAGCTAAAGTTATTGCTAATAAAATTGAGGCAAGAACAGCTCCCATGCCAAAATCAACTGGAATTATATTAGTTGATCTATATATTTCCGTTGTAAGTAGTGGTATGTTGGCTCCTCTTCCTATAACAGCATGAATACCAAATGCTCCTGCAGAAACTATAAAGGATAAGAAGAAAGCAGATAATATTGCTGGGTTAATATGGGCAAGAGTTATTCTAAACAAAGTGTTTTTTTTGTTTGATCCGCAAATAGCTGCTATTTCTTCTAAAATGGTATCTTGAGATCTAAGAGAGCTAGAAATTATCAAAAAGACTAAGGGTGTTGTGAAAAGAGTGAGAACCCATACTAATCCCAAAATAGATTCTATATTAAATATAGTGCCAAAACCCAGAAATCTACTTATTTGATTTAGAATGCCTATTTCTTTATTTGCAAGCATATCCCAAGTCATGCCCAACAAAAATGGTACTATAAGAAAAGGGGTTATTGAAATAAATCCCAATTTATTTCTAAATGGAGTATTAGTTCTGACTAAGATAAAGGCTAAGGTGATTCCGATTACAGAAGCAATTATGGCAGCTAATAAAGAAGAAAAAATTGTATTAATCAATATCAAAAAGGCATCATAAAACCTCCGCTGCCCCCTCCTTGAATTAAGGAGAGGAAATTCCTTCCCTTGGTAAGGGGAGGTTAGGAGGGGTGATGCTTCGCCTTCACTCGGAATCAAAGAACAGGTGCCGATTTTCGGGTGGAATCTCCGCGCCGGGCATGCCGCCTGCTAATTTTGCCCCCGTGCGGGCCCACAATTCCAGCGGGTGACCATCCGGGTCTTCAAAGTCAAAGTGGACATCTCCGTTTTTCTTAATCCGCTTGGGGGCATGGACATTGTGAGCCTTGAAATGCGCTTCCCATTCGTCCACGCCTGCCATGTCGATTTCCATCGTAAAGTGCATTTTGCTGATTCCCTCGCCGATCAAAGCACCATGAGTATCCGGCAACCATAAACCGAGAAACCGATGGGGAGGTTCACCCATCATCATGATGACGCATTGTTCGGGAATGCGAAATAACACGCGCATCCCAAGTACGTCACAGTAGAATTTTTCAGAGCGTACCAGGTCGCTCACGGCCATCGCAATTTCGTGGTATCCTTTAATTTGTGGTGGCATTGCTTGCTCCTTTTCAATTCAGGGTTTGCGCATTAATTCAATCAGTTCACGAATATCAGTAAGTTCTTCGAGGCGTTGGACGGTAGAAATAATTTGTAACGCACGCACTTCCCCAACCACGGGGATCGCCCATTTGATAAATTTGGCTTCCAGTTCAGATTGAGTGAGTGGATTCTCACTACGCCCCTTGGCAAAATCAACCCGTTCGGAGAAAGTCTGGCCGCGGTTCGTCTTGACCTCGACAATCGCCGGGGCTGCAGCAGGGGAGTATGCTAATTCAGGAGAACCAATCAGCGAAACTCTCTGTGACATTGCGCCAATCGCTTCCTCTTGGCGACGGTCTAACAGGAAATCGTCCCAACGGATTTCTCTTTCAACCGCGGCGACCGCCATAATGTATTGGGCGCAGTGCGAGCGAAGAGGATTATTGTCGATGACTGGGCGGCGAGTCTCTTTCACCTTATGGATGATCTGCGAGATTTCGCCGATGTGGAGCTCGTGTTCGCTGATGATTTTCAGTAACGCATCGATTCCCGAATGGATGTCGCCGCAGCAAGGATATTGCTTGAAACCATCAGCACGCTCAATGTAGAATTCAGTGCCTAGATTTTGAGTTAATTCTTCGAGGTGCATTGACCCTGAAAAGGCATCGAAGATATTGTATTTCATTGGGTCAAATATGCCTTGGGGACCACCGAAACCTCGTTCTGCCAGAAGTCCTGCGGTCACACCATTACGGGCAGCTACGCCGATGCCGTAAGAGCGGGAATGTTCGGTCGGGTCATCAACCCACGCGATTAAACCGGAAGCAACGTTGCCAGCTAAACCGTAGGCATTGACAAAGCGTTTTGCGTCTAGGGAAAGGGTATAACCTGTAATTGCCGCCGCGCCAAACGTACCAAAGACCGCCGAAGGATGGAAAGAATGTGGATAGGAGCCATCTGTGCGATTGGCTTCGCTCACTCGCGCTGCAACGTCATAAGCCAATGCCAAGGCTGCGATAAAGGTTTTGCCATCCAAACCCTGACGCTCGCACATTACTAACGCCGTTGGAATAAAGACAGCAGCGGCATGGATGCGGGCGATGCCTGCTCCTTCAATGTCCGCGGCGTAGCCCATTGTGCCGTTGACCAGCGCAGCATTGGCAGCAGGTGCTTTAAAATCCCTACCAAATACGGTACATTCAGGCGTCCCGCCCATTTGCTCGACAAATTCGCTAATCAAACGAGAGACAGGATGACGGTCAGGCCAGGCAGCGAAGAATGCACCGAGTGTGTCAAGGAGGATATTCTTGGCAGTCGAGACGGCTTTTGGGGAGAGCGCCACGTATCGAAAAGAGGCAGAATGGTTTGTAATGCGCTGGGTATAAGGCCACTGACTTTTCATGACGGTTTTATCTTGACTTTGGTAGATTACGTCGTAGACCAAGATTCTATCTTGGTTTCAGGGCAATCACTCTATAAGACACCAACTTAGAAAGTTGGGCTACGACTACATCCGGTTTCAATTTACCAAAGTCAAATTATTCACCTTATCAAACACTTCATTGACTGGCAATCTAATCCCTTATTTCAAATTCTCTAACAGTTTACGCATCACGTTTTAGGCGCATACCTCGCAGTCGCAAACTGTTAGTGACAACGGATACACTACTAAAGGCCATAGCAAAAGCAGCTAAAACGGGATGCAACGTACGCAGCATCATCGGTAAGAAGATAAGCGGATGGAGAACACCCATTGCCACTGGAATAAGAATGACATTGTAAAAGAAAGCCCAGAAGAGATTCTGTTTGATGGTACGCATCGTCACCTTGCTCAACGCAATCGCTTCGGGGACAGAGCGAAGATCGCCGCGCATCAAAGTCACATCGGCAGTCTCCATTGCCACGTCAGTGCCAGTACCGAGGGCAATTCCCACGTCGGCTTGAGCCAATGCAGGTGCATCGTTGATGCCGTCACCGACCATTGCCACTTTGCCAATTCCTTCTGATTGTAGTTTTTTCACCTCTTTTGCCTTATCGCCGGGCAGCACTTCGGCAAGTACGTGGTCGATTCCGATGGCTTTGGCAATGTTCTCGGCGGTGGCTTGGTTGTCCCCCGTCATCATCACGACCTGTAAACCGAGTTGGTGCATTTCAGCAATCGCTGCTTTGGAGGAGGGTTTGATTGTATCAGCCACCGCAATCAATCCAACAGCCTGTCCGTCAACTGCTAACCAGATGGCGGTCTTGGCTTCCGATTGAAGCTGCAAGGCTTTAGGTTTCAAGCCATTGAGCGAAATGGATTGCTCGGTCATCAGCCTGAGATTTCCCACGGCAACCTGATGCCCTTCGACTTGCGTCATGATGCCGTGTCCTGCCACGGCTTCAAAATGGTCTGGTTCAGCCAGCGTAAGCCCCTGCTCTTGCGCTGCCCGCACGATTGCTTCCCCAAGCGGATGTTCACTTCCACGCTCCGCCGAAGCCGCCAATCGTAGCAACCATTGTTCTGGATTAGCTTCCTGTTGAATCAACTTATGGTTATCGCAGGTGACCACATCTGTTACCGATGGTTGGCCCTCGGTGATAGTTCCTGTCTTATCAAGGACGATTATTTTAAGCGAATGGGCCCCCTCGAGTGCCTCACTATTTTTGAAGAGGATTCCTACCTCTGCGCCCTTGCCAGTACCGACCATAATTGCGGTTGGCGTCGCAAGCCCCAACGCGCAGGGGCAAGCAATAACCAGTACCGCGACCATCCGAATCATGGCAGGCGTGAAACCAACGCCCACTGCAAACCACCATACCAGCAGCGTCGCAGCCGCAATGCCAATGACCACGGGTACAAATACACTCGCGACCTGATCGGCGAGGCGTTGAATCGGTGCTTTGCTCCCCTGTGCCTCTTGCACGAGCCGGATGATCTGCGCGAGTGCCGTCTCCGCACCGACCTTGGTTGCTTTGAATTTGAGCCGCCCCTGTTTGTTGAGGGTCGCTCCAACGACCTCATCGCCCGATTTCTTAGTCACCGGAAGACTTTCACCCGTGAGCATGCTCTCGTCTACAGCGGAATATCCTTCGATGACAATTCCATCCACCGGAATGCTTTCACCCGGTCGCACGATAACGACATCGCCAACACTCACCTGCTCAATGGGAATGTCAATCTCTTCACCATCCCGAACGACGCGAGCAGTTTTCGCCCGAAGCCCCATCAACTTTTTAATGGCAGCGCTTGTCTGACCTTTCGCACGCACTTCTAGTAGTTTACCAAGTTTAATGAGGGTAATGATAAGCGCCGCTGTTTCAAAATAAACATGGTCTCCCAAAGTATTGCTGCCGAGCGTCAGAGCAACCGTGACAGGCAGGCTGTAAAAGAAAGCGGTTGATGACCCCATCGCAACCAACACGTCCATGTTGGCTGTAAGGTTACGGAGTGCTTTGAAGCCACCGAGGTAATAGTCCCAGCCGACATAAAACTGCACCGGTGTTGCCAGAGCCAGCATCAGCCAGTTCACCCAAGGCGCATGAGACCAAGCCCCTAGCAATCCAAAATCACGCGCCATACTTAGAACAAATAAAGGAAGTGAAAAAGCAACCCCTATCCAAAACTTGCGCGTTTGGTCGCGGATTTCGGCTTCGCGTGCGGCACTCTCGGCGTCTTCCAGTTTTTCCGTGCCGGCTTCAATGACCCCATAGCCTGCCTTTTTGATGATAGCAATGAAGTCAGCAGGCGCGATCTGGCCGGGAAGATATTCCACAGCGGCTTTTTCCGTTGCAAAATTCACCGTTGCATTCACCACGGCGGGTGCCATCTTTTTGAGGATTCGTTCAATGTTGGCAGCGCAGTTTGCACAAGTCATTCCTGTGATTGGTAGCTCGACTTTTACTGTTGTTATTCCGTAACCTATGTCTTTAATTTTGTCAATAATGGCATCTTCAGTGAGCGTAGACCGATCGAAATTTACAGTCGCTTTCTCTGTTGCGTAGTTGACGTTTACTTCGCTCACGCCGTCCAGCTTCTCAAGGTTGCGCGCAATCGTGTTGGCGCAGTTGGTGCAGTGCATTCCTGTGATAGGTAGGGAAATCTGTTTTTCGTTCATTGCCTCCCCTCCTTATTAAACGCTATAATTTACCCGTCGTCTCAAATACCGTCATAATTTCGCTGATAACACGCTCGCGTTCGTCGAGCGCGTCGCCACGAATAGCAGTGGTGACGCAGGTGTGCAAATGCCGATCAAGGATCATGCTGTTCACCTTTTGTAGTGCCCGTTCCACAGCGAGAATCTGGTTGACAATATCGATGCAATAGGTGTCATTTTCGACCATGCGCTCAATGCCACGCACATGACCTTCGATGCTTTTGAGACGATTAAGGATTTTCGTTGTGACTTCGTCTGACATAGGTCCTATTCCTTATTCTATGGACTATCCCACCCCCTACGGGGTGGGATAATTATAACACAACTGAGGCAGGTTTTCAAACGTCAAAAAAAGTTAAAAAAAGGCTTGACTCTGTACTTAGGTACAGGGTGTATACTTAGCATGGAGGTTGAAAAATGGAACATTTAACCACAGGCCAATTGGCTAAAAAAGCACAAGTGAATGTCCAAACCATCCGGTATTATGAACGCCGGGGACTGATACATGAACCCCCCAGGCGTGCGTCCGGTTACCGACAGTATTCCCAAGAAGACCTTACCCTGATTCGATTTATCAAGCGGGCTCAGGAACTCGGATTTTCTCTCCGGGAAATAAAAGAATTGCTCGATCTGCGAGTGGATACAACCCGCACTTGTCAGGATGTTAAAAAGCGTGCTGATGTAAAAATTGCCGATATTGAGCTGAAGATCGAGACGCTCCAACGGATGAAATCCGCCCTTGTGAAATTAGCGGCGATATGTCAGGGAGGAGAGACGCCAACGACAGAATGCCTCATCTTGGAGGCGATGGCGGATGATGGATACCATCTGTTGAAGAGCAGCTAGAGGAATTGAAAGCGCAGTTGAAGGGGCGAACAGAAAGGTGGGAGATGAAATGTTACATGATTTAATGACACAACTTCAGGGATTACACGGAATTTCAGCCCTCGGATTTTTGCTCGCGGTGGCGGGCGGATTCGTCGTGGGATTTTCGCCCAGTTCTTTCCCACTCATCCCGGTCATCATGGGATATGTCGCAGGAAATCGGTCCACAAAAAAGAGGGAAGCATTGACCTTTTCCGCTAGTTTTGTGCTGGGCATCGCCTTTGTGAACGCGGCACTTGGCGTCCTCTTCGGCTTCGGTGGCGCATTCACCGCGAAGCTGTTTGGACCGAAATGGAATATGCTCATCGCTTTGGTTTTAATCCTCATCGGCTTGAGGCTGCTGGGGGTCTTCAAATTCGGGTTGCCGACATTGTCGCCTAAAGGCAGGAAGGTCCAAAGCGCGTTCGGTGCGTTTGTTTTCGGTATGCCATTCGCCTTTGCCTTGTGTCCGTACTGCGTCCCAATCCAACTGGCTTTACTCACAGCGGCGGCTACAACAAAAGCCCCGTGGTACGGTGGAGCACTCTTGCTGGTCTTCGGACTGACGCGGGGTATCCCGTTGCTCTTAGGCGGGGTTTTCACCGGCGTCCTCAAGGGACTTTCCGGGTTCATGAAATTCACGCAACCGATTGAGAAGGGCGCGGGCGTCGTTTTTCTTCTACTCGGCGGTTACTACGCCTATCAATTTATTCAATTTATCCGTCTGACACTTGCCTACTAAAACTGAAAGGAGTTACACAATTGGGCCCGATTATTCCACGATTCATCTGCATCTTGTATCTTTGCATCTGGTATCCAGAAAAAATCTGCGGAATCTTACAAAACCGCGATTCTACAGATCGAAAAAACTAGGAGGTAACTAGAATGAAACGCACCAAACTCGCCTTTTTGGCACTCACGGCGGTCGTTTTCTTTGCCGCACCCACACAAACGAGCCACGCCCAACTACGTCAGATACAACTGCGCGTGGACGGCTTGGCATGTCCCTTCTGCGCCTACGGATTAGAGAAAAACGTGAAGGCGATAAAAGGGGTCGATAAGATAAAAATTGACATGGACAAAGGGGTTGTCACCCTCTTTCCGAAAGAAGGTGAATCCATTCCGATTGACCGGTTGCGCAAAGCGGTCAAGGATGGTGGTTTTACGCCACGGGAGCTAAATCTGGTCGTCGCTGGTCAGATCTCCACTTTAGCAACTCTGACCGATGATAAAGACGCGATGAAGGCGATTGCCGAAATCCTGAAGGCTGCGAAGGATCAAGGGTTGAAACTCCCCGAAAATCCGTTCGTGTTGAAACTTGAAAACCCGAACCAAATCTTTCTGCTCCTGAAAAGTCCTGACAAAGCGCATCGGAAGTCGTTTGAACAGCTTTCCTCCCTTACGGATAACCATCAGGCTATCGTCGTCACAGGTACAATTCCTGTGCCGACGAAAAAGAAGAAGATGGTATCAACGGCGTTATTTGTGAAAAGCCTCAACGTGGAGAACAGCGGTTGAGCGAAACTTTTGATGCCTCGTTCTCCCACGTCCCCTGCCCTTCGCAGATGGGGGGTAGGGGCTGTCGTTTCTTTGGACGAGGAAAACGCGAAGGTGAAGTATGATAGCCAAAAGGCGCGTCGTGCTCAACTTGAAGCCGCGATCAAAGAGGCAGGTTTCACCGTGAAGTAAGATGAAGCATATTTTTTAAAACTTCCGATACTCCCGCGCGGATACAACGAGTTTCCGCGCTGGGAGTATCATCTGAACTCAAAAAAGCAAGGAGCGATTCACCATGAAAATCAGAAAGCTTGGAATCTGGATAACCACGACATTCACCATGGTTGCGTTGTTGATTTCACCCCTCGTCTTTGCCGCAGAAAAGGGGGGAAAGCGAGACCCCGACCCCGATGAGGGGAGATTGAAACCGAAAGTCACCGTTCAAGTTGATGGATTAGTCTGTCCGTTTTGAGCCTATGGCTTGGACAAGCGAATCCGGGAGATTCGCGCGGTGCAGGAATCGACCATCGACATCAAGAAAGGGACCATGACACTTTTCCCCAAAAAAGGATGGCACATTGAGATCGATGATGTTCTGAATGCGGTTGATGGTGCTGGCTTCACCCCACAGCGGTTTGGGTCGCATGGGTTGGAAAACTGATTGAATGGAACGGCAAAACCGCCCTTTCAATCGTCTCAAAGAACAAAGATGGGAAAAAGATCGAGACAAAGTATCTGCTCAAAGAGAATGAGCGACTCAAAAAGCTTTTAGCATCGGTCAAAACCCCCGCTGAGAAGGTCTTTATCGCAGGCAAAGCCGTTAAAGAAACGCCCAATAAGCACAAGGACCACCCTTATACGATTGTCATCGAAAAGTTTGCAGCCCTTTCAAAAGAGGGACAGGTGAGCAGGTGAGCCGGCGGGAGAGTGAGATGGGCATTTTCCCACTTTCCCTCGCTTCTTCGCCCCTGCAACCCCATCAACACAGTCATCGGAGGAACAGAATGAACCACAAAATGACTTATGTTTTGACCCTTTTCGTCACCTTGTTTCTTATCAACATTGAGAGCGGACAGGCTCAAGTGTTGCCATTTAATACGCAAACCGCAATGTCTATCGGCTTTGAAGAACGGGCGGTTCGCTCTTTTTTTCGCGTTGTCAGCAAGTCGGGACTCCGCACGGGAAGGGAAGGGGTCGAAGATCCACTTGACCGCAACGTTACTGTGCTCGCGACTCCGATTGCCATCCCATTTGCGGTGACCCGACATCTAATTCCGACTCTCATCGTGCCCAGCATGCGGAAGCAATTGACGACGACGAAAAACGGCATTGAACAGGAGATTAGCAATACAGGGGTTTCGGATATAACATTGAACCTCAAGTATGCGTTTTGGCAGCGGGATGCGCGGAATCAAACTACACGTCTAGCAGCCTTTGCCGGCGTCAAGTTTCCGACGGGCTCGACTGACGAAATGGACGATTCCGGGGTACCGCTTCCCGCAGCCTTACAACTTGGCACGGGGTCGTGGGATTTTCCCTTTGGTCTCTCCTTTACCCGCAGCACCGGACGTGTTGCCTTGAATGCGGATGTGTTTTACCGAGTCAATACCGAACATGAAACGATCTCTTTCGGGAATCAGTTCAACTATGATCTGGCGCTTGGATACCGTTTGTATCCAGTTCAGTATGAGACCTATCGAGAAAAAGTGATTAATCTGTACCTTGAAATCAATGGTCAGGTCAATGGAAAAAACAAAGTTGAAGGTGAAACGGCTGAGAATTCCGGCGGACATACGATTTTCCTGTCGCCGGGGGTTCAATGGGTACTGTTGCAAAACCTGCTGCTCGAAGCTTCCGTCCAATTACCGGTGTTTGAGGACTTTAACGGAACACAGTTGGGGAACGACTTCACCTTCTCCGCTGGGGTACGCTATCTCTTACCGTTATAGAAAAGGGGCGAAAACCATGTTGAGCGAAGCGAACCTCACCCCCGGCCCCTCTCCTACAAGGAGAGGGGAGCAAGCATCGGGGTTGACAAAACGAAAAATCCTTCTGGCAATTTCCGTGCTCATTATCCTTCTGGTTGTATTTTACATTATCCCTCTGTTTTTCAAATCTGACAGAGAAGCCTACCAATTTGTAAGCACATGGGGGAGCGAAGGGAATCAACCTGGACAGTTTTCGGGACCGATTGGCATTGCCATTGACAAAGCGGGTTTGATCTATGTGTCCGACGCGGAGAATAACCGGATTCAGAAGTTCACTTTGGAGGGCGCTTTCGTCGCGGAATGGGGAAGTGAGGGGAGTGAACTAGGACAGCTTTCTCGTCCCATGCACATCACCTTTTCACCCGATGGGAAGCTATACGTTGCCGAGTACTTGAATGACCGCATCCAGAAGTTTTCTCCAAAGGGCGGCTATATCACGGCTTTTGGAGAAGCAGGCAGTAGAGCAGGGCAATTTGACCGTCCAACTGACATTGCGATTGATTCAAACGGCCGGGTCTACGTGGTCGATTTCGGCAACAATCGGATTCAGGTGTTTCAACCTGAATCGCGCAAGGGATGACAATCAAAATAGAGAGATGAGTTCAAGTGCCACAACTGCTCATCATTCAAGGCGGGATAAAAAGCAGGTATTGATGCGCTACCAAGCCCGATTGTCAATCCTTAGCGTGGTGCTTAAGTCTAACCGACAGAATATCATCAATGCGAATTGAACGGAAGCCCTGACCTCACCGCAACAAACGCCGCAATCGCCTCCTCCAGATCTTCAGGTGTGTGAGATGCCATCACAGAGATCCGCAGGCGGCTTGTTCCTTCCGGGACAGTCGGTGGGCGGATGGCAGGGGCATAGACGCCGCGAGCCAGTAACGCTTCAGCAAATCGTGATGCCATTTTTTCGTCGCCGAGAATGATAGGAATAATCTGAGTTTCGCCGGGCAGAAGTTTGAACCCTGCTTCGATTAAACGGGTTCTGAGCCAGCGGGCATTGGAGAGTAAACGATGGCGCAATTCGGGAGTAGTCTGCATCACGTCAATCGCTGCGTAAGCTGCTGCTAACGTCGCTGGCGGAAGTCCCGTTGAGAACATAAAACCTCGCGCATGATTAATTAGGAATTCGATGAGGACATGACTGTCAGCCACATATCCACCCAAGCCACCGATTGCTTTGCTCAACGTTCCCATTTGAATAATACCGCGACCTTCTAGCCCAAAATGCTCGACTGTACCTCCGCCGTTTTTTCCTAAAACGCCAAAGCCGTGAGCATCGTCTACCATCACCATTGCGTCGTATGCATCCGCCAGATTACAAATGTTTGGGAGCGGCGCGATGTCTCCGTCCATGCCGAAAACGCCATCCGTTACGATGAGCCGACGCCTGAATTTCGCGGATTGCGCGAGTCGCTCTTCTAAGTGAATCACATCGCAATGACGGTAAATCTGCTTTGTTGCGTTGCTCAGGCGGCAACCGTCAATAATGCTCGCATGATTGAGCGCATCGCTGAGGATGAGATCGCCTTCGCCCGTCAATGCAGGAATTGTACTAATATTTGCTGAGTATCCGGAACTAAATACAAGAGCAGCTTCAGTGTTCTTCACCGTTGCAATTTTCGCTTCGAGTTTGGCGTAAAGCTGGCAGTTACCTGTCATCAAGCGTGACCCGCTGGCTCCGACACCGAATTCCTGAATAGCTTCGGCGGCTGCCTTGATGACTTTAGGGTTTACACTGAGGCCAATATAATTGTTCGAGCCGAGTGAAATCACTTCGTGCCCATCAAGCACAATGCGTCCTGTGGGCGCACTCATGACGGTACGCAGAGATCGCTGAAGTCCGGTTTGATTGAGTTGATCAATTTTGGCTTTTAACCATTCGTTTCTATCCATACGATAAAGAAGTGCGTAACTCCGGTTAAGGGAATTCATCAAAACTAAATGTCCCAGATCTTGTCATCCTGAACCCTTCACTGCGTTTCCTTCACTGCGTTCGAGGACAGGCTACGGGCAGGCTTCGTGAAGGATCTCTGTGCTTGAACGTGTGAGATTCTCTTCGAGTGGGAGGAAGAACCTCACGCACTTCGTCTTCGACTCAGA
>JADFGN010000186.1 GCA_022567695.1 Candidatus Poribacteria bacterium | reverse complement strand
CCATCGATATCCATACCTGCCTCGACAAAGGGGATTAAATTCAACCCGGTTCCACACATCGGCTCAAGGATAGGCGTTGGTGTGTCCGCTTGTTGCCATAGATTGAGGTAGAAGTCAATTATGGATTTCTGTTCGGTACCAATATCATAACCTTCTGAACGGATTCGACCATAAAAAGACTGTTGCACAGCTCAGTACTCCTAGACAATTTTGCCGAAACGAAAGACAAACCAAAGCTCGCCGTTCACCAGTTGATGTTCAATAACGTATCCGATTATACGCATCTCCATCTCTGCGTCAACGGAAAAGTATTTCAGTGTTGTTTTGTGCTTGATAATGTACCTACCATGTTATATAATAGCTTGTACCTACCATATACAGGTGATTACTACACTGTAAAATAAATTGTGACGTGCTAAAAATGTAATGCAAACTGTTAGTTTGCTTCTTATACCATTTGGTATTAGGCACAATCTAACAGATTGTGTTACAACATCTCAAGACTAATTTTACAGTGTATTAGTAGTGTATTAATCAAGAATTGGTATAAGTTTACAATTCTGGATATGCCTTCAATGCCCCGGCCCATCTTTTGAGATTGGCAACGCGATTTGTGGAGTCAGACGGAATTTCGAGGGGACGGCCGCGTGTGTCCACAACGAGTCCTACGACGCCACCCATGACTTCTGACTCAACCGCTTGTCCACGCCCCGCTCCAATGTCGAAGCGTCGATCTGGTTGGATTGTTACTTTCGCTTTTCCCCCGACCTCAAGCGCATATAGACGTAACTCGCCAAATGCGACCTCTTGGGTAAACGATTGTCCGCTAGGGCTATCTACCGTAATCGAGATACAAGCATCCCCCGCCTTTGCTGTGCCGACCGGCGCAATGCAAGTTCCCAGATGAATCAGACAATCGCGTTCGAATACTTGTGTTGCGGCTTTTTCGTTCACCTGCGCGAGAACGCCGAGTTGCGGCATCATGAAAATGCTATCGACCGCAAGATGTGTCAACCCTTCAGGCTCGAAAGCGTCGATCATCATTAACATCGCTTGATGGCGTCTCGGCGCGTGGGAGAGCACCCCGCCGCTTCCAACAATCAGATCTAATGATGGCATATCAACAAGCGTTCCGCCACCCTCGGATTGTGCAAAAGCGTCAGAAATCGTGCGCTGCTGTTGGACACCGCGTAATTCGACGGCAAGTTGTTTGTGCTGATTAAATGCCAGTCGCAACGCTTCACGGGCAATTGCCTGCTCGATCATCAATTCTTCAAGAGTTTGCGGAATGGTGGTTGGACGAATCATTTTGTTCTTGATTCGGTTGCGTAGGTCGTTTTCGTCGATCTCGAACGGAATCCATCGTAAGATCTGTTCTAGTCCGGCTTCTGCGAGGACGTTAGAGATACTGTAGCTCATCCCCACATTTGCACTCACAGTACGGTTAAAAATCGACTCGTCTTCGCGGTTTTTGAAAACAGAAAAGATGTCGGTCGTGGCCCCACCAATGTCTACACCAACGACCTGCCTGTCCTGTTGATTAGCCACCGTTTGAATGATTGCTCCGACGGCGGCAGGCGTTGGCATAATCGGCGCATCCGTCCAGGATATCAGCTTATTATAGCCCGGTGCATGTGCCATGACGTGTTCAAGAAACTGCTCTTGAATTTTCAGACGGGTCGGCATCAAATTCTCCCGCTCCAGAACAGGACGCAAATTATCAACAATTTCAAGTGCCATCTTGTCTTCAAGCCTTTCACGAATGAGATTACGCGCATCCTTGTTTCCCGCATAGATGACTGGTAACTCATAGGCAAGTCCCAACCTCGGCCTTGGATTAGCGGCAGCAATAAGCTCAGCGAGTTCTACCACATGAGAGGTTGTCCCGCCATCAATGCCGCCGGAGAGCAAGAGCATATCCGGGCGAAGGTGGCGAATACGTTCAATCTTCTCGTGAGGCAGTCGTTTATCGTTGGACGCGATTACGTCCATCACAATCGCTCCAGCACCAAGTGCCGCCCGCTCTGCGCTCTCCCCAGTCAGATTTCGGACGACGCCCGCTACCATCATTTGTAACCCGCCTCCGGCACTGCTTGTCGAAATATAGAGATCGACCCCTTCATCCCCTTGTTGCGGCTTGATGATTTGATCATCCTTCAGGAGTTTGCGTCCGGCGAGTTCTGCCACTTCCATAATTGCGTTAATCACGCCAGCAGTGACATCTTCGACGGGAGCTTCAACCGTCGTCGGTGCCTCGCCACGCACGATGAGTTGGTATTCTTCACCTCGTTTTTCGATCAGGATTGCTTTTGTGGTCGTGCTTCCACAATCTGTTGCGAGAATCGAACGAATCTCCTTTTCGGTGTCCGCCATACGATTTTCCTCCATTAAGGATTGCCTACTAAATTACTCCTACATTTCGCAGGACATCCTTGAGAAGGTTTGAAACCTTCTCAAGGTTAAATGTCTCCATCCACTTCTTCAATCAAACGTATTAGTAACTCAACGTTTGCATCTTTTTCGATAATCAGTGCGAACTTTTGGAGTTCGCTGGTATTGACAATCGATTGCAAGAATGGGTTGAAACCAATCAGAATCTGACTCCCTAAAAAATTCAGTGGCTTACAAATCTCAAGAAATAAGATCGCAGGAACCGTCATCCGACGCTTCACAATCTGGTTGGCAACCTTTTCAAGCAGTGCCTGCTGATCTGCTTCAGAAATTTCATCAAGTGTCAGTGGAGTGTGTGTATTCCAGTTAAACATAAAGATTCAAATCACTCAAGTAATTCGCTATTTGCTTGGGTTCTCCATCAACCGTTGTTTCCATCGCCGCGATGACCAATACGAAGCTCTTGATGTTGTCCTCAATCCGTGTAGCGGAAGGGCTGCCACCGTCCAGCCAACTGAGGAACTCATCAAAAAGATGCAGATGCCCAAAGTGTTCGATCTTTGGCGCGTCATAGACTTCAGAATTGTGTCCAATCCGATGGATAGTCATCTGATTCCCTTCAGCAATTTCAACCGCGCCCTCCTCAAACTCGGCTCGATAATACTCCCGATGCCAGCAATTCGTAATGCCTGCCGCAGAGCTGTTTCCTTCGTAAAAGGAATGGACGCCGTTGGTCATCTTCATCAAATAAAACCCACTTGAGTAATGTCTGAAACTCGACCATTCAGGATTCCAGCCAAAGCCCATCAGCGTTTCGCAATCCCCACCGGAGAGGAAACGTAGCATGTCCAGATGATGCACAGACCCCTCAAAGAGCAAGCCAAAATCCATGTCGTGACGCCACGCTTTTCCCCATGATTCGTAAACGCGATAATCGCAAGCATACCGCCCGACGATATGTTGAAGCCGCCCCAATCGCTTCTCGTCCCGGATGCGAACCAATTCCTGTTTGTTCGGCGAATACCGATAATTTTGAATAATCGCACAGGGGAGATTGGTCTTCTGGGAGGTGCGTACCATTGCCTTCGCCCCTGCCAGTGTGTCGGCAATTGGTTTTTCACAAATCACTGGCATACCATTTTCCATTGCCGCTATTGCGGCGGGACTATGGAATTGCGGTGGCGTTGCGATACCGCAAAAGTCGGCTTTCACTTTGGCGCATGCCTCGTTAAAGTCGGTGAAAAGCTGATTTTCGCCCAGGCCGAGTGCTTCCTTTTGTCTATCGAGCACTTCCCGGCTCACGTCACAAAGACCGACAATTTTGACCCGATCGCCGAAGTTGCCCGTGAAGTTTTGGATCCAGCCCCCAGCCATTCCACTACCGCCAATCATTAAACAGGTTTTTATTGCCATATAAATTCTCCGTATTGCGTGATGCGTGAAACGTAAAGGAACTCAAGAAAAAATTAACCCTTTTCGTGAGGGGATTGGGGATGGTTCATTTCACGGTTGAGTAGGGCGAGGCATGCCTCGCCCCTACTTAACAACTCACAAGATGCAATCGATACAAGATACAAGACGCCAGCGATCTTATGGATGCGGTATCTTGAATCCTGCCGCCCTTTGAAATACCAGATCATCGGCATTTTCAGCCCAAAGTGTCAACCCGTTTTTGAACCATGCCTCTAAGGCTCCCAGATAGTCGCCGCAATATACCGCTCGCCATCCGGCCGATCATCAAAGTAATAGGTCGTCACGACTTTGCCATCTGGCCGTTGTACCGTGCGGGGATAGCCAATGTCGTGATCGCCGCCGCCGTCGCGCAAAATAAGTTCGTCTCCCCACGTTTCGCCATCGTCGGTGCTGAGTCTTGCGCGTATACTATGAGGTGCATCGCGATAGCCGTATGTCAAACACAAACGCCCATCATGGAGTTTGGTCAGCGTCGGCGGATTGCCGCCTACACCGGTGCTAACGCCCGGCCGATTCATGAAGGAGAATGTCGCTCCATTATCGTCTGAGGCGTATAGGTCAATCCAGTTTTGCGCCGTTTCCCATTTCTGTTTGCTCCCGCGACATCGAACAGCAACGAGGATTCGGGACTCAGACAATCGGACGCTGGCAGGCATGATCGCGAAACCCTCCGGCTCGGGACCAATAAATGACGTAAACTTGAAGGTTATCCCGCCGTCAATTGTCCGCGCACAGAAGACACGCCCTTCATCACCATTGGATTTGGCCGCAGTTAGAAAAAGTGTACACTCGTCCCGGCCGTCCACGAGATAGTCGGTCCGAGCGGCGATCCCTGTTTGCCCGAACATTGGGAGGCTAAACGGTCCCTCCCACGTCTGGCATCGGTCAATCGAAGTGTAGAACCACGATTTCGCACCGCGTTTCAGCCCTGAACGGGCACACATTAAAGCAAAGTCCGAATGAGTGAAATCAACCCCCGTCGGGCGAATGAAAGGCGATTCTCCCACTTCCAACGCATGTGCTATGCCTAAATTGTCGTGCACATGCTCGTCCGCTGATATGCCTCTATCGCCGGGCGTGCGGCAGGGGGTTTCCTGAACTTGCCATGTCTCGCCGCCATCCAGACTCCGCGCTTGCATTGCAACAAAGGGCTTAGAACCATCGCGCGGGTGAAATCCACCACCCGCTTGAAAATAGCCCAACGTAAACCCGACGACGATTTCATTACCCCATGACCAGATGCCGTAGTTAGCGGGCCAGCCGGCATAACGTCCTGCTTCCCGATATATTGTGACGTGCTGCATATTTCAATACCTCCTGAATTGATGAGGAGTTGGTTTACGAAATCCTCACTTTTTCTTCACGACAATTCGATTTCCTCCCAATGCCCTTGCCTCGCGTAATGCCTCGTCCGTAGCTTCAAATAAAACGATCTCATCCATATCCTTTGAAGATAACTCCTTGATACCAAACGTCCCTGTCGTCTCGAGAGGAGGACTGTCTTGAATGCTGAAGACCTGCTTTTCCAAAAGGTTGTGGATACGTTCGATGCTGATAGATGCATCCGGAACAGAAGTGTGCGGAAAAATGATGTAGAATTTATCATCACCTAACCGTCCTAGAATATCCGTTGTGCGTAACTCTTTTTTAATTAACCCACCAACTTTGGCGATTATCTCGTCCCCCATGCGAGATCCATAGGTGTCATCGATCCACTTGAGATTATCCAAATGATAAAGGCAAAGGCTTAGTGGATGTCCATACCGTTTTGCCGAATGTATTGCGGATGCTAGCTGTCCCATAAAAACAATGTAGGGTGCGTTATCGACAAGAGAACTTAGTCTCGCTTCAGATTCGCGGAGAACCTCATTGGTGTGTTGACGTTCAGCTTCTAATTCAGCAACCCTTTGACGCAATACTGCGATTTCCTCAATCAATTGTGCTTTTGTTTTACCCTTGTCCTTCATTTAGTCTTCCTTTGTTATCCAGGCGAGAGTATCTACCAAAGATTGGCTAGTGATTTAAGCAAGTAGGTGACTTTGAATCTAAACGTTCCATAATTGCATCTTACACAGCAAAAGCCAAAGAAGTGACTTTCTTGTGGATCGCTTGATGGTATTTTGAAATCTTCATCGGAATAGCTTAACAGAATCATTAGCTTTTTTCCATAATTTTTCGTATTATATTGGCATTGACTATGAAAGTTCATCAGAAAGAAATACGCTATGCTAGAGATTAACGACCCCAAAGCTCCACAGCGTGCCGGAAGGGATCATTGAAATAGGCGTGTGATGCTCCATCTGCATGAAGTACGGGACCATATACCTTCACCCCAGCATTCGCGAGCTTGCGGCATAGCCG
The DNA here is from genome assembly GCA_022567695.1 of Candidatus Poribacteria bacterium. Classification (GTDB taxonomy): domain Bacteria; phylum Poribacteria; class WGA-4E; order WGA-4E; family PCPOR2b; genus JADFGN01. The sequence continues at coordinate 5,872 of JADFGN010000186.1, read as the reverse complement.
ATCGACGTCAGGTGGATCGACTTCAAAGACGAAGTGGAATCGTCCATCGCACGCTCCTGCGTATTTCTGAATATCGTCGGCTGTCATATAGTTGCTGTGCCACGTCCCCGGTAGCCACAGACCCATGTATTGATTTCTGCCCAGTTTGAGTGTGAGATTCCGATCTGGTTGGTAATCGACCAGAGGGATTTCCAACAGGTCACAATAGAACACTTTCGCTTTGTCAAGATCTGATACAACAATTGCAATCTCAGCATAACCTTTGACTGCCATATCGAGTTTCCCCTTTCTCAACGCCTCCCGACTTTTGGCGATAGCTTTCAATCTCCCAATGGACAAGCCATTTTTCAAGTGGTACATTGTCTCTCAAGAGCTTGTTTAAAAGTATTAGCTGCTGAAACGCTTGATATATGAGAAGTCACGCCCAACGCCATCATGGGACTCCGATGGGTATACATTCCTGCTCCCGTCTTTATCCGCAACGAGCGATGATCTCAACAGAAATTGTAATAGGTCACTGAAACCCAGCTCTGACAGGCATGAAACTTGAGATCTTTTGAAAAGGCCAATGTCTGGCGCGCTTTTCTTTAGTTCCCAACTCGTTGTGCAGCGCTGTGGCATGATCCCCAGCAATCCGTGTCAATCGAGCGACCCCGTCTCGACTGACACCCACCAATCGACAAACCTGCCGCTGTCCACAGCCCTCCCCCAGGTGATGAAGAATCGAGATGACCTTCTCTTTGGGAAGATGACTTCCCGATAAGGCAGTGTGAGCCCGTTCCGAGAATCGCTTGCCACAAACTTTACATTCGAGTCGCCTTATCGTGTCCGATTTACCAAAGGTCTGATGGATCCGCAGGTTGTTCTTTCTCCGTTTCCCATGTTTTAGACAGTCTGCGTTGATGTAACAGAATTCGCTTAAAAGTTTGATAGAGAGGCCTGCTCTGATATCGATTTATCCGCTATCATACCAGAAGACGTCTCATCTGTCAAATTAAAGCAGGCCACTATAGAGATTTCCAAAGGGTACTGGATCTCAAGCTACGCCGCAAATCGAGCCGCTACCCGTTTGTTTCCCAGATCCAAAGACAAACTCCTCCTCTGCAGGTGAGAATTGCAGAAAATATAGATTGATTGAGGATGGCATCTGGAACACCGGCAGCAACTGAGGCAATCTGCATCAAGGAGCAGAAACCCACCTCGACCACGGCAGACGATAATCTAAGCTGAAATAGCTATACCAAAGCTCACGAATCACTTGAGCCTGGGTCAGGTTGTAGATGCGTTTGGTCTTTAACCTTCTTAACATATAGGCGTCGTCGTGTTGTAGGCAATTAACAATGTCAGCACAATCGCCCAAGTTGCCACGGGATGGGTCATAGTTCTTGATGGGAGTGACCTGCTCGGACAAAGTATTAATTTCTTGATATAATGTCGTTCGCTCGTCCTTCACCCGTCCGACGAGAGATACCCCGTTCATTTTGCAGTGCTGCGCAAACGGATAATTCATGTACAACGCATCGCAGGGAACAATCTCAACCCAGCGTTTGCCATATTGATCCATCACTCTTTCTATTAGCCGCTTTCCCGCCGTCAGTTCTCCCTCATGGCCAGCTTCCCGGTCGCCGGGGTGAGGATCTTTGGGCAGAATCGGAAAAGCAGCGATAAAGGGTTTGAGTGCAGCACCGACATGGTGGAGTCACACCGCTCGGTGGACATAGTGGGTGACGCTGTTTTTCAGGTGTACCGCCATACAATCCTTACAGTGAATCACCGCCGAACGGAAAAATTCGGTGCCATCTCAAGCCGCCACATGGTAGCCCTTGATGGTATCGGCGATCATACCGCTGCGTTTTGCGGCGCTTCGACCATTGATCTGTTTCATGGTAGAAACGAGCATCTCATCAAGGGGTTGGATTTCAAAGAACTGAAGTCCATAACGAAGCGAGTTGATACAGAAATCGGCGGGCTGTCGGATGACTAAAGCGCCTGACCATGAGTCATTTCAAACTCAAGGGCTCGGAAACTCTAAAGCCGCAACAGCAGGCACAGAAATAAGGCCTCGAACATCGGTTCGGTCGGAATATCCGGGGCAATTCGGTAATCATTGAGTGTTTTGATGTGTTTCTGAAAGGAAAAAACTCGCTGTACATATCGGTAGAACTTCTTCAATCGAAATTTGGATGGCTGATACCCCATGTTGACCTCCTCTGAATTTGAGGAAAGGATACTTAAGATGAGGGGAGAAATGCGAGGAATTTTGGCAAGACGTTTTGCGAATTTCCTCAATCGATACCAGGAGGTGTCTATCTAGGCGGCATCTACCGATTCTCTACTCTCTTTGTAAATTTCTGCTCTGTAAGGTATTCCGATGCAAATTGGTCCCGCGACGACACTTCCCCAGCCAGCACGTTCGGCGATAACGCTGACGGCGTAACGCGAGTTCTCCGCGAGTGCAAACGCAATGAACCAAGAGCGATCTGCCTCACCTTTTCTGCCTGTCTCTGCAGTAACGCAAAAGAGCGGAACCGTTTCACGGAAAATGGTGGGGGCCCAGTAGGGATCTAAGCTGAAAATGAAACTGCTAACAGAGGCTGCTCGTATAGTTTCTTATCCTGCCAGACAACATGACACAACCCCACATCGAGGCACACATTTTTACGAACAGACTATGAACCATCGTGCGAAGCAACGAATGGAGGACCTTTTCCTCGCCCAATCCGCCAAGCCAGCGGATTGGGCGGAAATCAATCTGAGTCAACTAACGCCATTTCACCGCATGCTGCTTGTCACCGATGGGACGGTGACGCGGCTCATCGAAGCCTACACGCTTTCACCAGTCGAAGTCGTGCGTCTCCACCAAGAAACGCACATCCTACCCACCGAGCACGTTTGGCTTGAACTTCCGGCAGGGCGCGAAATCCTTGTTCGCGAAGTGATTTTGCAAACACAGGGCAACGCTGAATTCCCCACGATAGTCCATACCTACGCGACCTCACTCATCGTCCCACAACGCTTGCCGCAAGCCATCCGAGAAGGCTTGGAAATTCACGGCGAAGGATTAGGGCGGCTCTTGCGGAGCAGCGGATTGGAGACACAACGTGACTTACTGTGGTGCGGCATCGAACACCCAAAAGAGTTGCCCGAGGCAATCGTTCACCTGGCAGGAAAGCACTTTCTCAGTCGCGCTTACCGTGTTGTCGCGGGTGGCCAGCCCATCATGCTGATTAACGAAAAATTCCCGCTCAGTTACAATCAAGGGGAATCTGAGAAAAATGAAAAAAAGACTTGACTCCGTACTTAGGTACAGGGTGTATACTTAACATGGAGGTGGGAAAATGGCACATTTTACTACAGGGAAGTTAGCCAAAGCCGCACAGGTGAATATCGAAACCATCCGTTATTATGAACGACGAGGACTCATCGAAGAGCCACCTCGAAGCGAATCCGGTTATCGGCAGTTCTCCCAAGAGGACGTCGCACGGATTCGATTTATCAAGCGGGGGCAGGAACTCGGGTTTTCTCTGTCGGAGATTTCGGAGTTGCTCTTTCTGCGAGTTGATGCGACCAGCACCTGTCAGGATGTCAAGAGACGTGCGGACGAAAAAATTGCCGATATTGAACAGAAGATTGAGACACTCCAACAGATGAGGCAGATTCTCGTCAAATTGGCGGCGAAATGTCAAGCGGGAGAAGCACCGGCAACAGAATGCCCCATCTTGGAAGCGATAGAACACGATAAGCTCCGTCCAACGGACAAAGAGATCGTGATATGAAATCTTGTAGGTCAAGATTCATATCTCGACAGCATCCTGTCGAGTTTGGAAACTCGACCTACATATTATACAAGGAGAGATGGCCATGAAAACGAAACAAATTCGCGCATGGATAATAGCAGCATTCATCATTGCTGTTTTGTCAATTTCACCGTTTGTTCTCGCCACGGAGGAGAAGAGGAGAGAGGGTCTACAACCGAAAGTCATTGTTCGCGTTGATGGATTGACCTGTCCGTTCTGAGCTTACGGCTTGGAAAAGCGAATCCGGGCGATTCGCACAGTAGAGAAATCGACCATCAACATCAAGGAAGGGACACTTTTACTTTTCCCCAAGGAAGGACGGCACATCGAGATTGACGCGGTGAAGAAAGCGGTGGAAAATGCTGGCTTTACCCCGCGGGAAGTTTGGGTGGCACTGATTGGGAAACTGGTGAAGTGGAAAGACAAGACAGTGCTTTCAATCGTTTCGACGGATAAAAAGGGGGAGAAAACCGAGACGATATATCTCCTCAAAGAGAACCAGTTGCTCAGAAAGCTCAAAGCGTCCGTCAAATTGCCCAGTGAGGAAATTTTCATTGCAGGCGAAGCGGTTAAAGTAATTTCCGATGAGGATAAAGGATCGATTCCTGAAACGATCATCGTCGAAAAGTACCTCGTCCTTTCAAAGGAGAAGAATTGAATGGCAATGCATCACAAAACGAGATTTGTAACGGTGCTTTTCCTCCTCCTGCTGTTTATCGATATTGAAAGCGGGCTGGCTCAAGTGATGTCGTTTCACACGCAGACGGCGATGTCCATTGGCTTTGAAGAGCGTGCAGTTCGCCCGTTTTTTCGAGCCGTCAGCAAGTCGGGACTTCGCACGGGAAGGAGGACGGTCAAAGATCCACTCGACCGCAACGTCACTATACTTGCCACTCCGATTGTCGTCCCATTTGCGGTGACACGTCGTCTGATTCCGATTCTCATCGTGCCGAGCATGCGAAAACAGTTGACAACGACCGAAAACGGAGTCAAACAAGAGATTCGCAACACAGGGATTTCGGATGTCACCTTGAACCTCAAGTACGCCCTTTGGCAGCGGGATAGGCTGAATCAAACCACACGTCTGGCAGCCTTCGCGGCCGTCAAGTTTCCAACGGGTTCGACAGATGAAACAGACGCCTCTGGTAAACCCCTTCCTGCGGGTTTACAACTCGGCACGGGGTCGTGGGATTTTCCGTTCGGTCTTGCCTTCACTCGAAGCAGTGGACGCTTCGGCTTGAATGCTGCGCTGTTTTACCGCATCAACACCGAACATGAGGCGATCGACTTTGGGAATCAATTCAACTCTGATCTGGCGTTTGGATACCGTCTGTATCCCGCGCAATATGAGACCTATCGAGAAAAGGTCGTCAACCTGTATCTTGAAATCAACAGTACTGTCACTGGGAAAAATCAGATCAATGGGGAAACAGACTCAAGCTCTGGCGGACACACGATTTTTCTGTCGCCGGGGCTTCAGTGGGTGTTGCTGCAAAACCTACTCATCGAGGCATCCCTTCAGCTGCCTGTGTTTGAAGACTTAAACGGAACGCAGTTGGAAAACGATTTTGTCTTCTCCGCTGGCATGCGTTATCTTTTGCCGTTTTGACAAAGGAGTTCACAATGCACAAATCTTCACTCCATCATAGTACCTTCGCCATACTGGCTTCCATGCCTTGGTGCTGAATTCTTCCCGCGGCGTTGTCAACGCTCTCCTTGACTGGTGCAACGGTTGCCCGGCTCTGGCTGGCAAAGTTCACGTGGGTTCTGCTACCGCTTTCCGCCATTCTGCTCGGAAGGGCGTTTTGGCTGCTGTACGTTCGGCATCAGGGTGCGCCATGGACTCGTTGGCTGACTTGGGCTGCCGTGCTCATCGCGGTCATTCTCTGGGCACCGCGATTGTGGACGTGAATTCACTTCCTAACACAAAAAAACTGGAGAAAATAGACCATGTCAACGTGTTGTTCAACACGATTAAGGAAGGCAGTTCCAAAATTCTCTTGCCCTGAATGTCATCAAACGGGACGTCCGGTCGGTTTGATGACCGTTTCCGCAATTGCGAAAAACGGCGTCGA
>JADFGN010000185.1 GCA_022567695.1 Candidatus Poribacteria bacterium | reverse complement strand
GAGAATGGGCCCAGTTGGCACCGAGACGCGACGTGGTGGGGCACTGGGAAGAGCTACTTTGCGCAGAGGGACGACCGAGGGGAGGGCCCTGAGGCTTACTCCGAGGAGATCGAAAAACGCTGCTGGGAAGAAATCCGCGCAAAAAACGTGAAGGCAGTCACTGAGCGCAACTCAGTGAGCATGTTCTTGGCGCTAGTCGACGACGAGTGCCACGAGCTCGTGCCTGGTAGCCACGATCGATGGCGTACGCCGTTTGAGCATGACGTACTCCTCCCGCAAGCGATGAAGGACCAAGGGGTACCGTACACACCCAGTTGGAACCGCGTGGACCCGTTGCCAAACCAGGTCGCGATAAGGCTGAAGGCCGGGGAAGTGCTCATCCGCAATGGAGCGACGATCCACACGGGGCACACCGTGGGTGATCGTGAGCGCAACACTTTGTCAATCGGTTGGTCGAAGTGGTCGGGCGCGTTTGACGGGGAGCGAAAAGTGGCGGACGTGCGACACGCGTGGCAACTCGATCCTGCCGTGCGAGCCGCTTTGCCACACGAGTGGATGAAGACCGCGTGGGACCGTTGGGCCGAAACACAGAAGCTTGGGGATGCGCTCGAGGACCGGTACCCGGGGTTTGACATCGGGCACATCAAAGCTGGGGAGGTAGTGGGTTGGCGCGGTGAGTTGGAGCGCCAAGCCGCGGCGGCCGGCGAAGCGTTCAAGCCCTTCCAAACTGCGGTATGAAGGAGGACTCGTGTCACGGCTCGTGTATGAATGTACTAGCCATTAGTTTTGCGCTTTTTGATTCAGAGCCAGCTTGCAAGCCCGTGACTAGCGTAAGTGATGTGCAACCGAAGGGAGAATCGTTGCCAACGTCGGTTTTGGGAACAGACGTTTTGGCAGAAGAGGTAGATGCGCTTGCCAACGCCGGACATCACGCCCATCCATTACTCTTACGCGACGGTCAGGTCGAGCCACTCGTGGCCAAAGGGATGCCGCTGGGCATGATGGCTGGTATATCATACCGAGAAATTGAGTTCCCACTGGCTAGCAGCGATGTGCTCGTGTTTATGACCGACGGCATTATCGAAGCCAAGGATAGCTATGGGGTGGAATATCAAGATACCTCTTAAACTAACTCGTCGATTGGATTGAGTCAAGAACCCCGGCGAACAGAGTCTTGCCTAATCCACCGTTTCCGTTGATGGTTGGGAGATGCGGTTTTATCGCCAGTTTCCGTTTTCAGCCAGCGAAGCCACGTAGTTCACCAAATGCCACAGCTGTCCTGCATTTAGGGCAGGATAAAAAGCTGGCATTGACGCCCCATCCTCTCCAGTTGCGAGCGTCCGAGTTTGAGATTGTTGAAACTCACAATAGGTCGAGATAGATGAGCTTAAAGCCGCATTTTAGAGCATATTCTCTCACCACGAAAGGGCAACTATGTGCTTTATTTATCTCTGATACACGGTCTGTTATCGATTCAGCTGCTTTTCATTCTGATCTGCACGCCTGTGTTCGGCCAGAATTCGGAATCGATGGACGCCCAATTTCGTGCCGCAGAAGCTGCCTTCCAAAATCAAGCGTGGAATAGGGCACTCGATCTCTATGAGAATCTCGCTCAGGCTTTTGATGACCATCCCCAAGCACATGTCGGCGTGGGAGAGTCTGCGATGCGGCTGAAGGCCTACACCAAGGCGATCACTGCCTACCATCGTGCCCTTGAACTTCTCCCGGAACGTCCGAAGATTCAGGGGAGACTCGCGGATGCCTATCTGAAAAACAATCAACTAAACAAAGCAGACAAGTGGTATAAGCAGGCGATAGCGAACGCGGGAGATACCGCCCCCGTCTCTTGGTACAATAACTTAGGATTTATCGAAACGGGGCGGGGCAATTATGAGCAAGCACGGCGCTACTACATTGTTGCGGTTCAACTCCATCCAAAAGCAACCACCGCTTACTACAACCTTGCAACCGTTCTTCTTAAACTTAATCGGCTCGATGAAGCAGATGCCGCCTTTTACGCCGCACTCGAACAAGATGAGGTGAACACACAAGCCATTTTCGGACGTGGACAGGTCGCTGCCGCTCGGCGGAATCTCGATGAAGCCCAAAATTTTTATCAACGGGCGATTAAACTGGACGCGAATAACCCCACTTTCCATTATGCTCTCGCCCAAGTTCTTTTTCGACTCGGTGCCCTGGATGCAGGTCAAAAAAAGCTTGCAAGCTATCGTCAAACCAAGGCGCAGCTTTACGTTCGGGAGGCACGTCAGCTTGTTAATCAGAAACGATGGCGGGAAGCGCTTGCGAAACTCCAAAAAGCGGTCGAAGTAGACGCCACCTCTCCGGATGCCTTACAGAAACTCGCTTATGTTCAGATGCAGGTCGGTGATTTTGAAGCGGCGAAGCAGAGATTGCTTCTGGGACTCCAGATGAGTGCAGATGCGCCTCAGGTACATTTCTACCTGGGGCTTGCTGAAGTGAGATTGGGCAATCTCAAATCGGCTGAGTCTGCGTTTTTAGCCTTCATACAGCAATCGCCCGATAGCCTTGATGGATACACGCAACTCGCACGAGTGCGAGAGATGCAAGGCGATTTCGCTGGCGCCGAAGCGGCGTATGATATGGGCATCAACAAAGATCACGTCTGGGCACCGGGCTACTGGTGGCGAGGAGAAGTGCGGCAGAAAGGCGGGAAGGGGACTGGGGCGGAATCGGATTTTCGGCGTGCAATTGCTCTCGCTCCCAAAGCACCCTTTCCGAAAAACGCGCTGGCAAGGCTTTTTGTGGAAGAGAATCGGAATCTTGATGAAGCCTTAAAGCTGGCAAATGCCGCTTTATCAGACGCTCCAACTCCCCAATATCGTGCCACGCTTGCCTCGATCTATTTTCGCCTGAACAGGATACAAGACGCTCTCAAAGAGATTGAGCATGCGTATCAAGATGCCCCTGATGATGCGGAAGTTCGCGCGATTCGAGCCAAGATACGCAAAGCTTGGGAATAGGTAGGAGATTATGAACATCCATCGCACGATTGAAAAGGTCAAGCGTCTATTACATTTCCATAGACATCCCATATTTTGCATGACGATGATGTTGTTTTTCTCGCCAAATACGAGTCCGTTGTGGGGGTGGACGACGTTTACAGATGTGACGGGGGAAGCGGGTATCCATTTTGTTCATATCAATGGCGCAACTGGGGAACACCTTTTTCCGGAGACAATCGGTTCGGGTTGTGCCTTCTTCGACTACAACAACGATGGATGGCTCGATATCTATCTCGTTAACAGCGGTCACGTCACCGGGAGTGGGGCGTCGAATGCACTTTATCGCAACAGAGGGGACGGTACGTTTACAGACGTTAGCGATGCAGCGGGCGTCGATGATACCGGATTTGGCGCGGGGGTATGCGTTGCTGATTACGACGGGGATGGATGGGTGGATGTTTACCTCTGTAACTTCGGTAGAAACACCCTCTATCGCAACAACGGCGATGGTACTTTTACGGACACCACCGAGACTGCCGGGGTCGACGAGACGCGCTGGAGTACTTCAAGTACCTTCCTCGATATAGACAACGACGGCGACCTGGACATCTATGTCGTGAATTATGTTCGTTATTTCGGAGAGCGCGATGGGTGTGTGTCTAAGATGTTTAGTGTGTATTGTAGCCCGGAAACTTTCGACGCCGAACCGGATACCCTCTATCGCAACAATGGCGATGGCACGTTTACCGATGTCTCGCAGGTTTCAGGAGTTACCGGAGCAGGACGGGGATTGGGCGTGGTTTCCGGTGATTACGATAACGATGGTGATGTGGATATTTTTGTTGCGAACGATATGAGCCCGAACTTCCTCTACCGCAATCTTGGGAACGGCACTTTTGAAGAGATTGGTTTCATCGCTGGAATTGCGTTGAGTGACGACGCAACAATGGGCAACAGTATGGGAATTGACCTCGCCGATTTCGATAACGACAGCGGGTTGGACCTAGTCGTTACGAATTTTCAAAATCAGGTGAATACACTCAGTCATAACGACCAAGATGGCTTTTTTACGGATGTGTCTTATCGTTCCGGCACGGGAATACCCTCTCTGCCGTTGCTAGGGTGGGGGTGCGGTTTTGTGGATGTGGATAATGATGGTTGGCGAGACGTTTTTATCGTCAATGGGCACATCCACGACAATATTGAAAAGTTTGATGATGTTGGCAAATATGCCCAACCGAAGCAACTATTCCGAAACGATAAATACGGAATCTTTTCAGACATGTCCTCTCAGAGCGGACCGGCGTTGACGATTCCACAGATCAGTCGTGGCGCTGCCTTTGGCGATTATGATAATGACGGTGATATTGATGTGATTATCAACAACCTCCACAGTCCCACCACACTCCTGCGCAACGATGGTGGAAACGTCAACGGGTGGGTACGAGTCGTCGTTCAGCCGCCTACTGCGTCGGTGGGGGCGAGAGTATGGTTAGAGACCCCTGATAGCCTACGGCAGACCTACGAAATCCACAGTGGTGGAAGTTATGCGTCAAGCAGCGATACACGACCCCTTTTTGGAATCGGTAAAGCGGAATCCGCGAAAATCTGGATCGAGTGGCGAGATGGTACGCGAAGTGAAGTGGTTGAAACTTCACCTCGCCAAACGTTGACCTTTCATCACCCAGCGTCTCATAATTAGTTGAGACCTCGTGGCGGGGCATTCGCCAATTTTCTGTTGAGATATTTCTGCGTAAGTGTTATCATGACAGCCTAAATGTGAAGCACTTGATTCTGCTTCATTTCAATCTCAACTTCAGATACGAAAGGAGTCTATTGTGAAAAAGCCTTTTGCTTTTCTCATCGTGACAGTACTTATCCTTGGCGGCGTCCTATCCGCTCAAGCGCTGGAGAACGATGAGTTCGAAGGTTCGGATGTCAGTTCATTTTGGGACATCCAGGACAACGGCAGTACATGGGAACAAAAAGATGGCTGGCTTGTGTTTGAGGCTGGCTTCAACCAAAACCTCTGGGCGAATGACGATACAACCCGACTCACCCAGATGAGCGACGGGGATTTCGACGTCGAAACCTCAATGATCGTCGATTACAAAAATACCAGCACCGTCGCCGGGATTATCGTTTACTCTGCCACGACGCAAGACCATCAAAGTCGAGATGGCCAATGGGTAACGCTCAAGCTCTGGGGGCGGGGTGCTGCTCAAGACAACAACGCAGTCCTCCAATATCAACGTCGTGAGAACGACGATGGCGCCCTTGGCTATGTCGGGACGCAGCCGGATTATAATCCATCTCAAGACAATCCGATTCCGATTGCCCTGAGAATTCAGAGAATCGGTGACGAATATGAGTCATGGTTTAAACCCGATAATGCAGGTGACTGGGTTTCCGTCGGCAAAGTGACCAATGATTTGATACCGCCGCTTGAGATTGGTATCTACGTTGGAATCGCCGACGGAGAATCTGCCGATGCCTCGATGACGGTTTCTTTTGATTTCTTCAGAGAGGCGTCAAATGCTTTAACGGCAGTGGACCCCAGAGACCGTCTCGCCGTCACATGGGGTGATTTGAAACGCAAGTGATTCGTACGAATCGATAGTTTTGCAGATAACGGGGCACAACACACCGTGCCCCTATCTTTTTCAATTGAAAAGAGGGTAACGTAAATGAGAGTTAAGAATTTATCACTCTCGCGAGTCATTCTCGCGCTTTTTATTGCAACTGCATTTTTGACAGCACAGGCCGAAGCTGAGTCACTCGGCGATCCATTTGATGGAGATCAATTTCAGAACCCAAACTGGAAATGGTCAAAGGAGCCGAAGCAATGGGATGTTGGCAAGACCGAAGCCGGGTGGCTGCATATGACAGGCGAAACGAACCACAATCTTTGGGCAAATGACGATCCAAGCCGTCTCTATCAGGAGCATAACGGCGATTTTGATGTTGAGACCCACCTGCTGATGGACTATGAACCCTCATCTGTTGTCGCCGGTCTTGTCGCTTTCTCCCCAACGACAAAAGACCACCAAGGGCGCGATGGAGAATGGGTCACGATTAAACTCTGGGGCCGTGGCGCGGCTCAAGGGAGTAATGCCGTCATTCAGTATCAGAAACGTGAGTTTGATAACGGTGAAGGCCTGGTTGCAACCGTGCCAAATTTCCAGGAACCTGCGGGGGAAATGGATCTTTATCTTCGTCTCCGCCGGGAAAAGGATACATTTACCGCATGGTGGAAGCCGAAGAAGAACGACGCGTGGATTGAGATTGGTGCCACCGACCAGAAGTTCGATGAACCGCTTGAGGTCGGCGTCTACGCTGGCGTAGCGGATGCAGCCGGCGAGATGGTTGCCCGATATGAGTATTTTGAAGACCTCATCGAAGCTTTTGCGGTATCGCCGCGTGCGAAACTGCCGATGACATGGGGGGCCCTGAAGCAACGCGCCGGGGTTGCTCGACAAAACGAATGATCCGGAGAAATCAACTCGGTTGCCTGTTATTCATCTGCTTGCTATTCGACCCGGTCGCCGTCGCAACGTCCGACTTGAGTGACGCCGCGCGTCGTGCCCTTGCGACGATTGAATGGGTACGTATTCCTGAAGGTGAGTTTATCATGGGGTCTACCCTTGAAGAAATTGAAGCCGCCTATCAAGGCGCGAAACTTCGCAGTTCTATGTTGGAACGCCACACGTTTGAAGCGGAACTTCCGCAACATCGCGTGTTTCTCGATGCCTATGAAATCTCTCGCTACGAGATTACCAACGCCCAATATCGGCTTTTTATTAGAGCTACGCGCCGTCCCGGGCCACGCGGGTATCAGGGCGAGGACACCTGGGCGGACGAAACGCTCAATCAGGATAAACAACCAGTCGTCGGCGTCACATGGTTCGACGCGCAAGCCTGTGCGGAATGGATTGGCGGTAGCCTCCCGACGGAAGCACAGTGGGAGCGAGCCGCACGCGGTATAGACCGACGGAGATATCCATGGGGAGATACACCACCCCGTCCACAACAGCACGCCAATTTCGCTCGACGCTACAATCATCCAACTCCTGTAGGACAATTTCCCAAAGGCGCATCTGCGGAAGGGGTCTTCGACCTCGCCGGAAACGTCTGGGAATGGTGTCTTGACGAATACAGCGCAACCTTCTATAAACGTAGCCCTGCCCGTAACCCGATTCATCTTCGCCACCGCAATGTCTTAAAAGACCGTGTTATCCGGGGTGGCGCATGGGATGTCGGTCGCGCATTCCTTCGTGGCCCGTTGCGGTTTAAGTTCTACCCGCTTGATTCGACTCACAATATCGGTTTTCGGATTGTGAGAAAAATACACGACCAAGAGTAGGGGTTACATTGGGGCATTGCCCTGCTTCCTTTTTACCAGTCAAGCGGCGATTCTAGCTTCCGTTGCTCTATGTTACCTAAAGCCATAAACCTGCAGACCTCCTCATGGGGGCATCTGTTCATTTGTTCTCTTGCTTTTTTACTTATCTGTGCCCGTATCTTTGCCCAAGACACCCCTTATTTCCGGGATGTGACGGCCGAAATGGGGCTTAATTTCCAGCATGTCAACGGATTTTCTCCAGAACGCCGGCTTGTCGAAACGATGGGGAGTGGCGGCGCACTACTGGACTATGACAACGATGGCGACCTTGACCTCTATCTTGTTCAAGGCAATGAGCTTCCGAAGGGAAATCCCAACGTTGTGAACCGTCTATATCGCAATGACGGGGGATATTTTACGGACGTCACGATTGAAACCGGCGTTGGCGACAGCGGGTACGGTATGGGCGCGGTTGCCGCAGATTATGATGGCGACGGACACACCGACCTTTACGTGACCAATCTCGGACGCAACGTTCTGTTCCGCAATCGGGGTGATGGGACGTATGCCGACGTAACCAATCAGGCGGGTGTCGCGTGTCCTCAGCTCAGTACGAGCGCGGCTTTCGCAGACATTGACCGTGACGGAGATCTCGATCTCTACGTTTGCAACTATGTTCAATACACACTGGAAAACGATGCCGCCTGTTATTTCAAGGACCTTCGTATCTACTGCGGCCCGAATGACTATCAGGGAATCGCGGATACACTCTACCGCAATAATGGGGATGGGACATTTACCGATATAACGAAAGCGGCAGGGGTTTTTGAACCGACAACGCGCGGACTCGGTGTTGTCTTTACAGACGTGAATAACGACGGCTTCATCGACATCTACGTTGCGAACGACATGACACCGAACACGCTCTTTGTGAATCAAGGAAACGGGAAATTTCGCGAAGAGGGGGTACTTCGTGGGTGTGCCTATAATGGCGACGGTATCGCCAACGGTTCGATGGGGGTTGACGCAGGCGATTACGACAACGACGGTGACATAGACCTGTGGGTCACCAATTTTTCGCTTGAGGCCAATTGCATAATGGAAAATGATGGTACCGGTGCCTTTTTCGATATGACCTTCGATATCGGGCTTGCCGCCCCTTCATTTTATGCCCTTGGATTCGGCACGTGCTTCATCGATTTCGATAATGACGGTTGGCTTGACTTGATTGTCGGAAATGGACATATCTGGGATAATGTTGATCAGATCGATTCAAAGCTCGACTATTCCCAACCCGTTCAGTTATTTCACAATCAACGTGGGATTTTCACAGATGTGACGAGCAAAATTGGCCTAGATAAGAATTCCTATGTTGTGCGGGGGTTGCTCTGTGGCGATATTGATAACGATGGCGATACAGACATTGTTCTGTGTCAGTCCAACCGCCCGGCAGTCATCCTGCGAAATGAGATTGGTCATCAAGGGAAATGGCTTTCGGTGAAGCTTGTTGGGTTGGACAAAAATCGCGAGGCAATCGGCGCGCGAGTGCGACTTACCGCCAACGGCATAACGCAAACCCGTGAGGTGATTTGTGGAGCAAGCTACCTTGCTGGCAATGATTTGCGTTTGCTATTTGGGATTGGAGATGCAGACCAAATCGAGCAATTAGCGGTACGGTGGGCTGACGCATCCACCCAGACTTTTGGGCCGCTTACGAGCCAGAAATTTCTTGTCCTTCGTCAAAAGTAATACCTAATCAATGTCATTAAGTTAAGGGAAAGGTTGTGATGTATGGTGTAAAATAAGGCAGTAAATATCTCAGAGCTAGGAGCGGAAAATGGACTCAATGACTGCCGAATGTTACACTGGATTACTCGATTGCTTGAAGGCGAAAATGACAAGCCATAGGTTTATGACCGAGAATCGCCGGTCAGCAAAGGACTTTAGCCGCAAGCGGTGCCTCACTTTTGTCATAGTTTTGGTGTTCTTGATGAACATGATTAAACGTGCGATACAAGACGAACTTGATGAATTCTTCAAAGCGCTGGATGCAGAACCGATCGCTTGTCGGCATGTAAGCAAAAGTGCCTTTACTCAAGCGCGTCAGAAGCTAAAGCACACAGCGTTCATTGTCCTCAACGCAGAACAAGTGCACTATTTCTATGATCACTTTGATGTGTTGCAATTCAACGGTTTGCGATTACTCGCCTTTGATGGGTCGATGGTCGATTTGCCCCACACTCAAAAGGTATGCGAGCATTTCGGTGTATGGCATCCGGCAACAGGTGGGACCTGTCCCAAAGCCAGAATCTCTCAGATGTTCGATGTGCAAAACCGAGTTACGATTGAAGCGCTGATTGCTCCCAAATCCTTTGGCGAACGAAGTTTAGCCATCAAACACTGTCAGCATTTGAGACCCATGGATTTGGTGTTGCTAGACCTTTGGTATCCAGCTTTCTGGCTGTTCGCTGCCATTAAGGCAAAATCTGCGGATTTCTGTGCCCGGATGCCAATTGGGAAATGGAAGGTGGTCGAACAGTTCGTCGCTTGTGGTCAAGCGGAACAAATCGTTGAGTTGACACCAAGTTATCCAGCCCGAAAAGCGTGTCATCCGCTCAAGCTCTCAACACAGCCTTTCACCGTTCGATTGATTCGGCTTCAGTTGAAAAACGGTGACCTGTGTGTCTTAGCCACCTCTTTGGTCGATACAAGCCTGTATCCTTATTCCTTTTTCACAACCCTTTATCCGCACAGGTGGCCGGTTGAAACCGATTACCGGCAGATGAAATTGCGATTGGAAGTCGAAAACTGGAGTGGGATTTCAGTCGAAGCTATCTATCAGGACTTTCATGCCACCATCTTTACCAAGAATCTTGCTTCCCTTTTGGCTCAGCCAGCTCAGAAAGCCGTCGCTTTAAGCCTTAAACCAACACCCACGGCTATCAAGTCAATATGGCTAATCTCTTCTCCAAGATGAAGGATACTGTCGTTTTTCTGTTTACCTTCGCCAATCCATTACCTGTGTTGCACAGGCTCTGGTTACAGATGACCCAGACGATTGAACCCATTCGCACAAACCGCGCCTTTCAAAGAAACAAGCGTCTGAAGCCCAGGCGTTTTTCCATGAGCTACAAACCCTTGCGTTAACTTAACGTGATTGTGCAAATCCCGGTTTTGTGATGTGTCGATGTCCAAACCCGTCGCTAAGTCACAGTGCGGTAAAATCTGTCTACCAATGCCCAGTTGTAGATCACAAAACTCTTAAAACGGGGATCAAGTCGCGGTTGAAAATGGAACATGGTCATGAGGGTAACAAGCCAACAAAAAATGACATCTATACTTCAACCGACTTGATCCATCTTCTCAACCTGCACAAAAATGCATGCAATTGTCAGTCAATTCCTAATCTGACAAAGTCAAAGCCATAGGATTTCACGTTAACTTAATGACATTGTCTGAGTAGTGGTCTTGCAAATACCATTATTGATAGGTCGTACAGATACTGGGGTAAAGTCCGCACCTAACCCGTTGGTGAAGTGCATTAGACAGAAGTTAGAGAATGCCTAAGCTATCTGGTTAACCCAGATGGTATGGCAGAGGAAGACAGGTAGTTGGGATTAGATGATAATCTCAACAAGTATGTTTAGAATCAACTTTTGAAGGTTATTGGAAGCAACGAATTTATTGGAGTGATTAGCATGAACAATCAAATGATTGACCCATGTCAGCCAATAGATGGGTGGATAGACCTACACGCCCGAAAAGAGTGTGAGGCTTATGTACTCAAGAAGCAAAGACAACTAGATAAAGCGGTTAGAGACAGAGACGTTGATAGAATCAGGCACATAACCTACCTGTTGTCAAGATGTTCAAGAGCTGTCAGGATAGTAGCGATTGAGAGAGTTACCCGTACTAATAGCGGGAAACATACCGCAGGAGTAGATGGAGTGACAACACCTAAACCTAGAAAAGATGCGGATTTATTCCGCGACAAACTTCTAAGTAAGGTGAAAAATGATAAAATGCCAAGTCCCATCAGACGGGTGTATATCCCTAAATCCAATGGGAAGAAACGCCCACTGGGTATACCTACTATTATGGACAGGGTGATACAGGAAATTCATAGAATAACGATTGAACCAATTTCAGAATATCACTTTAAGGACTGTTCCTACGGGTTCAGACCAAAAAAGAGTTGCCAAGATGCAATCGAACGCATCTTTAATAAGATGTCCCGCAGAAGTGCTCCTCAATGGGTACTTGAAGGAGACATCAAAGGGTGCTTTGACCATATCGACCATGACACCATCATTATAAAGATGAAAGAATGGAAGATGGCAAAGCCAATTAGGGAGACCGTCAAAAGAATGCTCAAATCAGGAATCATATCGGATAAAGGGTATTCTGATAGCATTGTAGGCACTCCACAGGGTGGCATTCTATCCCCTATGTTAGCTAACATTGCACTAACAACACTGGACGAATGGGGTGAATCCCAGAAAGACAAATGGGGGAGGAAAATGAATCCTATCGTCAGATATGCAGATGACTTCATAGTGGTATGTAAGACGAAGAAAGAAGCTATCAGACGTAAGAAGGAAATCAAACTCCTGCTTCAAAATGGAATTGGGCTTGAATTATCCGATGAAAAAACCAGTATTACGAACATTCATGAGGGATTTAATTTTCTTGGATTTAACGCTAGAAAATATACCCGCAAAAGCCTCCACGATAAATATCACACAATTGGAAAACTTCTGATAAAACCTCAGAAGGAAAAGGT
>JADFGN010000724.1 GCA_022567695.1 Candidatus Poribacteria bacterium | reverse complement strand
CCACGATTTTGCAATTGCCGATCATGCTTACGTCAATGAAGGGGTTCGGGGGCATCTCGTCATCGTTAGGCAAGACAGCAAGATCGTTCGCAATTTTAACATCAACACGCCGCTCTATTTTCGTCTGGAAGATTCTGATCTGAATCTCGATCCCTTTGTGATAGAATCAACGAATATATCCATTGTCAAAACCAATCGGCGAGGGGGCACGCAACCGTCACTCCCCATCGTCGTTCCTCTGTACGAAGAAGGCCCAGATTCAAATATATTTCGAGGGTCGATTTCTACTCACTATGGACAAAACCTAGATGCCGAATCCGTGCAAATTCCTTTCCTCAATAATAAGGGCAGATCAGGAAACGGAGTCCCTCTCCTTGATAAGGAGGGGTTAGGGGAGGTTTCCCTTGGACTCATTGGCGGAGAAATTGTGACCGCTATTTACAAAGATGTCCTGATCGATACCGGGGAAACGCATGTGGAAACCCGTGTAAATTGTCGGGCAAATCTGATGGCTTGGGCACCGTATACCCGCCAGCCAATGCTAATCGATGGCCATGATGACAAGTGGCCTCTGGAAAAGGTACTCAGGACGCCCGGAGATGAAGCCTTGCTATGGTTACAGTGGGGAGAGGACTCGCTCTACCTGCTCGCTCAAATCTATGATGATGAGATTGTTGTGCCGGATGTGACCCAATTTTATGAGGGTGCGGATGCATTGAGTATACACATAGATTTGGAACCGACAGCCGGTGAGAAACCCGCCTACTTGCAAACTGAGAGCGATCCCAGTCGATATATCTTCTGGATATGCCCAAAGGGAGCAGGCTTTAACGGAGACCAACCCTACTTCGGGCAATGGGCACCGGAACGCATTTACAATCATCAGGCAAAGAACCTCGAAGTGGCTGTGAGACAGCAAGCCGATTATTATATCATCGAAGCGCGCATCCCGTTTTTCACCGTTCTTCGCGGCTTCGATCCTCTCAAAACAAAACGGCACAAACGGATCGGGTTTAATTTTGTTGTCCATCGATCTAATGACAAAGCCATCCACTGGGCGGAGCCGCTGTCGAGCGCAGAATCTGTGGCACCAAGCGATTTGGGCGTGCTGATTTTGGAAGCACCTGCTCAATAGCCCTCTAACGAGAAAACGCATCTGGAGTCTTCGCTATACTCAAGCTCCCGCTTGCTAAGGGGAGGAACCCGACGCACCCGGAGACGAGTAGACAGACCACCCGAAGAGTCCAAGCCGTCAGCGTTTAAGTGATGCTTCAAGCTTTTTTCGCATTAGAGTTGAAGCCGTGTTGATATTTTGATATAATGTTTGAACATTTTCAGGAGGTGAAGATACGATGATCATCACGTTTGAAACACAGATTACATCCGATGGCATCATAAAGCTCCCCGATGAATTGCGAGACCTGGCATCCCACCGTGTGTCAGTAACAATTACAGACAAAATCGACCTCGAAGCGAATGCCAAGAAAGCGAAAATTATGGGTTACGCCGGTATCTGGAGCGATCTGACCCACGAAGATGCCCAGGAGATGTTTGGGCGAACCCAACTCATCAAAGACAAAGGAATCGTTGTTGATGAAAAAGAGGATTCTTGATACCGATACGCTCTCTTTGTGGATGCGGGGCGACGCTGTTGTTACGGCTCGTGTCAACACCTACTTGTCAGACTTCGATTACTTGACGATGACAATCATCAACGAATATGAGATTCGCCGTGGATTGGAACACAGGAACGCGACGACGAAAATGGCACAGTTCGAGACGTTGCTCGAAGACAACGAGGTCCTGGATTTCTCGTTGGACGCTTGCAAAATCGCGGCTCGTGTATATGCCCAGCTACGGCAAACGGGCGAGCTTCTTCCCGATGCGGATATACTTATCGCCGCCATTGCTTTGGCGAATGACTGCGTGTTGGTCACCAATAACGAAAGGCATTTTACCCGCATTTTTGGATTGACCGTCGAGAACTGGAAGGACAAGGAGAGGTGATGGCAGAAGTTGAACGGAAACTGTGTCTCAGCAGGAATTGGATTCTGTATATTCCATTATGATTTTTTACCACTTCAGATTTGCACAAACTCAATGAGAATTCCATCCGGATCTCTTGTGCAGACCACCCCGGCGGCATCTGGAGCCGTCACAGGATGGGACAGAAATTCCACGCCTTTCTGTTTCAGTTGTTCTATAGTTTCCTTCACATCTTCAACGAAAAAGGTGAGCCACCGCACCCCGGCGGCGAATTCATGCGAAGCGGCCGGCGGGGGCGATTCGATATCCATCAGTTTGATTAGGGTATTTCCTGCTTTCAGCCGGACCTGACGAAACCCGCGTGGCGCGAGTCCTAGTGGTTTCGCCACCGCTTCAGAAATCTGGAGTTCCATGACCTGTTCTAATCCTAATTGTTCGCGGTAGAATCGCAAGGACTCCTCGAAGTCGCTACACG
>JADFGN010000723.1 GCA_022567695.1 Candidatus Poribacteria bacterium | reverse complement strand
ATTGAGGCATGCGATGCTGCCGTAGCCATCTTTCCGGGGCATTGGAATATTGTGCACCTACTGTCGATCAAAGGAGAAATTCTCAAAGAGAAAGGCGATTTAGCAGCGGCGATTGAAGCCTATCTTATGGCTGGAGAGTTTCGCGGTACCGATCAGGGGAGGCATGCCATTCGCCGCGCAGCCGAATGCTATCACGAACTTGGCAAAACCGATCAAGCAATTGAACTCCTTACGAAGTTAGCTCATCAAGGATATCCCGACGCTTTTACCGTTGAAGCCCTAGCCACACTTGCCAGAGTCTATGAGGAAAATTTTGATTACGTCCGCGCTGAATCCATATTCAAAGAGATTGCAGAAAATTTCCCGCAGACTCGCTTTGCCAATGAAGCCATGATGCACCTTTTGGAGGTGTATTGGCGGATTAACCAGCGCGAAAAAGCAATCGACCTTTTGATCAGTCTTATCGCCAGTCCGAATCCGTATCTCAGCCGTCAAGTCATTCACCGTCTCATTGAACTGTCGCATGAAGAGGGCGTCATCGCTGAGTTGGAAGCACGGCAAAAGTTACCGGAGATTGCAAAACTGCTACGACAAGCGACGGATAGCGCGCCAAACCAATATGCGGCCTTAGCACCTTTGCAGGGGTTGGCTGTCATTGCGCAATGGGGAGAAAATTGGGACGAGGCAATTGAAATCAATACCCGCCTGATTAAAGATTATGACGATCTCCTCATTACCCTTGAAACACGAGAACGTCTTGCAGAATGTTACAGAGCCAAAGGTGAGTTGGATAAAGCGTTGGAACAGGTGAATCAGATTATCGCCGTCGCGCCCGAAGGACCGAGAGCCCCGTCTGCAATGTTGCGTGCAGCGCACTATCATTTGGCGCAAGAACTCCGTCAGAGCGGAGCCCTAAAACTCCTGCGTGAACTTGCTGACAAATATCCCAAATCAGAGGAAGGGCATGAGGCGAGGGAAATGTTGGAGCAGTTTGGGGAAGACCGATAATTTTGGGATTGCACGAAGATCTACTCGCTATAAATTGTATTCCAATAAAGGAGTGAGAAATGGGCATCATCAAGCAAACAATAAAACTGGTTGGGGCGAAAGGCAGACAAGACGCAACTGCGCTGTTTGATAGTGGGGCAACCTATTCATTTGTGAGATATGACATTGCCAAAGCGATTGCGTCCATTGAGAAACTGCCTGAACCGATGGTGTTTGAAACTGCCAAAGAAGATGAGTATATCACGATTGAAGAAGCAATTCGTACAGATTTCTACATCGAAATTTATCGGCTCTCCGATGAGTTTCTTGTCTCTAAAATCATTACGGAAGAGGTGATCATCGGCGTTCACACGATGCAGAAATGGCGGATGAAGTTGGATTTCGAGAATGACAAAGTGATTGTTGACCCCCAAGTCACCCGGCTCATGTTGAAATGAAGGAGGATAACAATGAAAGAATTACTTCCCAACATCTACCAAGCGACAACAATACTCAAGGCCGGTCCCGTGAAAATCATATCTGCAATGCACATCATCACAGGCGGCGACGAAATCGTTGTAATCGACCCGTTCACGTTATCTGAAACAGAAACCGAAGCACTAGAGGCACTTGGCAAGCCGACGCACATACTTATCACCGGGGGAATGCATGTTCGAGATGCTGAAATCTACCGCGAGCAATACGGCGCGAAAATCCTCGCAAACCGTGAAGCTGTACCGAAACTCGGCATCCCGGTTGATGATGCCTTTGGAGATGGCGAAACGTTGCCCGGCGGATTGGGAGTGATTGAAATGTCCGGTGTGTCGTCGGGGGAGACGATCTTTAGGCACAATCAGGGAGAGGGAACTCTTATCGTCGGTGATGCGCTTATGAATTTTCAGCCCAGCGATCGTGGATTTCTAATGCGGCTGTTGGGTTTTGCTGAAAACCTTGGCACGACGCCCAAATTGTTTATGAAGGATAAAAAACTCGCCGGCCAATCCTATCGAAAATTGCTAGATCACGAATTTGACAGCATCCTCGTTTCGCACGGTCCGCCGATATTACAGGATGGGAAAATACAACTTGAAAAGGTTGTTGAAGCACTCAGGCTTTAGAGGCATTCCGCCAAACGCCTGTTATCTCTGAAAACTCGATCATAAGTCTTGATCCACTTTGATCTTTTCGGTACAATATTCGGAACAATCATATTCACCTGTAAACTCGCACGGAATTGGAATTTTAATAAGGAAATATCACACATGCAAAGAACGCGAACGCGAACAAAATATTGTAGAGCAGAGCTCATTGAAAGGGAAGACTTTTCAGAAGATCTGGCGGCATTCAAATTCCGTCCAGATAAACAACTGACTTTTATACCCGGCCAATATGCGACCGTTGGTTTCGAGGTTGGGGATAAGATCGTCCAGCGTCCCTACTCGATTGTTTCGTCACCTCATGAACCTTTTCTTGAAATCTTCG